>CAKZSB010000091.1 GCA_937920585.1 uncultured Granulosicoccaceae bacterium | reverse complement strand
GGCGCGAGCCGAGCTCCACCTTGTTGATGTGGTCGAAGACCAGCTCGGTTTCAAAGCGCTCGGCGTGTTTCTGAAAACGCGCCATCAGGTCGGGGCCGAGCACGCCCTGGTCATCGGCCGGCCAGTTGTCGACATCGGTGGTGGTCATCAGCTGGCCGCCCTGTTCAACGCCTGTGATCAGAACCGGGTTGAGGTTCGCGCGAGCCGCGTAAACGGCCGCGGTGTATCCGGCCGGGCCCGAGCCGAGTATGAGTAGCTTGCAGTGTCTGTTCTGTTCTGGCATCGGTCTGCTTTCGAGGTATTGACTGTCTGATTCTTCATGACAATCTAAAAATGATCTTGGGCCGGGCAGGCGCTTGGCCCTACCATAGCGAGTCGACGATTATACATCCTGGACCCCGCTAGAAAGGTTTTTGATTGTGAGGTGGATTGCGCAAATGATGCGTGTCCCGGACCTCTGCAGGCTGTTGTAAATGGATATCAGGCAGCCTTTTATATCTCACCCCTTACCGGGTGGGCAACATGCCACTGGCTAGTCTGCGCTGTGTCGAAAGCCATTGAATTAATTTGAATTTAACGGGTTGCGTCGGCCTCGTCAGTGCCGATGCCCGCCGATATTGGATAACAGTTGACGACTAAAGCAGCAAGCCCTGCCTCACGCTCAAGTCGTGCCGCTAGCACCGGCAAGGCCCGCGCGGCGAAAGGCAAGAAAACCGCTTCGCGCGCCACCAAAGCGTCGACCGCCCGGGTCGCGCCGAAGGCGGCGCCTAAAGCGATGCCCAAGCCGCCAAAGTACAATGGCAAATCCATCCAGACACCCATGGATGCCGAGCTGACCGCACGTGCGCTGGCGTTGCTGCATCGCGGGGTGAGGGAAGTATCGGCGATCTTTGTTGCGGTTGTCGCGGTGCTTATGCTGGTATCTCTGCTGACCTTTCACGGCAACGACCCGGGCTGGTCGCATACCGGAAGCGGCGGCGCTGTGGCCAATGCCTGCGGCATTCTGGGTGCCTGGTTTGCCGACATCACCATGTTCCTGTTCGGTTATGTAGCCTATCTGCTGCCGGTCGCGATAGCGTGGCTTGGCTGGATCGCTTTTCGCGATGAGCGAAGCGTCAGCGCACCGGTGCTGCTGTTTGCTCGTGTCACCGGGGCTGCATTGCTTATTGCCACGGCCTGTGGCCTGGCCGATCTGCACTTTTTTGTCCACCGCGGCGATTTGCCGATCGGGGCTGGCGGGGGCGGCGTGCTCGGTACCTGGCTGGCCGGCAACATGGTGCGGGTAGTGAATACCCTGGGCAGCACTTTGCTGCTGTTGTCACTGTTTCTGGCCTCGGTCACCTTCATGACGGGCGTGTCCTGGTTTCGGATCGTTGAGCAGGTTGGATCGCTGACACTCAGGGCGTCGCTGTGGCTGCGCAATGCCGGCGTCGAGGCATTTCAGCGTGCTCGGGACTATATGGAGTTTCGGGAGGCACGTCGCCAGCGGGCGCGGCAACTGCTCAGCAAGCGACAGGAAGAGCTGGAACGAGAGGCGATCGCCGCGAGCCCGCCACCGATCCTGCATCCGCGTGCGGCAGCTGCCAATGCAGCCGGTGCAGCTGAAGATCCGTTGGATAGTGCTGCTGATGTTGCGCCGCCAAAACCGGCCAAAAAACCGTTTGCACTAACGCCGGTTGCAGACAAGGCGACGGCACCGGTAGTTGTGCCACCGCCTGCTGCGCCGGTTGTTGTGCCACCCCCGGCACCTCCCGAGCCCGCGCAAGTGCCGGCTGAGGCCGCGTCACCAGGCGATGCTTTGGGCGCGCTGAACAATGCCACGCGGGTTCAATCCGAGATTCCACCGGTCAATCTGCTCGATGCGATCACACAGGTGCAAAGCGGATACTCAGAAGAATCGCTGCAGCAGTTGTCTGGCCTGCTCGAGACCAAACTCGCCGAGTTCAATATTGTGGTCGAGGTGGTTGCGGTCCACCCGGGCCCGGTAATTACCCGCTTTGAAGTATTGCCGGCGCCGGGTCTGAAGGTCAGCAAAATCACCAATATCTCCAAGGATATTGCCCGCTCGCTGTCGGTGATGAGCGTGCGGGTCGTCGAGGTGATCGCGGGCAAATCGACCATCGGCCTGGAAATACCCAACGAAGATCGGGAAATTGTTCAGCTGACGGAAATTCTGCAATCGGCCAAATACAAGCAGACCAAATCGCCATTGGCGATTGCACTGGGCAAGGACATCAGTGGTCTGCCGGTGGTGGCAGATCTGGCCAAAATGCCTCACTTGCTGGTTGCGGGTACCACCGGCTCGGGTAAGTCGGTTGCGGTGAACTCGATGTTGATCAGTCTGCTGTACAAAGCAACCGCCGATCAGGTCAGGCTGATCCTAATCGATCCCAAGATGCTGGAGCTGAATGTCTACGAGGGCATTCCGCATCTGCTCGCCCCGGTTGTCACTGACATGAAAGAGGCGGCCAATGCCTTGCGATGGTGTGTAGGCGAAATGGAGCGACGCTATCGACTGATGGCGGCAATGGGGGTGCGAAATATCGGGGGCTTCAACAAGAAGGTCACCGAAGCGGCCGAGCGTGGTGAGCCGATCCCCGATCCGCTCTACAAGCCCGAAGAAGCTTTTGATCCCTCGGCACCACCGCCGTTGCTGGAGCCACTGCCATTCATCGTCGTGGTAGTTGACGAATTCGCCGACATGATGATGGTGGTGGGCAAGAAGGTTGAAGAACTCATTGCCCGAATCGCCCAGAAGGCTCGTGCCGCCGGTATTCATCTGGTGCTGGCAACGCAGCGTCCCTCGGTCGATGTGATCACCGGACTGATTAAAGCCAACATTCCCACTCGCATGGCGTTTCAGGTGTCATCGCGAATCGATTCGCGCACTATCCTCGATCAGGGCGGGGCAGAGGCGCTGCTGGGCCACGGTGATATGCTCTATCTGCCACCCGGCACTGCGCACCCGGAACGTGTGCACGGCGCTTTTGTCGATGATCACGAAGTTCACAGTGTGGTGGCCTGGCTGAAGGAATCGGGCACGGCGGTGTACGTCGATGCAATCCTCGAAGAATCCAACACACCGTTACCCGGGCTTGCCAGCGAAGGCGGTGATGAAGGGGGCGAGAAAGATGCGCTCTACGATCAGGCGGTGGCGATCGTGACCGAGTCGCGCAAGGCATCGATCTCCTATGTGCAGAGACGATTGAAAATCGGCTACAACCGGGCCGCCAGAATGGTTGAAGAAATGGAGGCGGCGGGGGTGGTCAGCGCAGTCCAGCACAACGGATCGCGCGAAGTCATAGCGCCGCCCCCGGTATAGGCTGCTGTTGCCATATCCCGGTTGAACCACAGATTAAACAGCGGGTCTGTTTAACTCCACCGCTAGCTATTGGGACGCACCATCCTGTGATGGCTGCCCAGGGAACATTGTCCAATAATGATCAATATAAAAACTGTTTCACTCGGTTTTGCCGTCACACTGACAGCGCTTTCCCATTCAGTCTCGAGTGCGTCGGAGTTGCTCGATTTTACCGCTAATTTGCGGTCGTTCAGTGCGAGCTTCACGCAAACCGTCTACGACAGTGATTCCGTGCCGTTGCAGGAATCCAGCGGCAATGTCGAGCTGCTGCGGCCGGGCAAATTCCGCTGGACCTATACCGATCCGGCACCGCAGGTGATCGTCGCCGATGGCGCTACCTTGTGGATCTACGACGAAGACATTCAGCAGGTCACCATGCAGCCACAGGCGACGACTCTGGGCAGTGCGCCGATTGGCCTGCTGAGCGGTCAGCGATCGCTGCAACGCGAATTTACCATCACCGAGCTGGGTATCGATAAAGGGCTGCAATGGTTTCAGCTCGATCCGCTGGTGCAGGACACCGACTTCAACACAGTGTTTCTGGCGTTGGATGACAACGGCCTGAAAGCCATGGAGTTGCGCGACAACTTCGAGCAGGCCACGCAGATCCGTTTCGACAACTTCCGGAAGAATGTCGCACTGGATGATTCCAGTTTTCTGTTTACCCCGCCGGAGGGCGTGGATGTGGTGGGTGAAGCGGGAGAGCAGCCAATCGAACTGATGCGCTCGCCCGAAGATGGTGCCACCGAGCGCGCGCCTGCGAACATCGATCCGCTGCTTGAAGAGTCGCAGGAAACACTGCCGGCAACGCCGCCACCGGCACCGGAGACGGATGATCTGCTGCTGGAGCCACTGCCCGATATCGAGCCAGAGCCTGCTTCACAGCCGGTAACCGATGCCACGATTACCGATGACACTGGCACAGACGGGCCGGCAGAGCCTGCAGCCAACCCGGTTGCGGCTGAGCAAGACGACGGTCGAGTGCTGCAGCAAGGCAGTGAAATCACCCTTGAAGTGATAAAAAGCACACCGTTAGAAACGCCGGCAGAGTGATCGCCGCGAGTTACGCGCTTGAGTAACCAGCAATCACTGCTGCCTGAACTGGCAGCTGCTGCGCCGCTGGCCGACCGGATGCGACCAACATCGCTCGACGAGTTTTCCGGTCAGCGACACTTGCTCGGCGAACGGGCCACACTGCGCAACGCGCTGCAACATCAGGTGTTGCACTCAATGATTTTCTGGGGGCCGCCCGGTACTGGCAAAACGACGCTGGCGAGAATGCTGGCCGGCGTATGCGACAGCGGCTTTGTCAGTTTGTCGGCCGTGTTGTCGGGGGTGAAGGACATTCGTGCCGCGGTTGAAACGGCCAACAATAACTTTGCCGAGTCCGGTCGCAGGACGTTGCTGTTTGTCGACGAGGTGCATCGTTTCAACAAGGCGCAACAGGATGCTTTTTTGCCTCACATTGAAGATGGCACCTTTTATTTTGTCGGGGCGACGACCGAAAATCCCTCTTTTGCGTTGAACAATGCGCTGTTGTCGAGAGTGCGCGTATACATACTAAAGCGCCTTGAGCCAGAGGATATCGCCCAGGTGATTCGGCGTGCGCTGGCCGACGAATCGCGCGGGCTTGCCGGCACTGTTAGCGCCAGTGATGAAATCGTTCAGCAGTTGGCAGCGGCGGCTGACGGCGATGCACGCCGGTCGCTGGTGCTGCTGGAGTTAGCCAGTGATTTAGCACTTGCGCAAACCGATGGCAACGCTGTGATTGATGAGCAGATTCTGGCAGAAGTCACCCGCGACACGCTGCGTCACTTCGATCGCGGCGGCGATATCTTTTACGATCAGATATCGGCGATGCATAAATCCGTTCGAGGCAGTGACCCGGATGCGGCGCTGTACTGGTTCTGTCGCATGATCGACGGCGGTTGCGATCCGGCTTATCTGGCCCGCCGAATCGTGCGCATCGCCTCTGAGGACATTGGCAATGCCGACCCCAGAGCACTGCATCTGGCGCTCGACGCATGGTCTTCTTTTGAGCGACTGGGAAGTCCGGAGGGTGAGCTGATGCTGGGGCAGGCGGTGTTGTATCTGGCGGCGGCAGCCAAGAGCAATGCAGCATACGTGGCGTATAAACGTGCCATGGACCTGGTGGCCAGCAGTGGCAATGCCGAAGTGCCGGTGCACCTGCGCAATGCGCCGACCGAATTGATGAAATCCATCGGGCATGGCGCCGATTATCGATACTCGCATGATGAGGAGGGCGCATTCAGTGCCGGGCAGCGCTATTTTCCCGATGACATTGATCCGGCCCCTTTTTATGAGCCAGTTGATCGTGGACTGGAAAGTCAGATTCGCAGCAAACTGGAATTTTTGCGCGGCCGAAACGCTGGCGACTGAACCGCCTTTCCAGCATTTTTACATCCGACTTCAGAGTGCCGGGACATAAAGCACGATGAGCACCGTTTTCTTTATTACGCATCCGGAAGTAGACATTGATCCCCTGATTCCCGTTGAGCAGTGGTCACTATCTGCGGTTGGCGTTCAGAGAATGGAGCAGATGCTCGTCAATAATTGGGTCTCAGGTATTACGAGTGTGCACTCCAGTTCGGAGAAAAAAGCCCTTGATGGTGCAGGTATTCTGGCGAAGCATCTGCATTTAGAAGTACAGCAGCACAGCGCACTCGGTGAGAATGATCGACGTGCCACGGGTTATTTGCCGAAAGCTGAGTTCGAACTGGTCGCGGACAGGTTTTTTTCTCATCCCACCGAGTCGGTTCGTGGTTGGGAGACGGCGCAACACGCCCGGAATCGGATTGTCGCTGTGGTAAACAAAATTGTAGATTCTGGGCCGGCGGAACAATCGGTGGCGATAATCTCACATGGTGCGGTCGGCACGTTGTTGTTATGCCATCTCGAGGGGTGGGCCATTAATCGCAAACATGATCAGCCAGGCAATGGTGGCGGGAATTTTTTCAGGTTTGCTAAAAAGACGCGCGAGGTCATTCACGGTTGGCGGTCTATCGATACAGAGACGTGACAGGCGCACCGGCGTTAAGTGTATCTCGCCTTTAAAGTTTGCCTGTACTATCAACCGGCCATGAGCACCGTGTAGCTTTCGGCAAGTGCGGGCCTGACCAATTTTGGGGAAAAATATGTTTGATCATGTCAAATTCGGCGTTAGCGATTACCCGGCGAGTCGGGCATTTTTCGTTAAGGCACTGGAGCCGCTCGGTGTAACGGGGGTGACGGAATGGCCGCCGGACGGTGTCGAGCTCTACGAGCCGGATGGCGACATATCACTCTGCCTGCATCAGACTGATGAAAAACCGGCCCACCTTCACATCGCGTTCGTGGCTCGAAATCGGCAACAAGTCGATGCATTTTACCGTGCGGCGCTGGAGGCCGGTGGCACGGACAATGGGCCACCCGGTCTGCGCCCGAACTATAATGCGAACTACTATGCCGCCTTCGTGCTCTGCCCAGACGGGCACAATATTGAAGCGGTTTGTCACAAGCCGGTGTCTGAACTTTAACCCGACATCATAGCCTCGATTGAAAAGGGGTCAGTTTGGCGTGACTGATTTTAATCCTGCGAGCGCTCGCGACTTCGGCTTCTGTCGCTATCGCTTTTCTGGTTGTTGTCGGTGTTGCGCCGGCCATTCAGGTCGTGAGTACTAATGGTGCTGGCGGGAACGGGGGCTGTCGGTCTGATGCCACCGTTGAGCAGTGTGCGATTAACCAGCCACCAGATCGCACTGCTGAGCACCAGGGCCCAGATTGCGACAATGATCATTGCGGCATACTGGCTTGCGGGCAGGCCGGTTCGAATCAGCTTGTCCGCCTGTTTGCGTGCATAGACCATGATGGCCGGCGGAATCATTTTTTCCAGTGCAATAATGCCCAATGGCAGCAGAATCAGATCGTCGAGCAGGCCAAGCACCGGGATGAAATCCGGGATCAGGTCGATTGGACTGAGTGCATAGCCAATGACTAACATCGCAAAATACTTCGCGTGCACCGGGGTGCGAGGGTCGTGCATGGCGATGTACAACGCATAGATTTCAGACTTAATCCGTTTTGCCCATGCCTTTAGTGACGCCAGGGTTCGTTTGATCACGATTTATCGTTCTGTTGTTGACCAGCTGCCTGCTGGCGCGTCAGTGCCCATGCCACGTGCTCGCGCACCATCGACGATGGATGATCGGCCCTGGCTGACAAGGCTTGTGATATCTGTTCGTCTGCCTGGGCATTACCCATCGCCACGGCAATATTGCGCAGCCAGCACTCGTGGCCGATTCTGCGAATGGCCGAGCCTGCGGTGCGCTCGAGGAATTCGGTTTCGGTCCAGCTAAAAAGATCGATGAGGTCGGCGCTGTCGAGTTCGTGGCGAATGGCGAAGTCGGGTTCGGTGGTCGGTCTGGAAAATTTGTTCCAGGGGCAAACCAGCTGGCAATCGTCGCAGCCATAAATGCGATTGCCGATCAGCGGGCGCAGGTCCAATGGAATACTGCCGCGCAGTTCGATGGTGAGATAAGAGATGCAGCGTCGTGCGTCGAGCTTATAAGGTGCCACGATGGCCTGCGTGGGGCAGATATCGATACAGGCCTGGCAACTGCCGCAGTGATGATCGGGGTCGCTGCCGGTTTCAGGCAGCACCAGATCAGTGTACAGCTCACCCAGAAAAAACCATGAGCCGGCGTTGCGATTGAGCAGATTGGTATGTTTGCCGATCCATCCCAGCCCTGCCGATTGTGCAAATGCCTTTTCCAGTACCGGTGCGCTATCGACAAACGCGCGGTAGCCGAAAGGGCCAATTTCATCTGACAGCCGTTCGGCCAGTTTCTGCAGCCGGCGACGCATCAGTTTGTGATAGTCGCGCCCCAGTGCATAGCGAGAGACAAATGCTTTGCGATCGTCGTTGATAACAGACCAGGATTCGGCTGCGTCGGGTGGCAGATAGTCAAGCCGGACCGAAATAACGGTGGCAGTGTCGGCGTGGAGCTGGTTGGGTTGGCAGCGCAATTCGGCGTGGCGCTGCATGTAGTCCATTTCACCGTGATAGTCGTTGTCGAGCCAGTTTAGAAAATGGCGTTCGTGCTCGCCCAGTTCAGCGCGGGTATAGCCGACCTGGCTGAATCCCAGTTCTGCGGCGATCGCCGTGATGCGATCGGGCACATCGGCCGTATTGCTGGTTTGCATTGCAAATGTTGGTGTTGGCTTGGGGCTGGCTTCAGGATTCGACTGTTCGGGGGATCGTTCGCAGTTCGTTTACAGCCGAATGGCGCGACTGGCTTTTGCAGCTACTTCGGAAAGTGTCCGCTTTTGTAGTATATCAGGCTGCCGCGTGTGGCCTGCCAGTGGTGCCATTGTGCGACGGGTTCGCGCAGCCAGGTGCCCACGGGATACTGGCCGAGGTTGTCGCTCAGCGTGCCCTGGAGAACCAGAATTTCTTCTCCCTGTGGATCGAGACCGGGTTTGAAACTTCCGTCCTGCTGCCATTTGACCAGCATGGTGCTATCGCCACCGAACGCGTGTAACGGGCAGATATCGCAAATGCCATCGGCGTTCGCGATCCATTGCTCCGGGTGGCGACTGTCGATGCTTCGATTGCCATCGTCTTCGGCTGGAAACTGATTGTATTTCATCAGCAGTGTGCAGCCTGGCTCGGAATAGAGACGAGTGGGTGCCTGCCTGCCTGGAAATCGCAGATAAAATCCACCGGGATACTCGCTGTGATCGTCCGCAACAGAACCCGCCACCACGAAACATTCGAGCCCATTGGTGATATCGGGTAATTCCAGTTCGCCACCGGCGGGCAGGCATATGAACGATGTGGTTCGGCCCAGTGCCGCAATGGTGTGATGCGCCAGCACGCGTTCTGCCGGTTTGCAGGAAGGGGGATCAAAGCTGCCTACATTCTGCTGCACCCGATGCAGGTAATCGGTGTTGCGCTCGACAAGCTTGCTGGGTGACAGGAGAGTCATTGGCTGGAATAGCTTAAAGCGAGGGAGGTTACAGCAGTTGGCGGCAGTCGCCGCAAAAGATTTCGGGTAAAAGGACGGGGTGATAAGGATATCACCCCGTTAAGTGCGCTGCTAAGCGCTGGCGGAGAATACTGTCGCTTATTATTGACAGCTTATGTTGGTAGTCTTGCACCCTGGCCGGCGCTCATACCTTATATTAATGGACTTACTTTTTATTATACTGGTACAAAAAAACAGATCGTTCGACTAGCCAAGCGTGAAACAAGTGGCGCTTGACTGCTCCGATTCTTCGTTGCCGCGAATCGCAGATACTCTAAAGCATCCGCTGTCGCGGCCACCGAGATCGAGATCGGTAGTCGGGTTGAAAGTCACGCTCGGTGAATCGGCGTTGAAGCCGGATGAGGTGACTCGAATCTCACGCAGCATGGTGCTGGTGAACTCGTTTTCGTCCGGTCCGAAGTAGATTCTATATCCGGCGATGTTCTCGTCCGAAGCGTTCGCCGGCCAGGCCAGTTCTACACCGGCCACACCACAGAGCGGGCAGGCGATAGTAAGCTCGATGCTGGCCATGGACTGATTGCCGTTATCGTCGCGGATGCTGTAGAGAATGGTGTCACTGCCCTTGAAGTTTTCAGGCGCCTTGTACACGATAACCCCGTTGGATCGCGCCTCGATGACGCCCTCGACCGGATCGGCATCGATGCGGAAAGAGACGTTGTCGCGATCGGGAATCTGGTCGTTACGCATGGGTGATACTGCTGCGTGCTGACCAGCATTGACCTCGACGCTGTCGGCATTCGCCTGCAGCCAGGACTGATCACCGGAGCCTTCGAGTGAGCAGGATGCACATGCAATGGACAGGAAGATGGTGCTTGTCGATGTATTGCCTGCCGCGTCGACGAGTCGATAGACGATCTTGTCAGTACCTTCGAAGTCGGCGTTTGCGGTGTAGCTGACCTCACCGCTTTCCAGCAGTTCGGCGGTACCGAAATCAGGTGTACCGAGCAGTTGCAGTTCGGTGTCCTGGCTGGCGAAGCTATCGTTACTCAGCAGATTGATCGTTGAAGCTTGTCCTGCGACGATCTCGATGATGTCTGCGGAGGCGCTGAGCTCACCGGAATGGGCTGCAGCGATTTGAGGTGGTACATCAATCTGGCTGGTGACGGTAAGTTCTGAGTCGCCTCCACCCCCGCCACAACCGGTTAATACGAGAAGTGTTGCAGTAGTTGCCAGACCCAAGCGATAAGCGGTGCTTGAGAAACCGGGCTTGCGGTAGTTAGTACCGTGCATATTCTGCCCCCTGAAAATAATTGTTATTTTTATTATTTGTATGCAACAGTCAAAGTACCGCCGCTGCATGTTGCGTTGTGTAACGACTCGCGGCGCCCGGTCTTGAATTTTTTTTTGATCTGAACCGTCTGGATTTCATCGACCCGGGCGGTTTGTCTGTCATCCCGCCTAGCAAAGCGCTTAAATTTCAATGGTTAACGTGGTCTGGCTGCATGTGGCGACCGTATGCACGGGTCAGTGGCACTGGTTCCCATACCGGCAAAGACAATGCAACAGGCACCGAGTGGCGGGGCAAACGGTGGGTGTCAATGAATTGCCGTATCTGTAACCACGCGGCTTTCAAAGCATTCGGCTGGCGGTTTACAATGCCGGGTTTCCCGGGCCAAAGCCGTTGTCGTACCCCACGGCGACAGTCAGCCCTCGCAATTGGACCAAACAAATAATGAGTGACGACGAACTGGGGTCTTCTGCCGGCGGCGAGCATCAACCGCTGATGGAGTTCACCGAGAAGGCCTACCTCGACTATTCGATGTATGTCATTCTGGACCGTGCGCTGCCCCATATAGGTGACGGACTCAAGCCAGTCCAGCGTCGCATTATTTATGCGATGTCGGAACTCGGCCTGTCGGCGACCTCGAAACACAAGAAGTCGGCGCGCACGGTGGGTGATGTGCTCGGTAAGTACCACCCGCATGGTGATTCGGCCTGTTACGAGGCGATGGTGCTGATGGCACAGCCATTCTCCTATCGCTACCCGTTGATCGACGGGCAGGGCAACTGGGGCGCGCCGGACGATCCCAAATCGTTTGCCGCCATGCGCTACACCGAGGCGCGCTTGTCGAGAATCGCCAAGGTGCTGTTGCAGGAGCTTGGTCAGGGCACGGTCGACTGGACGCCCAACTTCGATGGCACGATGAACGAGCCGGCACAGTTGCCCGCACGTTTACCGAACGTATTGCTCAACGGCACCACCGGCATCGCCGTCGGGATGGCGACCGATATCCCGCCACACAATCTCAACGAGTTGGTAGAGGCCTGTGTGCATCTGCTCGACAAGCCCAAAGCTACTGTCGCCGATTTGATGCAGCATGTGCCGGGACCCGATTACCCGACGGCGGCAGAGATCATCAGTTCGCAGGAAGATCTCACACGTATATATGAGACCGGCAACGGCAGCGTGCGGATGCGGGCGATCTATCAGGTGGAAGATGGCGATATCGTGATCAATGCGCTGCCTCACCAGGTATCAGGTGCGCGCGTCATTGAGCAGATTGCCCAGCAGATGCAGGCGAAAAAGTTGCCGATGGTCGAAGACCTGCGCGATGAGTCCGACCACGAGCACCCGACCCGGCTGGTGATTGTGCCGCGCAGCAGCCGCGTGGTGGCTGAGTCGCTGATGCAACACCTGTTTGCCACTACGGATCTGGAGCGCAGCTATCGCGTCAATCTGAATGTCATCGGCATCGACGGACGTCCGCAGGTCAAGAATCTGCAGACGATGCTTAGCGAGTGGCTGCAGTTTCGACTCGAAACGGTTCGCCGCCGTCTAAGTTGGCGGCTCGATAAGGTCAACAAGCGACTGCATTTGCTGGCCGGTCTGTTGGTGGCCTACCTCAATATCGATGAAGTCATCGCGATCATCCGCAACAACGATGAACCCAAGCCGGTGCTGATGAAGCGATTTTCGCTGTCAGATGAGCAGGCCGAGGCAATCCTCGAACTCAAGCTGCGACACCTCGCCAAGCTTGAGGAAATGAAAATCCGCGGCGAGCAGGACGAGCTCGAGAAAGAGCGCGCGCAGCTTGAAAAGACACTGGGCTCCGAGCGCCGGATGAAAACGCTGGTCAAGAAAGAGCTGCGCGACGACGCGCAGGTGTATGGCGACGAGCGTCGCTCACCGATTGTTCAGCGCGACGCGGCACAGGCGATGAGCGAAAGCGATTTGATCCCGAGCGAGCCTGTGACCGTGGTGCTGTCGGCGCGCGGCTGGGTGCGTGCGGCCAAGGGCCACGAGGTCGATCCGGAAACGCTGAATTACAAATCCGGTGACAGCTTTCAGCATGCGACGCGCGGGCGAAGCAATCAGGCGGCGATGTTTCTGGATTCGACCGGTCGCGTCTACGCCGTGCCCTCGCATGGCCTTCCATCGGCGCGAAGCCTCGGAGAACCGCTGGCCGGGCGAGTCAAATCACCCGACGGCGCTACCTTTATCGGCGTTATGATGGGGCCCGATGATAGCCATTTCGTGCTGGCCTCTGGCAGTGGCTACGGCTTTGTTGGCAAACTCGGTGACATGGTCAGCCGCAACAAGGCCGGCAAGGCCGTGTTGAGTGTGCCGGCCGGCAGCTCGGTGCTGGTGCCGCAGCGCGTGCAGGACCCTGCGGCCGATCTGGTGGTGGCAATCAGCTCTGACGGCAAAATGCTGGTATTCCCGGTCGGCGAGCTTCCGGCGTTGAGCAAGGGCAAGGGCAACAAGATCCTC
Organism: uncultured Granulosicoccaceae bacterium; assembly: GCA_937920585.1. Taxonomy (GTDB): domain Bacteria; phylum Pseudomonadota; class Gammaproteobacteria; order Granulosicoccales; family Granulosicoccaceae; genus CAKZSB01. The sequence continues at coordinate 2,501 of CAKZSB010000091.1, read as the reverse complement.
TCATTACCCAAGGCTGCCGAATGCAGCCTGCTGGCGCTGCGTGTGGTGGGCGATGGCCAGGTGTTGAAAGTGGTCAGCGGCAAACGCCACACCTGGTTCAAACGGCGCGACCTCGAAGAGTATCTCGGCGAGCGAGGCAAGCGTGGCCTGAGTCTGCCGCGTGGTTTCCAGAAGGTCGCATCGGTTAAAGTTGAGTAGCGGGTAACAATGTGAAATTGCGTCAACCCGGTTGAGTTGTCGCCTTTGACCACCTACCTTGGCAATGAACAAACACAGTTAAATAACAGGAGTGAGTGCGTATGATGGGCTTTGATATGTCCTATATGTTGCTGGTGATGTTGCCGGGTATGGCGTTGTCGGGTCTGGCGTCGATGATGGTCAAGCGCACCTTTGCCAAATATGAAACCGTCGGCACGTCGGGCAACCTGACAGGGGCCGAGGCGGCGCGCCAGATGCTCGAACGCGCCGGTGTGACTGACTGCCGCATCGAGGCCGTATCCGGTCGACTCAGCGATCACTACGATCCGCGCGATAAAACCCTGCGTCTGTCAGAGCCGGTTTACGGGCAGACCTCGGTCTCTGCGATTGGCGTTGCCTGCCACGAGGCGGGTCACGCGCTGCAGCATGCTCAAGGTTATAAGTGGCTGAAGATGCGCTCTTCGCTGGTGCCGGTGACTAATATCTCCAGCAAAATGTCCATGCCGGTACTGATGATCGGCATGATGATGCTGGCGATGGCACCGACCCTTGGGCTTTGGGTTGTGCTGGTCGGTTGTGCGCTGTTTGCCGCGGCCGTGGTCTTTTCGGTGGTAACCCTGCCGGTAGAGTGGGATGCCAGTGCACGTGCCAAAACCGCCATGCTCGACGCCGGTATTGTCACCCAGGACGAGGCCGATGGCGCGGGCAAAGTGCTGAACGCCGCATTCCTCACCTATCTGGCGGCTGCGATCAGTTCAATCCTGACACTGCTTTATTATCTGCACCGTGCAGGCTTGCTGCGGATGTTGTTCAACCGTCGCTAGGTAATGTAATTCGCGCGGCAGCCTGATCACAGGCTGCCGTGGCGTGGCGTGCGAGCCGCTGTGGTTTGAGTCGGAACCCGCTATAATCAGCGCTTCATTTGACGGACGACGACATGGCGACTTTCAGCACCAACGAATTCAAGGGCGGATTGAAAATAATGCTCGACGGCGATCCCTATAACATCGTCGAAAACGAGTTCGTCAAACCAGGCAAGGGCCAGGCATTCAATCGCGTCAAGGTGCGCAACCTGAAAACCGGCCGAGTCGTTGAAAAAACCTTTAAGTCCGGCGAGAGCGTCGAGGCCGCCGACGTCGTCGATACCGAACTGCAATACCTCTACACCGATGGCGAGTTCTGGCATTTCATGGATGCTGTCAGCTACGAACAGATAGCTGCAGCTGAAACAGCCGTGGCCGACGCCAAATTGTGGCTAAAGGAGCAGGACAACTGCGAAGTCACGCTGTGGGACGGTGTGCCGCTGAGTGTCACGCCGCCCAATTTCGTCGAACTTACCATCACCCAGTGCGACCCCGGGCTTCGCGGCGATACCGCACAGGGTGGCAACAAGCCCGCCACACTCGAGACCGGTGCAGTCGTCAAGGTGCCACTGTTTATCGAAGAAGGTGAAGTGATCAAGGTCGATACGCGCAGCGGCGACTACGTCAGCCGGGTCAAAGACTAGCCTTCATAGCGGTGAGCAGCAGGCAAGCGGCTGCAAACTGGCAGCCCGCTGCATCCGTAAAAGCACTGCGCGCACGCGCACGGTTGCTCGGGCAATTGCGTCAGTGGTTCGCTGAAGAGCAGGTGCTCGAAGTGGAGACGCCGCAGCTATCGGTGAGTGCCAATACCGATCCCCACATCGAAAGCTATGCTGTAGAGACGCTCGACGCCACGCGTTACTTGCGCACGTCAGTCGAGTTTCATCACAAGCGTTTGCTGGCAGCCGGGGTCGGCGATATCTACGAGATCGGTAAAGTCTTCAGAGCAGCCGAGCAGGGGCGACACCATAATCCCGAGTTTACGATGCTGGAGTGGTATCGGCTGGGCATGGATCATCACCAGCTGATCGACTCGATAGAGCAGCTGCTGGTGCGCTTGCACGATGGTGAATTTCCCGGTCTCCAGCGTCTGTCCTATCGCGATTGCCTGCGTCGCTATGTCGATCTGGATCCAGCCACAGCAGGTCAGCACGATGTTATCGCTGCACTGCAGGCGGCTAAAGTCAGTCCACCGGATTCCATTCGGCAGGATATCGACGCCTTGCTCGACCTGCTAATAGGAACCGTGCTCGCACAGCGGCTGCCGGCCGATCAGTACACCTGCATTTTTGATTATCCGGCCAGTCAGGCTTCGCTTGCGCGGATTGATCGCAGCGATCCGGCCTGGCCGGTTGCCAGTCGATTCGAAATCTATTTTGGCGCGCTGGAACTGGCAAACGGTTTTCATGAACTCGACGATGCATCAGAGCAGTTGCAGCG
>CAKZSB010000090.1 GCA_937920585.1 uncultured Granulosicoccaceae bacterium | reverse complement strand
GCCGCGGCAAACGCCACGCGCACACCGATGAACACCAGCACTAACATCAGGCCGGTAAACAGCAGGCCAATCTGAAAATTATCCATTCGATCGATCGCCCACGGTTTCACTTTCGCGCGCTTCGCGCTCGGCCTGTTCTTCGGTATTTTCGATCAGCGGCACCAACACAGGATGTGCGGTGGGGTGCCTGATAAGGCGGCAATAACCGATGAACTGTAACAACAATCTAAGCCACAACACACCAAACGCCACTGGCACCACCAGTTTTGAGGGCCATACGGCAAGGCCAATATCGATGGTGCTGTCGCCAAACTTCCAGGCACGCAGGAAGTGATCGAAACCGTACTTGATCATGATGCCGATCAGGACCATCCCCACCAGCGTGCCAAACGCCTCGAGAAACCACAACAGCCGGCCACGCAACTGCGACAGTACCAGTTCCATCCGCACATGGCCGTTCAGGCGCTGGCAATAGGCTGCCCCCATAAACGCAAAGAGTGCGATGGATTGCTCGGCGATATCGATGTAGCCAGGTATTGGCATATTGAACAGCTTACGGCCGAGGATCTGCACCGTGGCCGTGAGCATCAGTATGAAAATGCCCAACGCAGCAATATTGTTAAGCAGGTTTTCGGCTCGGCTCAGCCAGCGATCATAGCTGAGCATGGCAGCCGGGGCGGGATGCGAAGTATTCGTCACCGGATCCTCATCTTACCGCGAGGGTCGCGGCGTATCTCAGCATGGTGGCCGGGATAATTTCGGGAATCGGTGGCACCCTCGGGCGCCACCGAATTACCAGCACTGGCAATGGTTACTGACTGGCTTCAGCTGCCGTCTTTAGCACCAGGTCCAGCAGTTCCTGCGCCGGAACGCCGGCCGCAGTCTGCTTTTCTACCCATGCATCCCACACCGGGGCTGCCGCGGTTTCGCGGAACTTGTCGAGCTCTTCCTGGGTATAGGTAATCTTTTCCATACCGGCGGCATCGGCAACCGGTGTGTATTTGTCGATCGCCGCGCCATAGGCCTCGTTCAGAGCAACATAGGCAACGTCAACCGCATCATCCATCAGCGCCTTGTATTGATCGGGCAGTGAATCGTAAGCGTCGATGTTGACCACCGCCGGGCAGTTCACGCTGCCTGGCGCAAGGTTGGTTGTACGCCAGGTTGAAACCTCGTTGATGCGATAGGAAAAGTGCGAGTAGAACGCAAATGCCGCCGCATCGACAGTGCCGCTTTCGATCGCCTGATAGGTCTCTGGCGCGGTGACCGTAGTGGGCACAGCGCCCAGCACTTTCATCGCCTCGCCAATTCCACCCAGTGCACGCACGCGCATGCCGCTGAAATCTTCCAGCTTGCGCGGCGGCTCGCCTTTACCCATAAACTCGTATTGTGGCAGTGCGGCAGACATCAGAATGCGTGCATTCCAGCGTGCCATTTCCTTTTGTGTGTAGGGGTGGCCATAGACCGCCAGATCGATCGCCTTCTGCACTTCACCATTGGCTACCGGCAACATAGGCAGCTCGAGCACCGTGGCGGCACGATTCTTATCGGGATGGTAGGAGGCGCAAAACGATGCCATCTCAAAGGCACCGAGCGAGATGCCATCGAGGTTTTCACGCGGCTTCGAAAGCGCGCCGCCGTAGTGGATCTTGATATCGAAATTGCCGTCGGTCTTTTCCTTCACATGCGCCGACAGCGCTTCCAGACCTTCGGTAAACGCGCGGCGTTTGCCCCAGGTAGACAGATTCCAGTTCAGCTTCGGTCCCTCGACTTCGGCTGCCATAGCGCTGTTGAAACTGACATCGGCAGATACGCCGATAACCAGCGACAGTGCCGCAACAAGGGTGGATGTTTTCATCAGCGGTTTCATTGAAATTGCCTCCAGAGTGTCCAGCGAGAGTAACAAACCTGACCTGCATGGTAAAGTTGCGCTCCGAGCCACCGCGCGAGCATCCTCTTGTCTCCCGACCAACGCCTGACCCAGCTTGGCATCGAATTGCCGCCCCCGGCCAACCCGGGCTTCGACTATGTGCCACTAACCATTCACCACGGCACACTGTACCTCAGCGGGCAAATTGCCAAAGTCGACGGTGAAATCCGCACCCGCGGCCGAGTGGGTGAAGACATCAGCCTGCAGCAGGGCAAAGAAGTGATGCGCATTTGCGCACTGCAGGGGCTCGCCTGGCTGCGCGATGAACTGGGATCACTGAATCGAGTCCAGCGAGTGCTGCGGATGAATTACTATATCTGTTGTGTCGAGGGATTTGGCCAGATGTCCGAGATAGCCGATGTCTCGTCTGGCTTGTTTATAGACATATTCGGCGACGCTGGCAGACACGCGCGCTCAGTGCTCGGCGTCATCGAGTTGCCACGCAATGTGCCCTGTATGTTCGACGCAACCTTTGCCGTTGATACGGCCACACTCCCGGAGAGATCATCGTGAAAATCGTAATGGGCACCATGACCATCGGCAATCAGGCAGATGCCAACACCGGCTCCACCATGCTCGATCGATTTATCGATGCCGGCTACAGCGAGCTCGATACCGCCTACGTCTATAACCAGGGAAAAACCGAAACCATTCTGGGCGAACTGCTAGTCGATAAGTCCTGGGCAGACAATATTGCAATCGCCGGCAAAGCCAATCCGAAAGAACCTGGTGGCCTGTCCGCAGTCGGTATCGAGAAACAGTTGTCGACCTCGCTCGATCGAATAAAGCGACAGCAATTTGATCTATTCTATTTACACGAGCCCGATCTCGATACCCCGATCGACGAAACACTCGAAGCGATCGATAGCGCCTATCGCAACGGACAGCTGGCCGGATTCGGCCTGAGCAACTACGCCGCCTGGCAGGTTGCGCAAATCTACGAACGTTGCGATAAAAACGGCTGGTTGAAGCCAACGGTTTATCAGGGCATGTACAACGCGATAACGCGCGACGTCGAGCGTGAGTTGTTCAAATGCCTCACCGACTACAACATGGCATTTTATGCCTACAACCCACTCGCAGGCGGCCTGTTGACCGGCAAATACCAGAACACAGATACCCTGCCCGACTCAGGACGTTTTTCCTATCACAAGGGATATCCGGACCGCTACTGGAAGGACGACAACCACCGCGCCGTGGCCACGATCAGCAGAGCCTGTCGCGAACTGGAACTGCCGGTTGTCAATGCCGCACTCGGCTGGATGCTGCATCATTCGCCACTGGCCAAAGGTAATGCAGATCACGCCGTGATACTCGGCGCCAGCAGCGTCACCCAGCTGGAGCAGAATCTGGCAGCCTGTAAACAGGGGCCATTGAATTCAGAACTGGTTGATGCAATTGATGAGGCGTGGGAAATGTGCCGGCCAACGTGTATGAAATATTTTCGGCCATGACGCTGCGATTTACACCACTTCGAATGCAGCCATTATTTCATCCGCGTGGATGCGCCGGGGCTTATCCACCCTACATGCCATTCGCTCTCGTGGGGTGGCATAAGCCGCAAGGCGCATCCACCATCGGTTTGCGCTACAAATCGATTTTCAAACGCCACACAACAGCCCGCGATTTACACCACTTCGAATTCAGCCCTTATGTCATCCGCGTGGATGCGCCCGGGGCTTATCCACCCTACACCGCCTATCGCTCACGCAGGGTGGCATAAGCCGCAAGGCGCATCCACCATCAGTTTGCGCTACTAATCAATTTTCAAAACGCCACACAACAGCCCGCGATTTACCACGTCCAATGCAGCCACTATTTCATCCGCGTGGATGCGCCCGGGGCTTATCCACCCTACACCGGCTACATGACAAATCGCTCTCGCAGGGTGGCATAAGCCGCAAGGCGCATCCACTATGGTGCCGCCACCAGAGTTTGCTGCAGCGATTTCCAAACCAGCTCCGTCACCAGCGCCGCAATTGCTATAATGTCCGCTGCTTCGTTTAGATTCCTCGTCCCCGTCACATGCAATCCAGTGCATCACTACTCAGCCAGCTCGACTGGCATATTCTGCTGCTGGTCGCACTGGCCGCTTTCGCTACAGCCCTGTTTCATTCTGTGGCAGGCTTTGCCGGTGCCCTGCTGTTGTCTGTGTGTCTGGCGCCATTGATTGGCGTGCGCGCGGTGGTACCAGTAGTGGCACTGGCGATGATAATCAGCAACTTCAATCGCACACTGCTGTTTCGTACCCATATCAACTGGCCAGCCTATCGAGCGATCATGATCACCGCACTACCAGGCATGGTATTCGGCGCGGTGGTATACATTTTTCTTTCGGTAAAAGCGATTGCAATTGTTCTGGGGTGCTTTTTATTGGTCTCGATCCCGCTTCGTCGTATTTTGAAAAAACGCAACTACAACGTCGGTCATCGCGGCCTGTCCGGCGTGGGCATTATCTATGGCGTAATTGCCGGCACCGTATTTGGCGGCGGGATGATTCTGGGGCCATTCCTGTTAGGTGCCGGTATCGTTGGCGAGGGAATCGTCGGTATAGTCGCCGTGCTGGGACTGACACTCAACACCACCAAGACTATTGTCTTTGGCGTTGGTGATGTGCTCAACGCAAAACTCGTGTCACTCGGGCTGGTGGTCGGTCTCTGTACCATCCCCGGTGGGATGCTGGGCAAATGGATTGTTAAACGCTCCACCGTATCCGTACATACACTCGTTGTGGAAACGCTGATGTTTGCCGGCGGCTGCTACTTCATCTACCAGGGAATATTCCTACACAACGCATAACCTTCTGTATCGGGCGGTCGCGCTCATGTCGCAGAACCGGTCGAACAAATTTACAAACCTTACGCTTACCGCGCCGGCGACCACTTGCTATGCCTGGCACAAAACACGGCGGCGCGGGGTAACAAAATCTCCGGCCACATCCAACGATTATTCGATGGTGGCACCATGGCTTTTTTAGTATGAAACCGCCGGTGCCCCGCTAAAAAACAACTGCTTTCGTTGCGAATCGTGACAGCGCGCTCTATGGCCTCTCCGAGCTATTGCTCCACGCAATAAAGCCGCGCCTCACTTGAGCATTGAAACTGTATGTCTGGCAGCAGTGTCCAGTGCCGTTTATCATCAAACGAGCCCAAAACAGTGATACCTTTGAATCCAGCCTCGCCGGTGGAAAGCCAGTTACCGCAATGACCGGTGCTTTTGGATTCGAACGCTGTGCCGTTGGGTCTTGTGTTGGACCAGACAACATCATCTATGCCAATCTGCAGGGTGGCGGATGTGCTGATGTCATGCCTCAACCCATCGCCATCGGTTAAGTCGGCATAGCCATCGGCTATCAGTGCTCCGTCTACCAGAATATAAGGGTAGTCGGGTTTGCTGAAAGACGCATTGGGTGAGCTTTTGTTGTCACTTAACCAGGCCTTATAGCGCCCCGGCAGACCTGATTTCCCGGCAGCTTGCTGACAAATATTGTCCGCCCCGTCTACACCGCCCAGTTTACCGCTAAACCGTTCATCGGTAACAAAAACAAACTGCGAAGGATAGTCGTAGCTGTACAGGTTCCAGGGCCCGGACAGTGAGCCGTCGTAAAACAATGACACCCAGTAGCCATCCCACGGCTTTACCACTTTTTGCTGACTGATGCCGGTGCCGATCTGCCGGTAAGCACCACTGTTAACATCATACAAAAAGTACAGAGACTGTATATCGTTATCAACAGGGTTGTCGACGTTGCAGATAGCGGGATGGCTGCACAGCGTATCCTCATTAGTGATTAACATTTCGCTGTATAGAATATTGCTGTTGGCAGGATTTCCGATTAAATTCCAGTTGCTGTTCTGATCAATCGTCTGCTGGTAGCACAGGCCTTGTGCGCACGCGTCAGCATCCACCTTCGCGGCAACGTGACTTCCCGCCGGCATAACCAGATTCAGACTTTCCAGCGTGAGAAACCAGAAACCAACTCCGGGCGCAGGCATTGCTGATGCCGCACTTATCGGCACGTAGCCGGGAATCAGCGCATCGTAGCTAAAGGCAATCCAGGTATTCTCACTCACGCCTTGCCCGTCAAACAGGTTCGAAAAAACCGCACCTGGCGGCGCTTCACAGGGAAGCGTCAACAAATGCCAGGTGTTCGTTTCAGATACCGCTCTGAAGACATCAGCCGGATCGCATATATCGTCAGGGTCAATGGCGTCGTAATCGAATACATACGGCTGCACCGCGTTCGCATTGAGGGTGTCCCTTATGCAGTTTCGGCCCTGGCCTTCCGGGTCTGCCGCAACGGGCCTGTTGTTAACGATCACTGCGTCGAAGCTATAACCGCTCTGGTTACCGGCGCAAATAATGACGTCACTGCCTTCGGGTGCCGCAGCAAATTGCTCGTACACCAGCGACGTGCCGGTCAGACTGGTATGGCCGGCGCCAATCGATATCGCGGTAACACCATCGACCGAGAAAATCTCAACCTCTACGCCGACAAGGCGTTGCGCCGAACTGATACCACTAGCAGCGCCAGCCTCGATTGTGGCCGCCACATCTATTCGGCGATCGGCGACGTAGTCAAATACATATGGCTGCACCGCGTTCGCATTGAGGGTGTCCGTTATGCAGTTGCGACCCTGGCTTTCCGGGTCTGCCGCAACGGGCCTGTTGTTAACAATCACTGCGTCGAAGCTGTAACCGCTCTGGTTACCGGCGCAAATAATGACGTCACTGCCCTCGGGAGCCGCAGCAAATTGCTCGTACACCAGCGACGTGCCGGTCAGACTGGTACGGCCCGCGCCAATCGATGTCGTGGTAACACCATCGACCGAGAAAATCTCAACCTCTACGCCGACAAGGCGTTGTGCCGAACTGATACCACTAGCACCGCCAGCCTCGATTGTGGTCGCCACATCTATTCGGCGATCGACGACGTAGTCAAACACATACGGCTGCACCGCATTCGCATTGAGGGTATCTCTTATACAGTTTCGGCCCTGGCCGTCCGGGTCTGCCGCAACGGGCCTGTTGTTAACGATCACTGCGTCGAAGCTATAACCGCTCTGGTTACCGGCGCAGATAATGACGTCACTGCCCTCGGGAGCCGCAGCAAATTGCTCGTACACCAGCGACGTGCCGGTCAGACTGGTATGGCCCGCGCCAATCGATGTCGCGGTAACACCATCGACCGAGAAAATCTCAACCTCTACGCCGACAAGGCGTTGTGCCGAACTGATACCACTAGCATCACCAGCCTCGATTGTGGCCGCCACATCTATTCGGCGATC
>CAKZSB010000089.1 GCA_937920585.1 uncultured Granulosicoccaceae bacterium | reverse complement strand
TCCGCCAGATACTCATCGGGGTAATCAATATCGTGATCCATCGGGATCTCCGCAGGTAGAGTCGCTAAACAAAAATATCCGAGGTGCAATCGCCGCCCGGGTAGCGTGTTTCGTGGCACCGGGCAGGGCCATGCGGCTCTTTGCCGAAGTCGACAAAAAAGTCACCGTTGATCGACATGCCACCGTTTTCGCTATCGCAGTCGACCATTAACATGCAACCACCGTTAGTGCGAATTTCAGGGTAGAACTGGTTGTCCCAGGTCGAGAACAACGAGGTGGTTACATACAGCCGCTTGCCATCCAGTGAGAGCTGAATCATTTGCGGGCCACCGGTTATTTTGCGGCCGTTGACTTCGGGTGCACGCCCCAGCAGGCCACCCATCCAGACTTGCCCTGTCAGCTTTGGATGGTGTGGGTCGGTGATGTCGTATTGGCGAATATCGCCGTGTAGCCAGTTACAAAAATACAAAAACCGATCATCCATCGATAGCAGAATGACACTGATCAGGCCGGGCAATGGAATCGGCCATTCCGGGTGCGGCTCGTTTTCTACATCGATAATCTTTTCAACAATCCACTCGTCATCCTTTTTGTACCAGTGGATGATATTCGATGACAGTGCGGCGCCGACAAAGCCGTGGGTGGAATCCGGATCGTGGTGAAAGCGAACTTCCAGCGGTACCAGTCCGTCTTCACCGAGATAAACCGTATTTTCAACTTTGCGGTTCTTGAAATCCCAAAAGTGCAGCTCGCGGCCGTATTTCAAATGGCCCACTTCCTCCAGATCGAAGCCGGGCATAAAGGTGTTGGGTGCGGCCCATTCGCTGGATACCATCACGTTGTGGCGTGGCTGATACCAGAAGTCGTAGTTGAATTTCATGCCGCCCAGATCGTTCTCCCAGCGACCAACGATTTCAAAATCCTCGTTCAGATGCAGAAAACCACCAGGGGCTTCGCCATTGGCATCACCGAGCATGGAGATGATGATGTCGGCGCCCAGGCAATGAACTGTGTGAGGGGCCGAGAGGTTGGTCTTTGCCTTGATCTCCTCGCCACTGATAACCTTGTGCAGCGAAGGCTTGCGTGGATCGCTGACGCAATCGACGATGTGCAGGTTGGAGCTTCGCACACCGGGTACGATAAGGTAGCGACGTTCCTTGGTAGCGTCGTCATGGCATGACGAGCAGGCGTTCCAGCCCATATGGTGCAGTTCGTCGCCAATGCCAGGCATTTCCAGCCGGCTGATCACCTGCGAGTAGGTTTCGCTGTCGGGGTCGGCGTCGATGGTGGCCAGATAATCGGGCTTTTGAATACCGGTACCGATGTATAGAGCTACTGTGTAGAGTAGCTTCTCGCGCGGGGCGAGCATGGCCTCGGCCGGCGATGAAAACCCGGGGCCACAACAGGTGGTGGAAGCCATTGATGCTCCAATAGTTTGGGAAGCTTGCTCGTATTATGAGAATATGTTCTCACAAAATGATACTGTGTTCAGAATAATTTGATTACCCGTAACAATGCACCTCGATAGACTGCTTCAAATACTGGAAACCGTGGCGATTGCCGGCCGGCCGCTGACCGCGGCGGAAATTCAGACGGCCACCGGTCTGCCGCGGCCGACGTGCTATCGCCTGTTGCAGACCCTGAGCGACAGTGGTCTGCTGGACGATGATCAGCAGAGCAGTGCGCATTACCAGCTGGGCCAGCGCCTCATGCGGCTGGCGATGATGGGCAAATCCGATGCCGATGTCCGCAGAGCGGCGTTGCCCACGCTAAAAGACGCCGCCGATCACTTTGGCGAGGCGACATTTCTCTCACGCTTTCGCAAGCGCGGGGTAGAGATCATTCACGTGGAAACGCCCAGTGATCCCGGGCGCGCCTATATGCATCCGGGGCTGGGATTTCGGCCTATGCACGCATGCTCCTGTTCCAAGGCGATTGCCGCCTTTGCCGAGGCCGATTTTCAGCAGGCCATACTCGATGGGCCGATGAAGGCCTACACTGACCACACCAAAACCAGTCGCGAACAGCTTGCGAAGGAATTTGCCACCATTCGCGAACGCGGCTTCGCTGAGTGTGTTGAGGAAATTGAGACTGGCGTATCCAGTGTCGCCGCACCGGTTCACAACGGTTCCGTGGGTGCCACATTGAGCATAGGCACGATTGGTCCGGTGCGTCGGTTTACCGGTCGCTACCGCGCCACGCTCGGCACGCAGCTACAGCAACAGGCGGAAAAAGTTGCAGCAGCGATGGAGTTGCGTTAATCCCCTTGTTCCGTGGCGAAATCGCCCCAACTGTTTGTGCAGGTGCCGCTTGCGGCGAAAACTCGCGGGATTTTGGCCGCACGATTGTGCATCAGGATTGTCTGAGACCAGACCCGCCGTAACAGGAGAACATCTGTGGATACTGTTCTGTCAACCCGTCGTAAATTTCTGGCCGCCGCCGGTGCAATTGCCGCGACCGGCGCCTCGGGCATGTTTGTCCCCGCTGTGGCAGAGAATTTCAAACCCACTCGCTCCATGCGTGGTGGATCGAACAACTACCAGCCTGGTGCACCGATTGTCGAGCGCATCGGTGGCGGTGGATTCTGGATGACCGGCACCGTGCGTCGCGCGGGTGATGGCGCGCCACTCGCCGGCCAGCGCATTCAGATCTGGGCGCACACCACCGAGGGCCAGGAGCGTGATCCGCAAAGCCATGGTGCAACGCTCACTGATGAGAACGGAGAATTTCGCCTCGAGATGCCGCAGATTGTGCCCACTTTTGGCCAGCCGCACGGGCACCTTGCCTATGACAGCGGCGATTTCGAAACCGTGTTCCTGCGTCCGATTATGGCCAGCGCTAAAGACAAAACTCTGAGCGCACATTTCATCCTGCAGCCGGCTTAAATTACCGCTTCAGGCATGATCGGCCAATGGCGAGCCACCGGTATCTGGAGCGGGCTTTGCGCGATGGTTGTCGTGCCGCTTGTCGCCGCAGTTTTCAGTCCGCTGTTAGCGTGGCGTGAGCCGGTTTACATCGTCGCGTGCTTTGCCGGTATCGTCGCGATGGCTCTGGTACTTTTTCAGCCCTTGCTTGCAGCGGGATATCTGCCCGGCTTAGCCGCACGGCGCGGACGCAGGGTGCATCGCTGGGTGGGTGCGAGCCTGATCGTGGCGATTGTTGTGCATGTGGTCGGGTTGTGGATCACCAGTCCGCCGGATGTCATCGATGCGTTGTTGTTCGTGTCGCCCACGCCTTTTTCTGCCTGGGGTGTGATCGCCATGTGGTGCGCGTTTGCAGCCGCCGGCCTTGCGCTTTTTCGGCGTCGGTTCCGATTCTCGCCTGGCGTCTGGCGTAACAGCCACAAGTGCCTGGTTGCGATGGTGGTGGCCGGCAGCGTGGTGCATGCCTGGCTGATTGAAGGCACGATGGAGACCCTTTCCAAACGAGTGTTGTGCATCGTGGTAATAGCGGCCGCACTCTATGCGTTGTTGTACCCGAAATCAAAGGCTGGTTCCTAACAGTTGTCTCGACCTCACCTGCGGGGCACGCTGTGGCATGCCGAGTTCCTGCGGTCATTTCGATGCCGGGGTTACGGTCGAAAAGCGATGTTGTAGTTGATTAAGAGAGACGCGTTCTCGGCACGTCATCGAATCACGTTTGACAGTATGAACTTATCAACACCCTGTTAGAGTCATTGTTTGGTCGAAGACGGCTCCTTATACTCTCGGAGGTTCGATCGGATGTTTTGTGCATCCCTTGTTTTCTTAAGGCAGTGATCAAGAATGGAAAAAGATCTCGGTGTATTGGTGATTCATGGCATGGGCTCTCAACACAATGGCTTTGCCAACCCGTTGATTGACGAGGTAACCGAATTATTGGGCAGCTCTGCTGGTGCTAGAGTGGCTTGGGCGCCAGTTTACTGGCAGGACATTCTGGAAAGTCGCCAATTGGCGTACATGCGGGAAGCAAAGCGCAATCACGATGTAGATGCCCTGCGTCTTCGAAGTTTTGTCGTGTCAGCTCTCGGAGATGCGGCTGCTTATCAGAAAGTCGCTGGATCAAAAAACCAGACTTACGAACGGATCCACACTAAAGTTGAAGAATCACTCAGCGAACTCGCCGATGTACAACTGGGGGGAGCCAAGTGCCCGATAGTAGTCGTGGCTCACTCTTTGGGTGGGCACATTATGTCCAACTTCATATGGGATCGTCAGCATGACAGTGCTGCGAAGAAAAAGGCCCTTGGTCCAGTGAAGAGTATGCAGACACTGGCAGGCATGGTGACGTTCGGCTGTAATATCCCACTCTTCACTTTTGCCTACGATAAAGTCGAACCAATTAAATTCCCCGGGCCCAAATTGTCTGCTGCGCACAAACGCAAAGCGCGGTGGCTGAATTTCTACGATCCGGATGACATCCTTGGCTACCCATTAAAAGCGTTGCCTGCCTATCGCAAGGTGGTTGACCGGGATGTAGCGATCAATGCGGGTGGTATTTTCAGTTCGTGGAACCCTTTGTCACACTCCGACTATTGGACAGACAATGACCTCACGAGACCGCTCACGCGCTTTCTCGGTGAATTCATACGCTGACGAAAGTTTTAAGTAGTTTTGCCGTGCAGGGTGATTCGGCTTGTGCTCACGAAAAATTAGTGCCCGAAGTACGCCTCGGTCAATCGCTTATCATTACGCAGTTCATCGACAGTGCCCTGCGCCTTAATATGACCCGATTCAAGTACGTAGAGTCGCTCGGCCAGTGTCATCGCGAAGTTGGCGTTTTGTTCCGTTATCACGATGGTCGCGCCGAGTTCATCACGCATTTTTGTCAGCGCTTCTGCAATCTCCACGCAAATCTTGGGCGCCAGGCCGATGGTTGGTTCATCCACCAGTAACAGGCGCGGGCTGGTCATCAGCGCGCGCCCGAGCGACACCATTTGCCGTTCGCCACCGGACTGGGTGCTGGTTTCCTGATTTTTACGCTCTTCCAGCCGAGGAAACAGCTTGTGCACAGTGGCGAGGTTTTTCCTGATATCGTCGCGTGCGGTGTAGGCGCCGACCAGCAGGTTGTCTCGCACGCTCATGTACGGAAACAGGTTGAATCGTTCCGGTGCGTAACCCACGCCTTTTTTCACAATCGCAGCACTGCCCAGGCCGACCAGCGATTGGTCTTCCAGACGAATGTCACCGCTAATGCGCGTAAGGCCCATGATGCTGTCGAGCAAGGTCGACTTGCCCGCGCCATTGGCGCCAACAATAGCAATGATTTCGCCTGCGTTGACGGTGAGGCTTACGTCGTGCAGTGCTTGTGCTTTTCCGTAAAACGCGTTGAGCTTTGCTACCTCGAGAAACGCCATATCATGCTGCTCCCAGGTAGGAAGAACGCACTGCTGAATCGTTCATTACGTCGCTGAAGCTGCCCTCGGCAATCTTTCTGCCGTAGTTGATCGCGATAACGCTATCGACCAATGGCTCAAGCGCTTTGAGATCATGGCTGACGATCAGAAAAGTCATGCCGTCCTTGCGCATGCTCTGGATAAGCGTGGTTATTTGCGCAATCTCTGCAACGGTAAGGCCAGCGAATACTTCATCGAGCAACATCACCTTTGTGCCAGTGGCGATGGTGCGCGCCATTTCGAGTTTGCGCAGATCACCCATCGACAGTTCGCCGGGTGTCTTGGTCAGATCGGCTTTTGCAAACCCCACGCTCAACGCGATTTCGGTTTCACGACTGTGGCGCGGGGGCGATGTGATCATTTTCCAGATATTGTTTGGCATCATGCCAACGCGGATATTCTCAAGCACGTTCATATCAGTGAACGGCCGAGGCACCTGATAGGTTCTGCTCACGCCACGCCGAATGCGTTCGGGCGTTGTGTCGTTGCTGATTTCGTGACCGTAGAGTTCAATTGAGCCCGATGTCTGCCGGTGCTCGCCCATGATTTGTGCAAACACGGTTGTTTTACCGGCACCGTTCGGGCCGATAAGCCCTACGGATTGCTGATCTTCGATAACCAGAGACAGGTCATTGGTGGCGACGAGCCCGCCGAATTTTTTGACCAGATTGGAAATTTTAAGCGCCGGTGTCATAACGATTCTCCCGGTTCCTGTTTCCGGGCAAACGTGCCGCGTGTTCGCTGCCAGTATTTGTCGATTATTGCGATAAGGCCTTTCGGCTCGTACATATACAGCAGCAGGGCAATTGTGCCGTAAATGAAGTAGCGCTCGGCACCGGGCAGGTAGGGGCGCAGAAATTCCAGCAGGAATGTGAGAAAAAACGCACCGAGCATGGGGCCGATGATGGTAGATGCTCCACCAATCAGTGCGGCGACAATAATAGTGAACAGAAAGTTGATATCAAACAGTGCCCGCGGCGCAATCGAGCCCAGATAGTGCACGTAAAAAGCGCCACCCAGTCCGGCGACAAAGGCGCTGGTTAAAAATGCGAACAGCTTGAGCTTCGTTGTACTCAGGCCGCTGCCGCGCACCGACTCCTCGTTCATGCCAACGGCACTCAAAGCGGTGCCGAGCTGGGTGCGCATCAGTAACCACATGCTAAAGGCGATGGCCAGCATCAGACTGACAGACATGTAGTAACCGTTTACTGCACCGCGCGTTAAGGTTTGCACGCCAGACATGCCGCGCGTGCCGCCCGTGAGATCCGGCCGAATCACTTGTACCAGCTGATACATCAGTTCCATGAATGCCAGTGTGACCAGCGCGAAGTAACTGCCTTTGATTCGTAGTGCGGGCAGAAAGACAATGATGCCACCAACCATCGTCATGAGCACCGCAGCCGGGATTGCGTACTCGATTGGCACATCGAAACGTTTGGTCAGTATGGCGGACGTGTAGGCGCCAATACCGATCAGGAACGGATGGCCAAAACTGATGTAGCCGGTACGACCGGACAGTACATCCCAGCTGATCGCAAATATCGCAAGAAAGTTTGCGAAGATCAGTGTTCGCAGTGTGCCTTTGGAGACGAACTCCGGAATCGCCATCATCAGGCAGACAAACGCCAGCCACATGGCAAGGTGTGTCCATCGCAGGTTCATAATTCCTCCCGCCCGAACAGCCCCTGTGGCCTGATCACAAGCACCACAATGATCAACAGCATGGTGAAGACGCCACGCAACTCCGGTGCGATAACGGCGACTGCCAGTACCTCCATAAAACCGACAATGTGGGCTACCACCAGCGTGCCGATAATCGAGCCGATGCCACCGACAATGACGACTGCCACGGATATAATCAGTGGCGCCACCCACATCGACGGCGACAGTTGCGTATAGCTTGCGAAGAATACACCGGCGGTGGCACCCAGTGCTCCCGACAACCCCCAGGTGAACAGATTGATTTTGTCCGGATCGACACCGGATATTGCAGCCCCCCGGTTGTCCATACTGACTGCCTGCATGGCGCGCCCGACATGCGTTTTTCGAACAAACAGATACAGGCCGATTAGTATTGCCCAGCTTGCAAATGTAGCGGCCAGCAGATTGTAAGTGACCGACGCGCCCGCGACATGCGTAACCCCGGGAACGATCGGCAGCAGGATTTTTGAACTATCCCCATAAAGAAACACCACGCCTGCCTGCAGAACCACGGCGAGTATCAGCGTTGAAATTTCTACTGCGACGTGATCGCCTTTCAGGGGTTTGACGAGCAGGCGATATTTAAGCAAGCCGACCAGGCAGCCAACCACTGCGGCGAGCAATAAGCCGATGAGTTTTGGTACGCCAAACGTTTGCGAGATCGTGAAATAGACATAGCCACCGATCAGCAAATAGGCACCGTAGGCGAGATTCAACACTCGCCCGACACTGAATATGAGCGTAAAACCCATTGCGATGAGCGCATACAGCCCGCTCAGCAGTAAGCCCTGAATAATAATTTGCATAGATGGCGTCGTCTAAAAATGAAGGCACCCGAAGGTGCCTTCAGTGCAACAGAGTGGTAGCAAACTTACTGTTTTATCCAGCTCGGTACAGTGAATTCACCGGTTGCGTATTTTTCAGGGTAAACCACTGCATTGGTCCCATCTTCGTACCATTGAATGACAACCATGGACGGAGAGCCGTCTTCATAGGGTTCGGTGATGTCGAAGCGTGCGTTGTGCGGGTAGGTTCGGCCGGTACGTTCTTCAACTTCGTCGTTGCCCCAGAAGGCGTAACGCAGCCATGGTTTGCCATCGAGATCGAGTTTCAGATCCTGTTTTTCCATGGCGGTTACCCAGCTTGTGTTGTTAAATCCGCCGGCTTCCTCCGCTGCTGCCATTGCCTGCTTCACGCCGTGGTAGGCATTAAATCCATTGAAGTGCGGGATAACCGGGCGCGACTTGTATTTAGCCTGGTAGGTATCGACAAACTTCTGCGAAACCGGATCGAGTTTAAATCCCACTGAAGGCACGGGCGACAGGGTTGAGATACCGCCACCAGCGCCACCCGTGTCTTCCCAGAATTCCTGTCCCAGGGCTGCAACGTTAACGCCGGTCATTCCCATCGGCACCTGGAGTTTTACATATTGCGATGACACTACCTGCGAATTGACCGAGCTGATCAGGTAGATGAAATCGGCGCCGCTGTCTTTGGCACGTGAAAATATCGGTGCGAAGTCATTGGTGGCGATGTCGAAGACGATGGTGTCGACCACCTCAATGCCGGCGTTGGGTGCCAGCGCTTCGGTAACCAGGCCTGCGATAGCACCACCGAATGCGGTGTCTTCCTGCAGAATAATGACCGAGTCCCAGCCCATCTTTTCTTTCAGTACATCTTTACCGAAGTCAATGTAGAGGGTGGCCAGCGCTTCGTCCGAGGCGATGTTCATGAAGTAGGGCTTCATGGATTCGTAATCCTCGACGATCATATCGATGATGCCGATGTAGGACGTCCAGGTGTCCAGGGTGGGAATTTGAAATTCCTGCATACGCGGAAGCCAGCCCAGTGACACATCGTCGATGGAGCCGGAGATTATGAAGTCGACTTCTTCGGATTCTGCCAGATACTCGTAGGCTTTCACGCCCTCGGTCGGATCTTCGCCAGTGTCAGCCTTGACGAGTTCGATTTGCTGGCCGAGCACGCCGCCATTGGCGTTGAGCTCTTCAATGGCGATTTCGGCGCCGCGCAAGGTCGACAGGCCGGTGTCGGAACTGAGTGAGCCGATAAAGCCCACCTTTATATCTGCCGATGCCGCCGACGCAAAGAAAGCCGCCGTCAGGCCGGCAAGCAGTGTACATTTCAATCGCATTTTTTTTCCCATGTTGGACGTCGCTGTTGTTATGGCGTGCGCGCCTGGGTGGCACGAAATGCGGGAGCCAGCGCGCCTACGCTCCCGTTTGGTTGAAAGCTTCCAAAAGACGTGGTTCAAACGTCGTTCAGGACAAAATACGCTATTCATCACAGGGTGGGAACCAGTTCCCGCGCGCCCGAAATTGAGCGGTGGCGAAAATCAGATCCCGTGCAAAACCAGAATACACGTATTTGTGAATTCGTGTATACATGAATCCTGTATACAGTCAGC
>CAKZSB010000088.1 GCA_937920585.1 uncultured Granulosicoccaceae bacterium | reverse complement strand
GGCCAGTCAGGCTTCGCTTGCGCGGATTGATCGCAGCGATCCGGCCTGGCCGGTTGCCAGTCGATTCGAAATCTATTTTGGCGCGCTGGAACTGGCAAACGGTTTTCATGAACTCGACGATGCATCAGAGCAGTTGCAGCGCTTCAAGGCAGAGAATCAAACTCGCCAGCAGATCGGTGCGATGGCGATGCCGATCGATAATCGTTTGATTGCAGCACTTGAAGCCGGTTTGCCCGCCTGCGCCGGGGTGGCCATTGGACTTGATCGGCTATTGCTCGCGCTGCAGCCCGGGTTGACGAGTCTGGCCGATGTGCTCTCTTTTGACTGGCGGCGTGCCTGAAAGCGATGTTGCGATACGGGCAAAGCGATAAGGTGGCGGTAAACCGTTTGCTCGGCGAACTGGGTTTGCGCGTTGAGGAAGTGGCGGCCGGGCAGGCTATTCCGGGCAGCTTCTGGGGCGATGAAGAGGCCGGTCTGATCGGCGATAAGATCTATCTTCGCGACGACACACCGGTGCACTCTTTAATGCACGAGGCCTGTCATTATAAATGTATGGATAACAGTCGACGGGCCAAACTGCACACTAACGCCGGTGGCAGTCAGGCCGAGGAGAACGCAGTGTGTTATCTGCAGATTCTGCTCGCCGACGCATTGCCACAGATGGGGCGCGAACAAATGTGCGCCGATATGGATGCGTGGGGCTATAGTTTCCGGCTCGGCAGCGCCGCTCGCTGGTTCGCTGAAGATGCCGAGGAGGTGCGTGAGTGGCTCGCGATGCGCGATCTAGATACCTTCGCGCGTGAAACTACCCATCGGCTGGCCCATTTGCACCGGGTTGCCGGCTGACAACTCATCGATCCAGCGAACGTTTTGTTCGGCCAGCAGTATTACCGTCGACCCCATATTGAATCGCCCCATTTCTTCACCAAACGCCAGTGTCGGCGCATCGTCGGTATAGTCCCGGTGAATAATGGCGCGCCCGTTGGGTGGCGTAATCAGCCCGGCCCAAACGGTTTCGATCGCCGCAACATTGATGGCTCCCACCAGAATCATCGCAAGCTTGCCAGCCTCGGTATCGAAAATGGCCACCACGCGCTCGTTGCGTGCAAACAGCCCGGGCACGACTCGCACCGTGTGTGGCGCTACGCTGAAAAGCCGCCCGGGCACATAGTGCATTGCGGTGAGGGTGCCGGCCAGCGGCATGTGAATGCGGTGATAGTCGCGTGGTGACAGATACAGCGTGGCAAACTTTCCGTTCTCGAACGGGGCTGCGTCTTCACGGCGACCGCCGATCAGTTGCAGCAACGAGTAGTGGTGGCCCTTGGCCTGGAAAATTTTACCCGCCTCGATAGTTCCGGCTTCCGAAACCCTGCCATCAACCGGGCTGCACATGCCGTCGTGGTCGTCTGCCAGTGGTCTTGCACCGTCTGCCAGCGGTCGCGTGAAAAACGCGTTAAAAGAGGGATAGGAGGCAGGGTCGGGATTGGCGGCCTGTGACATATCGACATTGAACACCCGACAAAACAATTTGATCGCGGGTGTTGCCAGCGAGCTTTCGATTCGGGTTAGCCGGAACACCAGTCGCGAGCACAAATGGTGGGGCAATAGATACAGGGGCCAGGATTTCAGGCGATCTGAAAGTGCGCTCAACGACAGGTTCTCGGCAAGGTGTAGGGTGGCCGCATTCTACTGGCTGGCGCGAATTGGTGTTGTGATGTTTTTGTCGGGCCCCTGCATGTGTCGCTGCGATTGTGCGACCATTGACTCTGGTTACAGCTGAGCGTTACATGACAGATCCGGTTCCATCACACCCGCTTTTCATCGAGCCAGTAAATACGCTTGAGCAATTGATCAGAACGGGTGCAGATTGGCTGGACAGCTACCCGTTAAGCTACGGCCACGGTACCGATAATCCGCTCGACGAATCGGCGTGGATCGCGCTGGAGGCCTGTGATCTGTCGCCGCTTGAACCGCTCGATGACTATGCGATCCCGGTCCGGCAAGCGCACCTGGATCGCGCCCGTGAATGGTATCGCCGCCGCGCTGAGGAAAACATCCCCGTGGCCTATCTTACCGGTCGCTGCTGGTTTGCCGGACTTGAGTTCGCGACTGATCCGCGCGCGTTGATACCGCGCAGTCCAATCGCGGAATTGATTGCCAGCCGGTTTGAACCGTGGCTCGCCTCGCCACCGTTACTGATTCTGGATTTGTGTTGCGGCGGAGGGTGTATCGGGATTGCCACAGCCGTTGAATTTCCGCAGGCCGTTGTGCATTGCGCCGATCTTTCGAGCGAGGCACTTGAGCTGGCGCGAACCAATCGCGATCACCACGGATTGCAGCAACGCGTCGAGTTGTATCAGGGCGATTTGTTCAAGCCGCTGCCGGCGGGCGCGCAATACGATTTAATTGTCTCCAATCCGCCCTACGTCGATCAGCGCGATTTGCAGCAAATGGGTGGGGAATTCCATCACGAGCCGCGCCTGGGCCTGGCGGCTGGTGCGGATGGTCTGGATATCGCTCACATCATTCTCGAACAGGCGGCCACTCATCTAAAAGCCGATGGTGTGCTGATTGTTGAAGTGGGTAATTCAGCGCCGGCACTGGAGCAGCATTATTCAAAGCTTGAATTTGTCTGGCTGGATTTTGCCGCGGGCGGACAGGGCGTATTCCTGTTGACTGCGCAGCAATTGCGCGCGGCATTTGCCCCCGGCTAAAACGCCTTCGTATCGGTTGACAGGTACTTTGCCTGCTGTGGTAAGTTGTTCACGGCATCGTATTCGATGCACTACAAACCGGAGGATAACTTATGGCCGCAGTCGCGGAAGATCTCGCCAGTGTGCAAGTCGCCAACTGGCTGAGCACGCTCGATAAAGCCCTTGCCAGCGAAGATATCGATGCAGCAGTTGAGTTGTTCGATGAAGAGCAATGCTTCTGGCGCGATTTTCTAACCTTTACGTGGAATCTGGATACGTCGGAGGATCGCGACAGCATTCGTCGCATGCTTGAGGCAACGCTTGCGCAAACGCGTCCGTCGAACTGGCAACTGGAGGGGCAGGCGACCTCCGCCGATGGCATCGCAGAAGGTTGGTTCACTTTCGAAACCGCTGCCAGCCGTGGCCGCGGGCATGTGCGTTTGAAGGGCGATAAGTGCTGGACGCTGCTCACCACAATGCTGGAACTTAAAGGGCATGAAGAGGCCAACGATGCGCACGGCACGCGCGAGATGGGTGTAGAACACGGCGCGTTTAAAAATCGCAAGAACTGGCTCGAGCGACGCGCCGATGAATCGGCTGAACTGGGTTACTCGGAACAGCCCTATTGCGTGATTGTTGGTGGCGGCCAGGGCGGTATTGGTCTTGGTGCTCGCTTGCGCAGGCTCGGTGTGCCAACCATTATTATTGAGAAGAACGAACGGCCGGGTGATTCGTGGCGCAAGCGCTATCGTTCGCTCTGCCTGCACGACCCGGTCTGGTACGACCATCTGCCCTATCTGCCATTCCCTGATCACTGGCCGGTATTCTCTCCCAAAGACAAAATTGGCGATTGGCTGGAGATGTATACCAAGGTCATGGAGCTCAACTACTGGTCATCGTCCGAGTGCACCAGTGCCAGCTACGATGAGGCATCGGGCGAATGGACCGTGAAGGTCAATCGCGATGGTGAGCAGGTGACTTTGCGACCGAAGCAGTTGATTCTCGCCACCGGTATGTCGGGCATTGCAAACATGCCTGAGGTTGAAGGTGCAGACAAATTCAAAGGCACGCTCGTGCATTCGAGTCAGCATCCGGGTGGCGAAGGGTGCGAAGGGAAAAAATGCGTCGTGGTTGGATCGAATAACTCGGCGCACGATATCTGCGCCGACCTTTGGGAAAATGGTGCCGATGTCACCATGCTGCAGCGTTCATCCACCCACATCGCCAGATCAGATACGCTGATGGAGCTGGCGCTGGGTGGTCTGTATTCCAAAGAGGCGGTGGAGGCCGGGGTTACCACTGACACGGCGGATTTGATCTTCGCATCCTTGCCCTACAAAATTTTGCACACGCTGCAAATTCCGGTCTACGAAGAAATGGCCAAGCGTGATGCCAAGCTTTATGAGGGCCTGGAGAAAGCCGGATTTATGCTCGACTTCGGTGAGGATGGATCGGGGTTGTTTGTGAAGTATCTGCGCCGTGGATCCGGCTATTACATTGATGTCGGTGCCTCGCAGCTGATTGTTGACGGCGAAGTCAAATTGAAAAGCGGCGTCAATATCAGCCACATCAACGAAAATTCAGTCACCCTCGACGACGGCACAGAGTTGCCGGCGGATATGATTATCTTTGCAACCGGCTATGGCTCAATGAATGGCTGGGCGGCGAAGATCATCTCGCAGGATGTGGCCGACAAGGTTGGCAAGTGCTGGGGCCTGGGATCGGATACCACTAAAGATCCGGGTCCGTGGGAAGGTGAGTTGCGCAATATGTGGAAGCCCACGCAGCAGCAGGGGCTGTGGTTTCACGGCGGCAATCTGCATCAGTCGCGGCACTACTCGCTGTACGTTGCGCTGCAGATAAAAGCGCGTATGGAAGCGCTCGACACGCCAGTCTACAACCTTAAGGAAGTCCATCACCTGGGCTGATCATCTCGGTTGTGCCGCCCCGAGCATTCGGGGCGGCCGAGTGCAGTGACTATTCGGGTGGCCCGAAGTGCTCGCCATTGATTGCACTTGCTTCGTCGCTCAGCAGGTACAGATAGCCGGGCGCGCGCGACTCCGGGGCGGGTGAATGATTCGGGTTTTCACCCGGAAACGCCGATGCTCTGAGTGAGGTGCGCATCGGGCCCGGATCGATTGTGTTGCAGGTGATCGTTGTGGCGCCGGCGTCGCTGCCCGATACCTCTGCAGCGATGATATCGGCCATGCCCGACAGGGCAGCCTTGCTGGCACCATAACCACCCCAGTACGCCTTGTTGCGCGCATCGCCGGTAAAGATAATTGCCGAGCGGCCACTTTGTCGCTGCAGCGGCAACATGGCCTGGGTCAGCATCAGCGGGCCGTGCAGGTTGACCTGGAACGTTTTTGCCCACTCCTGCAGGTTGGTCTGCTCGATCGGCGCGAGTTGCCCAAGCGTCGCGGCAGTATGGATGACGCCGTGCAGCGCGCCAAATTCTTTCTCTACAATGTCTGCCATGTCTGCGTAATCGCCGCCATCGGCGCCGGCCATATCCAGCGGGTAGAGCCCGGGTGGGGTGAGACCCTCGGCCTCGATTTTGTCGTGCAGTGCGTTTAATCCGCGTTGAGATTTATCGAGCAGAATCAGCTCTGCGCCAAGCCGGGCGGCCGCAACCGAAATGGCGCTGCCCAGTCCGCCGGCGGCGCCAGTGATCAGAATCACCCGATTTTTCAACGCGTCAGGCGCGGCCTGGTAGGTGTAGATTGACAACGGACGAACACTCATTTTTTGATTAGG
This sequence comes from uncultured Granulosicoccaceae bacterium, assembly GCA_937920585.1. Taxonomy (GTDB): domain Bacteria; phylum Pseudomonadota; class Gammaproteobacteria; order Granulosicoccales; family Granulosicoccaceae; genus CAKZSB01. The sequence goes on along the minus strand of CAKZSB010000088.1, from coordinate 1,707 downwards.
GCGAAGCGTTCGAGCGCGGCCTTGCGACTCGCACTCAGATCGACGACGGGTTCGGGATAGTCTGTGCCCAGCTCGATATTCGCCTGCTGCAGAACCGAGTCGGGTGCCTCCCACGGGCTGTGGATGTATTTGTCGGGCAAGTTTGCGAGTTCCGGCACCCAGTGGCGCACGTAAGCGCCGTCGGGATCGAAACGGGCGCCCTGGCGTTGCGGGCTGAAAACGCGAAAGTAGGGTGCCGCGTCGGCGCCACTGCCCGCCACCCACTGCCAGCCCATCGTATTGTTTGCAAGATCTGCGTCAACCAGAGTATCCCAAAACCATTTCGCGCCTTCCAGCCAGTGTATGCCGAGATTCTTGATCAGCAGAGATCCCGCTACCATTCTTACCCGATTGTGCATCCAGCCGGTTTGCCAGAGTTCACGCATGCCGGCATCGACCAGCGGGATGCCGGTTTGGCCCCGCTGCCATTTCGCAAGCATTTCGGGCTCGTTCAGCCAGGGGAATTTTTCGAAGCGAACATCGAGTGGTTCGGTTGGTGTATGCGGGAAATGAAACAGCAAGTGATTGGCGAAATCATGCCAGCCAATCTGGCGCACAAAGCCCTGCAGGTTTTCCCGGCTGGCCGCTTTTTTCCAGTGTCGGTGGGCACGCGCGGCGGCGACGATGGCGCGCGGACTGATTTCGCCAAACGCGAGGTGGGCAGACAATTTCGATGTACCACTTATTGAGGGTACGTCGCGCGCGTCGTTGTAATCGGCCAGTCGTTCATCCAGTGCCCGTTGCAGCGTCTGGCGGGCACTTTGTTCACCCGGCGTCCAGTGTTGATTGAAATCGTCGGCCCAGTTTAATTTTGGCAGCAGAGCCAGTGCGCTCAGTTTAGTGGCTGCGGGTCTCTTGCCAGTCCAATCGTTGATGTGCTTTACCGCCGCGACCTCGGCAACTGCTTTGGTCGCCTGGGCCGCGCGCCACCAGGCACTGAAAACGCGGTAGGGGGTGTTATCGGATTTAACGACAGCCCAGGGTTCAAAGCAGACATTGCCGGTAAACGAGTGCGCCGCGATGCCTTTTTCTTTCAGTGTTGCTTTAATCGCTGCATCGGTGGCGATTGCAGCGGGTTCATAGCGGCGATTCCACACGACGGCGCTGGCCCTGGTTTTTTTTGCCAGCGACTGGATCAGATCGGCTGGCGAGCCGTTTAACAACAGCAGCTTCGCACCCACTGCCTTGAGTGAGCCGGTAAAGCCCGCCAGTGAGTGATGCAGCCACCACTTACTGGCGCCGCCGGCTGGCCAGTCCGGGGTGACGTTGTGTATGTAGACCACCAGCACCGGGTTCGGTTGCGTCGTCGCCCAGTGCAGCGCGGGGTTGTCGTGTAGTCTTAAATCGCGTCGCAGCCAGACTATCGTCGGGCCCGAGTCGGGATCGGTGTTTTTTTCTGCCACAATAACGGGTTTCGCTCGTCGGCCGCTGAGTTTACTGCCTTAAACCCGGTGACAACAGCGCCGTCGCCGTGGTGTAACGCGCCGTTCCGCGCCTGTCAAAGTCTCGCGAACGTGTATAATTGCGTCTTGGCGTCCCTAACTACCCCGGATTGATTTTGAGCACACGAGTGGACAGAGCACCGACCAATCCCACCGCGGGGCTGAAGCGTGCCGGGCTTAAAATAACGTTGCCGCGGCTGAAAATACTCGAGATTCTCGAGAACGC
>CAKZSB010000087.1 GCA_937920585.1 uncultured Granulosicoccaceae bacterium | reverse complement strand
GAGTCAGTGGCTGTGATGACGGTTTGCGGTGTGCTGCTGAGGTTCTCGCGGTCGATGCCTTCGCTGTCGCAGGCACTGATGGCCAGAGTAAGCAGGCTGAGAGGAATAAATCGTTGCATCTGTGTCCAGACTCTTTAGGTTAGGAAGGTCGAAAACTGCTTTAAAAAGCAATCCGTTGCCGTCGTGGATGGCGCCGTATTTGCTGTATTTCACCGTAATAGACAACAACATGTTGTGGTTGTGGGTAAAGTTGCTTTCTTGTCACTGAAATGTTCGTACTGAGTAAGTTTTCGAAAACAACTTGTTTCAAAACACTTACATTTTCATCGTGTTTGCTCGGTACAATCTGATTTAGCCCGATGTGTCAGCCGATGTCATTGCGGTCCTCGTTGTTTCAACCGGAGGTTGTTTCTTGATTCCTTTGCCCACTGTTGTGGCTATTGCAACAGGTCGTTTCGCTGTGCCGGCCGGTTTCGCTTGACGGCCGCCGGCGGTTCAGATGTGCCGGGCCTGTTCTCGTCGGCAACCGCCCGGGGCATCCTGTGGATGCTTGCCACCGGTTTCTGTTTTCTGGCAGTGACCGTCTCGGTGCGCTACATCGGACCGCGAATTCCGGCCGCCGAGGCAGCCTTCATTCGCTATCTGGCAGGTACGTTGATGTTGCTGCCGATTTTTCTGCGCCTGTATCGCGGCAGTCTGAAAATACACTCGCACGGTTTGTTCATCGCGCGCGGGCTCGCACACGGGGTCGGGGTGATTTTGTGGTTTTTTGCCATGGCCAGAATTCCGATTGCCGAGGTGACCGCGCTGGGTTATCTGTCACCGGTTATCGTGACAATTGGCGCAGCGATTTTTTTGGGGGAGACGTTGCACTTCCGGCGCCTTGCAGCGGTGGTAATCGGTTTCCTTGGGGTGATGATCATTCTGCGCCCCGGCTTCGATACCATTTCCATCGGGCAGTTGGCGCAACTGGCGACCGCACCTCTGTTCGCAGCCTCCTTTCTGTTGGCAAAGAAATTGACCGCCCGCGAGGACGTGACGGTGATCGTCGCCGTGTTGTCACTGATTTGCACGCTGACACTGCTGCCGCCTGCGTTGCTGAACTGGGTGCAACCGACCCTGCACGAGGTGGCTATGCTCACATTGACAGCCGTTTTCGCAACACTCGGGCACTACACCATGACCCGGGCGTTCAGTCTGGCTCCGCTGGCGGTGTTGCAACCGATCGGCTTTTTGCAACTGGTGTGGGCGACGTTGTGTGGCATTGTGCTGTTTGGCGAGCCGATTGATGTCTACGTGGTGCTCGGTGGCACAGTGCTGATTCTGTCGACGACCTATATCGCCCACCGCGAGTCGGTGATCAGCCGGCGCGCCGAACTGCAGCGGCAAAACGCGCCGGCCGGCAAGGTTGACTGATGTTCGCTTTACGGATGTTCAGGCAAACAAGCCGTGGATGTAGAGTGTTTCTGTGTTGTCCCGTTTTCGGAATACCCAGTAACGGGCGCCGCTGTTGTCGCGGGCGATGTAGTAGTCGCGGCGCACGTCGTCATCTTCCCACCAGCCACTTTCGATTCGCTCCACGCCGGGTTCCAGATTGAGCACTCGTGTGGCAGGCGCGGGTGTGGGCAGCAGCCACAAAGGTCTCTCGGGCCAGCTGTTGAGTGCGGGTTGATCCCGGCTGCTATCGGGAAAGGTTTTCTGCCAGGCTCTTTCGGGGCGATGATCATCGAGCGTGTCGAGTGTATAAACCGCATCGGCGCCGAGTCGCGAGCAGAGCTTGTCGGTGATTTCCCCCAGAGTCTTTTGCTGACCGCGGCTCTTGACGAATAAATCGGCTGCATCGCGCTCGATCTGGCTGAAGGTGGTGGCGGACAGTTCCAGCCCGATGACGGGCTCGGGTAGTTCGACCTGCGCCAGTCGCTCGCCGAGCACGCGGTGCAGATGGCGCACCTGACTGGTGGCTTGCAGAAATCGCAACGGCAAGCGGGTGTCGCTGCTGCGGTGGTGGCGCAGTGACAATTCAAACGCGTTGACGCCGCAATCGCGAGCGATCAGAAAGGCGGCCAGCTCGCCCACCAGGCGCTGGGTGGTAAATTGCAGTGCGGCGGTGTTATCAATAGCAAGCGTCAGTTCCAGCGAGCGTTGAAAAAAATCACTCAGGCGAATGGGTTCGCGCGGGTCGGGGTGCTGGCCGAGCATGCGTGCAATCGCTTGCGGGCACTGCGGACCAAAGCGGCGTGTGAGTGAAGCGGCAGGTACTGCCAGTAAGGCGGCGATATCGCGAATGCCGGATCTCAACAGGCCTTCGATGATTGATTCTTCAAGTTCGAGGAACTGAACGGGGATTGTGCCCAGCAGGCTAGGCAATCGCTGCAGGTTGGCCGTGCCAACGCGGACGCCGGCGCGCGCGAGTACGTTGGCAGCCAGGGCGGTGGGGGCGACGCCGATACTGGCCTGATAGCCTATATCTGCCAGGCCCTGTTGCAGGGTGGCGATGAGATTGCCGAAATCGCCGAACAGATGGCGGCTCGCGCCAATCTCGAGTAGTACGTGACAGGGCGGGTGCAGGCTGACGATGGAGGAGTACTGCATGGCCCATTCGCCAGCCTGGTGCAGTAGTCGGGCCTCGTGTTCGGGATCGTATTCGACTGCACTGAGTGAAGGCAGCATGGAATAGGCGCTGTTCAATGGCATGCCAGGGCGGATTCCGGCGTGACGGGCAGTGTCGTTGCAGCTGCGTATCTGCTGGCGGTTGTGGCGGCGCTCAACGATGGCGACGGCGTGCGGGTTGTCGCCGTCGGTGGTCATGGTGTCGAGTAACAGGCTTGGCAGATACAGACTGGCCCATAAGGGTTTGTGACGGGATTTTTTCATAGCCCGGCTGGTCTTTCGGCTGTGCGGTGTGCGTGCAGATAAGTGATCGCCGAGTCGAGTGGTTCGGTTGTCACGGCCGGGTGGTGTGGCAGGGTGAGTTCGCGCAGGCGCCCGCCGCGGTTTTTGATAATGTCGATATGCAGGCCGCTGCTGTGATGCTGCAAAATCATTCGCAGACCGGCCGGCGAGGCATTCTGTGCCGCTGATTGCGGTCGGTAGCAAGTACCCCAGGCCTTGCCGTGTTCGGCTGCCAGTTGCAGGCGACGCTGCTGGCGTTCATCGCCTCCTGCATCGAGCCATAACACGACTGCCGAGAAGATGCCGCTGCGCAGTAATTGCTCGGCAGCCCAGAAGCTGTTTTTCCGGCGTTTGTCGCTATCGGTTTCCACCACCAGCACATGCTCCAGTGCGATGCCGGCATTGCTCAGGGCCGGGGCATAGGGAATGCGGGGAGGCGCCACGAGGGCAATCCACTGTTGCTGCCGTGTCAGTGCAGCCAGTGCAGGAAGCAGCAGAGTGAATTCACCAACACCCTCGTTGGCAACCATTAACTCGGTGAGCGCACCAATCGGCCAGCCTCGCCCTGGCAGGGCGGCGTCGAGTGCGGCGTGACGGGTGGGGAAGGCTTCACGGCCTTCGTGTTGCTGGCGGCCTTTCCAGATCGCCGGATTTTTGAGGATGGCCTCGAGCGTCATAGCGATCCTCGTTCACAGTGTGGCAAACGGGATTGTTGGTGACGTCTGTGTGCTGCTGTACTCAGGCGGTTGTCTGTGGCGTTACCGATTTCGCTACGCTGCGCGAGTGGCTCGGGGGCGCTGTTGCCAATGTGTTGCGGGCAGTCCTTAACCAGCCGGCTCTGGAAGGAGGGGCGTTGAGATTTTATGTACCGCGCGCGCCCGATCGGCATGCGCGATCGAGCGTGCGTATCCACGGGCATTTGAATCGATTAGCGCCTCTTGCGCCCGTTATCCTGCCGCAGGATGCCGGCGTAAATGCCCTCGATCGAAAACTCCTGGTGTTTCAGGTCGACCTCGATGGGCTCGAAATCGTCGTTCTCCGGGTAGAGCGTTACCTTGTTGCGCTTGCGATGAAACCGTTTGACGGTCACTTCGTCGTCGACACGGGCGACAACAATCTGTTGATTGCGAGCCTCCTGCGCGCTGTGTACGGCTAACAGATCGCCATCGAGAATGCCGGCATTGCACATACTCATGCCTTTGACTCTGAGCAGATAATCTGCGCGCGGGCTGAACAGCTCCGGGTCGATCATGTAGTGATCTTCGATATTGGAGATAGCCAGGATGGGTTCACCGGCGGCCACCTGGCCAATCAGTGGCAGTGGCACGGCTTCGCTCTCGGTGGTGATGAAGCGGCAC
>CAKZSB010000086.1 GCA_937920585.1 uncultured Granulosicoccaceae bacterium | reverse complement strand
GAAGAGCTCGTCGATGCAATCATTGATGAAGCTGCCAAGTTTTGCGAGCGCGAACTGGCGCCATTGAATCAATCGGGTGACCAGCAGGGTTGTCAGTGGCAGGATGGCGTCGTCACCACACCGGATGGATTTAAAGAGGCCTATGCCAGTTATGTAGAGGGTGGCTGGGCTTCATTGTCCGCCGATCCGGAATTCGGCGGGCAGGGCTTGCCACCGTCGATGTCGACACTCGTCAACGAGATGTCAGGCAGCGCGAACTGGGCCTGGGCGATGTACCCGGGGCTCAGCCATGGTGCGCACAGTACGATCGACGCGCATGGCACGGACGAACAGAAAAACACTTATCTGCACCACCTGACTACCGGACAGTGGACCGGCACCATGTGCCTGACAGAATCTCACTGTGGCACCGATTTGGGATTGCTGCGCACCCGCGCCGAACCGAACGACGATGGCAGCTATGCGCTGCATGGCACAAAGATATTCATCTCGGCCGGTGAGCACGACATGACGGAAAACATTGTCCATATCGTGCTGGCCCGATTGCCCGATGCGCCAAAGGGCACCCGAGGCATTTCGCTGTTTATTGTGCCGAAGTTTCTGGTTGGCGACGATGGCGGTGTCGGTGAGCGCAACGGTGTCAACTGTGGTTCCATTGAACACAAAATGGGTATTCATGGCAACGCGACCTGCGTATTGAATTTCGATGGCGCGAAGGGCTTTCTGATCGGGCCGCCCAACCGTGGTTTGAACTGCATGTTCACCTTTATGAACATTGCCCGTGTCGGCACGGCGATACAGGGCCTGGCGCACACCGAAGTCGGTTTTCAAAAGTCGCTCGCCTATGCGCGGGATCGTTTGCAGATGCGTTCTTTGTCGGGTTCGAAAACGCCCGATAAACCGGCCGATCCGATCATTGTGCATCCGGATGTACGGCGCATGCTGCTTACGCAAAAAGCCTTTGCCGAGGCCGGTCGTCTGTTTATTTATTCGCTCGCACTGGATGTTGACGTGCTGCAGTCGAATGCCAGTGACGAGGAAAAGGGACTGGCGGATATGCGGCTTGCGCTGCTGACACCAATCGCCAAAGCGTTTTTAACCGAAACCGGATTTGAATCTGCCAATCTCGGGCTGCAGATTTTTGGCGGTCACGGTTTTATCAAAGAGTGGGGCATGGAACAAAACGTTCGCGACTGTCGCATTTCCATGTTGTATGAAGGCACAACCGGTATTCAGGCGCTCGATTTACTGGGGCGTAAAGTGGTGGGATCACAGGGATCACTGCTGCGACCTTTTCTGGCTGAAATCACGTCTTTCTGTGAACAGCATGAAGACGACCGTGAAATGGCCAATACTGTTGCAACGTTGCGGCAGCATGCGAATGAATGGGAGCAGCTCACGAGTCGTCTGGGCATGCGTGCGATGGCTGATGCCGATGAAATTGGTGCCGCATCAGTCGATTACCTGATGTACTCAGGTTACGTGGTGCTGGCCTTTATGTGGGCAAAATCACAGGCCGTTGCGTTGCAAAAGCTCGCCGCCGCTGACTGTGCCGAACCCGACTTCTACCGCGCCAAGCTCAACACCGCCGATTTTTATTACAAACGGTTGTTGCCCCGCACGCGCAGCCTGCTCGAAACCATGGAAGCCGGTGCCGATTCGCTGATGGCACTCGATGCCGAACACTTCAGTTTCTAGGAGACGACAACTATGATATTTGAAGGAAAATCGCTCACTGTCGTCGATAAGGCAGAGGGTTTGTACGAACTGTGCTTCGATTTGCAGGGCGACAGTGTTAACAAATTCAATCAGGCAACTATTGCCGAGTTGCGTGAAGTTGTCAGCCTCCTGCAACGCGACAGCAAGCTGAAAGGCTTAATGCTCACCAGCGGTAAAAAGGGTTTTATCGTTGGCGCCGATGTCACAGAGTTCGGGGCATTGTTTCGCAGTAGCAGCGATGAACTGGTCGCCGCTATTCTCGAGATCGATGCGCTGTTTTCGTCGATCGAGGATCTGCCCTGTCCAACCGTTGCCGCCATCAATGGTGATGCATTCGGTGGCGGGCTTGAGATCTGCCTGTGTTGTGATTACCGGGTGATGGCAAAAACAGCCAAAATCGGTTTACCCGAAGTGAAGCTGGGTATATTGCCAGGCTGGGGTGGAACGGTTCGATTGCCACGTTTGATCGGCGTTGATAATGCCATCGAATGGATTGCGGCAGGCTCTAATAAGCGAGCCGCAGCGGCGCTTAAAGATGGTGCGGTAGATGCGGTTGTCGATAACGACAAATTGCACGATGCGGCACTCGATCTGCTGCAGCAATGTGTTGCCGGTAAGTTCGACTACCGCGAACGCAGAGTAGAGAAAACCACGCCGATCACATTGCCGGCGATCGAAAAAACCATGGCGTTTGAATCGGCGCGTGGTGTGGTGGGTGCCAAGGCCGGGCCGCACTACCCCGCACCGATGACGATCATCGGCACGATCGAAAAACATGCAGCACTTCATCGCGATGATGCATTCAAAGTAGAGGCTGCGGCTTTTGCAAAGCTTGCACAGTCGCCGGTAACCGCAGCGTTGATCGGGATCTTTCTGAAAGATCAGTATCTGAAGAAGCAAAGCCGTCAGTACGGTGAAGCTGCCAGCGAGGTGAACAAGGCGGCGGTACTGGGTGCCGGTATTATGGGTGGTGGTATTGCCTATCAATCGGCATCGACCGGTACGCCAATCGTGATGAAGGATATCAATCAGCAGGCGCTGGATGATGGTCTGGCCGAGTCGGATAAACTGTTTTTCAAACAGGTTGCGCGCGGTCGTCTGAAGCAGGATGCCGCCGCAAAAGCCATGCATCACATTGTGCCCACGCTGAGCTATGGTGATTTTGGCGATGTCGATCTGGTGGTTGAGGCGGTAGTGGAAAACCCGAAGATCAAGAAGGCGGTTCTGGCCGAGGTTGAACAGAAGATTCCGGAGACCTCGATCCTCACCTCGAATACATCCACCATCTCGATCGATCTGCTGGCCGCTGATCTGGCGCGCCCGGAACTGTTCTGCGGCATGCATTTTTTCAATCCGGTGCATCTGATGCCACTGGTAGAGGTGATCAAGGGTGAGAAGACCGGTGACGTTGCGATTGCCACCACGGTTGCCTACGCGCGATCGCTGGGTAAAACACCGATTGTTGTGCAGGACTGCCCGGGATTTTTTGTCAATCGCGTATTGTTCCCGTACTTCGGTGGATTCAATATGTTGCTGTCGCACGGTGCCGATTTTAATCGTGTGGATAAGCTGATGGAACGCTGGGGATGGCCGATGGGACCAGCGTATCTGCTCGATGTGGTCGGGCTTGATACCGGCCATCACGCGGGACAGGTAATGGCCGAAGGCTTTCCCGATCGCATGAGTTATGAAGGGGCGATTGCCTCTAATCTGTTGTACGAGGCTGAGCGGTACGGGCAGAAAAATGGTGCCGGATTCTATCGCTACGAGATCGACCGCCGCGGCAAGCCTAAAAAACTCGCCGATCCCGATGTTGCCGGTTTACTCGCACCGGCGGTGACTGAAACCCGTGAACTGACTGACGAGCAGATTGTAGAGCGGATGATGATACCCATGTGTATCGAGACCGTGCGCTGTCTGGAGGAGGGTATTGTGAGTGGCCCGGCAGATGCGGATATGGGGCTTGTGTATGGCATCGGTTTTCCTCCGTTCCGCGGTGGTGTACTGCACTACATGGATACGATCGGTATGGATAAATTCTGCGCCATGTGCGATCAGTACAAAGCACTCGGCAACCTTTATATACCCACAGACGGCATGCGCAAGATGGCAAGTGACGGTGCGCGTTTCTTTCCTGCGGCAGCCTGAGCGAGGGTCGAACCAAAATGAACTTCACTGATAAAGACGTAGTAATAATTGATTGTGTGCGTTCGCCGATGGGACGTTCCAAAAAAGGCGGATTCATCAATGTGCGCGCTGAAGATCTTTCAGCACAACTGGTGCGTGCACTGTTTGAACGACATCCGGAAGTTGATCCGAATGATGTCGAGGATCTGATCTGGGGCTGTGTCAATCAAACCCTGGAACAGGGTTTCAATGTCGCACGCGGCGTTGCCATGCTTGCCGACCTGCCCGATACGGTTGCCGCGCAAACGGTTAGCCGCCTGTGCGGATCGTCTATGGCTGCATTGCACACGGCTGCGCAGGGGATCATGACTGGCTACGGCGATGTGTTCGTCGTTGGTGGCGTCGAACATATGCAGCATGTGCAAATGCTTCACGGCGTCGATCTGAATCCGGCCATCAGCAAGCATGCGGCCAAGGCATCGATGATGATGGGGGTTACCGCAGAGATGCTGGCAAAGATTCACGGCGTCGATCGCGCGCAGCAGGATGAGTTTGCAGCCCGTTCCCACCAGCGTGCAGACGCTGCGACAAAAAGCGGCGGCTTTGCCGATGAAATTATCCCGATTGAAGGCCACGATGCCAATGGCTTTAAGCAACTGATCGAAGTGGATGAGGTGATTCGCGAAAACGTCACGGCTGAATCATTGTCATCCCTGCCGCCTGCGTTTATGCCAAAAGTCGGCACGGTCACCGCTGGCAGTTCGTCGGCTATATCGGATGGTGCATCGGCGATGCTGGTGATGTCCGGTGCCAGGGCGCGAGAATGTGGCGCGCAGCCGATTGCTCGAATTCGCAGCATGGCCGTTGCCGGGTGTCCGGCGGCTATCATGGGCTACGGCCCGGTGCCGGCTACCCACAAAGCGCTCAAGCGCGCTGGCCTTGCGATTGAGGATATCTCGCATGTTGAGCTCAATGAGGCATTCGCGGCACAAGCGATACCAGTACTGAAAGATCTGCGTCTGCTCGATGTTATGGATGAGAAGGTCAATCTGCATGGTGGCGCTATTGCGCTGGGTCACCCGTTCGGTTGTTCCGGCACGCGGATCAGCACAACACTGCTCAATGTGATGCGCCAGAACGACGGGCAGTTCGGGCTCGCGACCATGTGTATCGGCATGGGGCAGGGTATTAGCACGGTGTTCGAACGGCTGAATTAACTGAAAAGGCGGGCCCGCAACGGGCCCGCCGGAGTTTGTGGCGGGCCATCGCCGCCGGTGTTATGTTGAGCGGCAGCTAACATCGGATCCCGTCATTGAGCAAATTCGACATCGAATATCTGGGTGGCCCTCAGATCGCGCAGATTGCCCTGGAAGACGACGCGATTCTCGCAGCGGTCGAGTCGGCTCTGGTGGCTGCCGGTCGTGGCCAGACCGTGATCGAGCCGCGCATGCATTTGAACCCCGGTGCGGCCAATGGTCACTTCAATGTGCTGCGAGGTTACGTTGCGCCGCTGAAGTATGCCGGTATCAAGGTAGTGGGCGATTTTGTTGATAATTATCAGCAAGGGTTGCCCTCCGAGATGGGCCTGATCAACCTCTTCTGCCCCGAAACCGGCAGGCCTCTGGCGGTCGTTGATGCCGCGGGCATTACCGATATGCGCACCGGTGCAGTCAGCGCGATCGGTGCGAAATACCTGGCACCGGCCAAACCAAAAATTCTGGCTCATATCGGTGCGCGTGGAACGGCCTACTGGAATGTGCGGCTGTTGGATCATCTGTTCGATTTCGATGAAATCCGGGTTCACTCTCGCCGCCCGGAAAGTCGCAATGCATTCGCTGAACGGCTGACTGCGGACCTTGGCAAACCAGTGATAGCAACCGATGACTGGCAAAGCTGCCTGCAGGGTGCAGATATTCAGGTTGAGGCGTCGCGGCTTAACGAACCCGAGCCCCTTTTCGACTCAAGCTGGGTTCGGCCTGGCGCACTGGTGATCCCCTACGGCACCATGAGTACATTGCCGCTGGATTTCATCGATCGCATCGACACGCTCGTGATGGATGATCTGGGGCAGATGAATGCCGGTCCTTTCGGTGCGTTGCGGCCGCATATCAACGCCGGGGTAGTTAGCCGCGAGTCCTTTGCCGCCGAGATCGGACAGATTGCCGCCGGGGAGAAGGCCGGGCGCCAGCGCGAGGATGAAACCATACTGTTCTGGCATCGTGGGCTGTCTACCAGTGATATCGCGCTGGCGGCCAGCATGCTTGAGCGCGGCCGTGAAATGGGCCTGGTGATGAAATTGCCGTACGCCTGATCGGGCCTGTGCCAACATCACGGGCATTGGAGCTCAACACCACCTCATCGCCCATCTGGGCAGGCAGACGTGCTGGCAAACGAACACAGCCCCTAATTGCCTCGCGGATCACACTTCAGGCATATTGGTCGCAATTTGTTGACATGTCTATTCAGTCGACCTAGGGAATACCGATAGAACTCGACGAGGACATGACAACTAAAGCCACTGTAACTGCACTGGGAGTAGGCAATGGGATCTGCCCTGCGAGTACTGGTTGTAGGGGCCGGGCCGACCGGATTGACGGCGGCCATCGAGCTCGCCCGGCGGGGCATTGAGGTAAAGCTTGTCGAGCAACGTGCCGGCGGCTCGGGCCTGTCTCGCGCGGTGGGTTTGCAACCGGCGAGTCTCGCACTGCTGCAACCCAGTGGCGCGGCGCGGCGGATACTGTCTGAGGCGATCGCCTTTCAATCGGTAGCGGTTCATCGCGAGCACGAGCTGTTGGCGAACATCGCTTTTCCGGCTGGTGGTGCGATGTTACATGGCCTGGCGCAGGATCGAACCGAATACCACCTGCGCGCGACGCTCGAATCCTGTGGTGGCGAATTACTCTACGGACACAAGTTGACGGCACTGCGGCAGATGTCGGGACGGGTAGTGGCAGCGCTTCAGCCGGCCGATAACGACCAGGCAATCAACGAGGAATTTGACTACCTTATCGGTGCCGACGGCGTCAAAAGCACCGTACGCGATCTTCTGGCCCTCGACTTCAAGGGCTTCGAGCTGGCCCAGCCCTGGTCGATCGCAGATATCGATTGCAGCGGCTGGGACACCAGTGCCTTCAGGATCTATTTGCGCGACGGTGGACGTATTGTTGTGGTGGCGCCGATGGAAGCCAATCGGGTTCGCGTTGTCAGCAATACCGATAATGCACTCGAGGTGCTACCGGTGCCTGTCGATGTGGTTGATATCAGGCGACAGAGCAGTTTCCCGATTGCGATCCGGCAGGTTGCGAATTATCGCGTCGGTCGCGTGTTTCTGGCCGGTGATGCTGCGCATTGTCATTCGCCGGTGGGTGGGCGTGGAATGAATCTCGGCATCGCTGACGCGGCAGACCTGGCGGCAAGGCTGTCTGTCGGTCAGGGCGACGGCTATCATCGTGCGCGTCACGCCGCCGGGCGTCAGGTAATTGCTGAAAGCGAGCGCACGCGCAAGATACTGATGAGCAGGCACTGGCCGGTGCGTCGTCTCGTGGAGACTGCGTTTCGCGCCGTCGGGCGGTATGATTTTCTGCAACGTCGGGCAATCAGTGGCATTCTGGGGCGTCAGTAGCCTTCGCGCGCGTGCGTGTGCTGGCGTTATATACTTGACCGCGCTAACCAGGAAATAGAATGATGAAAAATCTGAATGTTTTTTTCCTCGCACTAGTCGCCTTGCTAATCACAGGGTGCGACACAGTGATTGATTGTCTCGATGACGATGGCCCTCGATTCCCTGCGGTGGCGATTGAGCCTGGCATTCTTAATCAGGTTTATTCCGAAACCGTCAGAGTCAGTATCAACAATGAACCGCGCGACGATAATTTCCGTTATGACTTCAATATCAGCGGTGCTCTGCCTGCAGGTTTGTCAACTGCATCCAGTGGTCGGGATTTTATTTT
>CAKZSB010000085.1 GCA_937920585.1 uncultured Granulosicoccaceae bacterium | reverse complement strand
CGAGGCGTGGAAGATTGCCAAGGGTCTGTACATCGTGCCGCTGCTGTTTGCCTATACACCGATTATTGGTGGCGACTGGCTGACGGTTGCACAAATCGCTGTGTTTTCGCTATTCGGTATCTATGCGGTCAATGCTCTGGTGCAGCGCTATGCTGAAGGTGCGCTGCAGTGGTGGGCCTACCCCGTGCTGCTCGCAGGTGGTGCGCTCGCGTTTATGCCGCTGCAAGTGATGTACAACCTCGCTGGTGCGGTGCTCGTAGCGGGCGTTGTAGTAATGTCGGCACGCCGCGGGGCGGCGGATTAGCTGTCGGGGAGTACGTGCTATTGAAAAGCGCAAACTGGATTTTTTTGCTTTTTTAAAAAACCAAAAGTAACAGAAGCCTGTTTATTCGCTGCAGGGTAGAGTGCGGCTTTTCATTGTGCGTGGAGCACGAATTTACAAGGCGTGCGTTTGTCGGGCACGCTTCGCTTTGCTTCGCTGCGGCCCGACCTACGGGTGTTCGGAATGTTGTTCGGTATGTTGTTCGGTGTATTGTTTGTGCGAAACGTTCACCGCGATCCCGTAGGTTGGGCAAAGCCAGTGAATCGGTTGACGATTGTTTGAAGCCGGCACAACGAATAAGCCGTCTCCCATCTCAATGCCGCGTGCCCAACAATGTCGTGAGGGGTAGTGCTGTTGAAAAGCGCAGAAGTGTTTGTCGGGCACGCTTCGCTTTGCTTCGCTGCGGCCCGACCTACGGGTGTTCGGAATGTTGTTCGGTGTATTGTTTGTGCGAAGCGTTCACCGCGATGCCGTAGGTTGGGCAAAGCCAGTGAAGCGGTTGACGATTATTTGAATCCGGCACAACGAATAAGCCATCGCCCATCTCAATGCCGCGTGCCCAACAATGTCGTGACGGGTAATGTTGAAAAGCGCAGAAGTGCTGGCGATGTGTTTGTCGGGCACGCTTCGCTTTGCTCCGCTGCGGCCCGACCTACGGGATTCGGGGTATATCAAGGTGAATAGTTTGGATATTGCAGTGCATCAACCCTGGCGAAGCGCCGATGCTACTGAGGGCACGGCGGCAAGCAGTGCCTTGGTGTAGTCGTGCTGTGGGTGGTTGAACAGCGTTAGCCGGTCGGCGTATTCGACGATCTTGCCCTTGTACATCACCGCCACGTGATCGCACATGTGCTGCACCACACCCAGATCGTGCGAGATAAAAAGGTAGGTCAGGCCCAGATCGGTTTGCAATCGCCGCAGCAGATTCAGTATTTGCGCCTGTACGGCTACATCCAGTGCAGAGACGGGTTCATCGCAGATGATCAGGTCCGGGTTGGTGGCAAGCGCGCGCGCGATACCGATGCGCTGGCGCTGACCACCGGAGAACTGATGCGGGAACAGCCTGCGCTGTTCAGGGCGCAGGCCAACGGCTGAAAACAGTTCTTCCACGCGGGCGTCGCGCTGCTCGGCGGGCATGCGGTTCTGGTTATCGAGTGGCTCGCGCACGATGTCTTCGGCACGCAGGCGCGGGTTGAGGCTGGAGTAGGGATCCTGAAAGATAAACTGCATGCGATTGCGCATGTCTCGCAACTCGGCCCCTTTTAGCGCGAGCAGATCGATGTCGCCCAGTTGCACACTGCCCGAAAAGGCTTTCTGCAACCGTGCGATGGTCAGTGCGGTGGTGGTTTTACCCGAGCCCGATTCACCGACAATTGCCAGTGTCTCGCCGCGTTTGAGATTAAACGATACACCGTCGACTGCGTACAGGTAGTCGCGCTTGCCAAAGCCTGTGCGCTTGAGCGGAAATCGAACGCGCAGGTCTTTAACGCGCAGAATGTCGTCGTTGCTCATGGCTGCATCTCGTCGGCGTAAAAACACGCCGAGCTGTGTCCGTTATCGAAGGCGATTTCACCGGGGCGGGCAGCCTGGCACTTTTCGGTGGCGCTGTCACAACGCGATGCAAACAGGCAATTGGGGCGGCCAAACTCGGTCAGTGGCGGCACGATACCGGGTATTTCGAGCAACTCGGGACGATCGTCGGTGATGGTGTCGAGCAAGTGGGGTACGGCACTGATCAGGCCTTTGGTATAGGGGTGGCGCGGTTGCTGAATGACATCGCGCACGCGCCCCTCTTCGGCTTTGCGCCCGGCGTACATCACTACCATGCGCTCTGACATCTGCGCCACCGCACCCATGTCGTGGGTGATTAAGATGATTGCGGTACCGGTGACTTCGCGCAACTCGGTGAGCAGATCAAAGATCTGTGCCTGCACGGTGACATCGAGCGCCGTAGTGGGTTCATCGGCGATCAGTATGCGCGGCTTGCAGGCCAGTGCAATCGCGATCATCACGCGCTGGCGCTGGCCACCCGACAGCTGGTGTGGATAGTCGTCTACCCGCAGTTGTGGTGATGGAATGTGCACGGAGTCGAGCAACTCGATAGCGCGCGCGTGGGCCTCTTTGCGACTTTTGCCTTGATGGCGGCGCAGCACCTCGGCGATCTGCTCACCGATGGTGTAAACCGGGTTGAGCGATGTCATCGGCTCCTGAAAAATCATCGAGATATCATTGCCGCGAATCTCGCGCAGGCGGGCGTCGGTGGCGCGGGCCAGGTCTTCGCCATCGAAAAGTATATTGCCCGCGGCGATGCGCCCGGCAGGCTGTGGCAGCAAGCCCATTAGCGCCAGTGCGGTCATCGACTTTCCGCAGCCGCTTTCACCGACAAAGCTGATGTTGCCGCCCTCGGGCAGATCGAACGACAGATCGTCGATCACCGGTACCACGCCGTCGCGGGTTTTTATTTCAACGCGCAGGTTCTTTACCGACAGCAGGGCCGGCGCTGAGGTGCCAGAGTGAGTATTCATCGCCGGCGCAACCTCGGGTTTAATGCGTCGTTCAGGCCATCGCCGACCAGTGATATGGCGAGCACGGTGACAAATATCGCCACACCGGGAATGGTCACGGTAAAGCTTGCATCGAGAATGTACTGGCGATTGGAGCCGATGATCTGCCCCCAACTGACGACATTGGGATCGCTTAAGCCGAGAAAGCTCAAACCGGCTTCGAACAAGATTGCCGAGCCCACCATCAGCGCGGCCTGCACAATGATAGGCGGCAGTGCGTTGGGTAAAATAACTGAAAAAATTAATTTGGCATTGCTGGCACCGGTTGAACGCGAGGCGGTGACATACTCCAGTTCGCGGATACGCATGAATTCTGATCGCGTAATACGGGCCACGGCAGTCCAGCTGACGATGCCAATCGCAAAGGTGATGATTGGTAGCGAGGCGCCAAACAACGCTACGATCACCATAGAAAACAGCAGCGTCGGCAATACCTGAAAAAATTCTGTAATACGCATTAAAATCTCTTCTATCCAGCCACGATAAAAGCCGGCCAGCGCACCGATGGTGATACCGATAAACACACTCATAAAGGCAGCCGCCAGGCCGATAGCCAGTGACACACGAGCACCGGTTAGCAGACCCGCCAGCATGTCGCGGCCGAGGTAGTCGGTGCCGAGCAGAAAACCTTCAGCGCCAGGTGGTGAAAACGGTGCCCAGACCATTTCGAACGGATCGGTGGGATAGAGCATCGGTCCGAAAATAGCGGCCAGAATTATCAGGATCAGTACAATCAGTGCGGCAACTGCAGCGTAGTTGCCCATAAACATTTCAAACGCCTCGGCCATCGGGTGGCGGGCGCGAATATTGTCGCTAGTGTTAACAGGAACACTCTCATTCATTATCGTGTTCCTGGCCTGGATTGTTCATGAAGGGGCGAGAGTATCGCGCAGACAATTGTTTGCACAGTGGATTGTGCGACTGCATCGAATACTTACTGATAATTGTAAGGGAGCACAATTCGCTGTGGGAACAAGGGTCAAGCGAGAAATTGTCAATTTCATGAATAGTCCAGGCTAGCTTTGATTGCGAATGCGCGGATCGATCAAACGCAATGCCAGATCGGTAAGCAGATTACCAACGATCACCACCAGTGCCGAGAAAAATAAAATCCCGAGTATGGTGGGTGTATCGCGTGCGAGTATCGATTGCAGTGCCAGTGATCCAAGTCCGGGCCAGCTGAAGACGGTCTCCACCAGCACTGCGCCGGATACCACGGCTGAAAACTGTAAACCCGCCAGCGTGATCACCGGACTGAGTGAGTTTTTAAGCGCGTGTTTCAACACAATTTGCGATTCGGATAAACCTTTGGCGCGCGCAGTGCGAATGTAATCGGAGCCGAGCACTTCCATCATGCTGGCGCGACACAACCTGCTGTACAGCGCGAGAAATATGGAGGCAAGCGTAATGGTTGGCAAAACCAGGTGGTGAGCGATATCCCAGAACCGCGTCCAGAAACCACCTTCCAGCGTGACATCAACCATGCCGGCGACCGGGAAAATCGGTATTAGAAGCGAGAATGTGATCAGTAGCATAATGCCGGTCCAGAAAACCGGGGCAGAGTAGCCGAACAGGGCGAGCAGGGAGACAAAATGGCTGGTGATACCGTTGGGCTTGCGGGCAGAGATCACGCCCAGCAGCGTGCCGATGATCAATGCCAGTAGCTGCGCGCTGATCACCAGTAACAGCGTGGCCGGCAAACGCTCGGCAATGAGTTTGGTGACCGGCTGATTAAAAAAATATGAGTGGCCGAGGTCGCCCTGTAACACGCCGCCAACGTAGCTGCCCAGTTGCACCAGCATGGGTTTGTCGAGGCCGTAGTCTTCGCGAATTTCTGCCATCACCTCTTCAGTGGCGCCACCCATATCGCCGGCGATGGTGTCGGCGATGTCGCCGGGTGCAAGGTGCACCATAATGAAGTTCAGCACGATGACGGCAAGCAGCAGAATGGCTGCGTAGCCGACACGGCGAATCAGTATGCGAAGAAATTCCATATAACGGAGGTCACTCGATGGGTGTAGCGTAGCGGGTGCAGTGAGCAAAGCATTTTACGGCCAGGCCCATGTCAGTGTGATCATTAAGGCCCGTGTGCTGCCGATTCACAGTACTTTTGAAAGCACCGTGAATCGGCAGCTGTGCTGCACTGAACTACTTCAGATAGACACGATCCAGCGGTGCCACAGTGGCCCAGATTCCGCCTGGCGGATTGCCAACCTTGTCGCTGTAGATGGTGTGATAGGGGAGGGTGTAGGCCCAGTAAACCGGCAGTTCATCGGCAACGAGTTTCTGGAACTCCGAGTAGAGTGCCTTGCGCTTGTCCGGATCGGTTTCCTTGCCGGCAGCGTCCATCAGCTCATCCACTTTCTCGTTCGAGTAGCTTTGCGTGTTGGACCAGATCACACCTTTTTTAATGTTGCTGCTCTGGTAGGTGCGATGCACGCCAATCACCGGATCACCCCAGTTGAAAACCACGTCCCAGGTCATGTCGAAATCGTGATTGCTGATGCGCTTCGACCAGGTGGGGAAGTCGGGAGAGGATCGGATTTCAACATCGATACCGATTTTTTTCAGTTGCGGCTTGATGTACTCGGCCGGCGCCTTGATGCCGGCCCAACCGTAGTCGAGTACCAGCTTGAAACGCATGCCATCGTCGCCTTTCGCGTAGCCTGCGTCATCGAGCAGTTGATTGGCTTTGTCGAGATCGACATCGTAGGATTCAACATCGGGTTCGTGCAACCAGCTACCCGGGTGAATACCGGTTTTGGCCGGGCTTGCCGTGCCGAGCATGATCGCCTTGGTGATGAAGTTTCGATCCACCGCATAGGCGATCGCCTTGCGTACGTTTACATCACTGGTCGGTTCGCGAACGGTGTTGAACGCAAGCCATGCGATCGGGCCAATCGCCGCATAACCTTCGGGCTCGGCGGTGACACCATCAGCCTTCTTTAAACGGTTGATATTCTGTGGCGATTGCTCAAAGCCCGACATATGCACTTCGCCGTTTTCCAGCGCGATCGTGCGAGCCGAACCATCCTTGATGATGCGCATGACGATCTTGTCGAGGTAGGGACGGCCTTCGATGAAGAAGTTTTCGTTGCGCTCGAGAATAATATGCTGGTCGCGGGTGAACTCCACCAGTTTGAACGGGCCGGAACCCACCACGCCCTCGGAGTTGGCCGGATGGCTTTTGGGATCCTGACCGTCGCCGTAGACATGCTCCGGAATGATCGGCAGCAGTTGCGATGACATCGCCAGCAGCAGTGCCGGGTGTGGTTCGGAGAGTTTGATGACGGCGGTGTTGGCGTCCGGGGTGCCGACCGATTCAACCGGCGCGAACATGGTTTTGAAAGGGTGGTTTTCCTGTACCGTTTTAATTGAGAACGCCACGTCTTTTGAGGTAATCGGCTTGCCGTCGTGGAAGGTCGCACCTTCGACGAGGTTTAGTGTCACGGTGAGGCCGTCTTCAGAGACATCCCACGATTTGGCCAGGTAGGGCTGCGGATCCCAGTTTTCGTCGTAGCGCAGCGGAGCTGCGAACAATTGCGTGCCGGGCTCGCCGGTGGCGATGCCGGACTGGACCGCCGGATTCAGGTGGCGTGGCGTATTCTGGATCGACATCACCAGTGTGCCGCCGCGTTTGGGCTCCTCGGCGGTGGCAAGGCCCCCGCTGACAAGCACGGCTGCCAGCGCCGTGGTGATGAGTTTTACGGTTTTCAGCATGTATTTCCCCCTCGGGATTGTTTTGATTATGGCGATTGATTTTGCGCGAGCCATGCTGCACGGGCAGCGGTGGTGGCGGGCAATCCCGGACAGCCCGGGCCATGCCTGTCATTAGTATCATTTCCCCGCCGGGTTGTCGATTGGACGCGCCGCCGATGACTCGCACAGGCAACTGTTGTGCAGTTCGGTCCTGCGGTGGACGTGGTTAGCGCTCGGGCCTCTGAAGCTGCCATATGTTGGCGGTGGCTGGTGTTTTGCCTTTCAGGCCGCCCTCAAGCGGCGCGCTGGATAGCAGCATCATCTGATAGAGCGTCGAGTAGTGCTGTCGAACCTCATCGTTCGGCACGCAGAACGGTGGCCCCTTCATCAGCGATTGATCGTATTCGAAGGTGATCAGCAGTTGAGGTGCGTTTTGGGTGATGGCCGCGAGGTGGGCAGCGTAGCGTACACGCATTGGCGCAGGCAAAGCCACCATCGCCGCGCGATCATAGACGCCGTGAACCTCGCCCAGTTGAGCGGCGCTCAGATCGAAAATATCACCGACAAAAATATCGATACCGCTCGCCTGGTAGCGGGTGAGATCTCCCGCTTCGCTGGTAGTCGGTTCAACGCCGAGATCGGCAAACAGCTGTTGCACGGCAAGCTCGCTCAACTCGGCGCCGGCTACCTGGTAGCCGCGGGATAGCAGCCAGCCAATGTCCAGCGTTTTGCCGCACAGCGGCACAAAAACGCGGTTGCCGCTGTGCAGGTCGAGCGCATCGATATTTCTGGTTAACGCCGGATTGACGTCATCTTCATGAAATCCAATCTGATTCTGTTGCCAGCGTTCGTGCCAGAAGTTCGGTTCCATTGTTGTTTGCCAGTTACGCCTGAGGTGATGGTGATGTTACTACCTTGTTCCCGCAGCGTGGCGTTTTCCTGGCCGCGCGTTTTCGTGAGAGGAGATCCCCGATCCCTGAACATGTCGTGAGAGAAGCTACCCGCGGCAGGCGATATCGAACGGATAGAAACGATGTTGTGCACGGGGTAAAGCCGGTGTTAGCGGGCTGGAAATATCGCCGTGCAACTGTCGGGCACGCTTTGGCTTTGCACCGACCTACAGGGATTCGGCCGGATCTGTCTTGTTTGCGCAGCGTGGCTGTTCTCCTACATGGTGCGCGTTTTCGTGGGAAGAATCCCCGATCCCTGAACGTGTCGTGAGGGCTGAGTGAGAAGCTTCCCGCGGCAGGCGATATCAAAGGGATAGAAACGATGTTGTGCACAGGGAAAAGCTGGTGTTAGCGGGCTGGAAATATCGCCGTGTAATTGTCGGGCACGCTTTGGCGTTGCACCGACCTACAGAGAATCGGCCGGATCTGTCTTGTTTGCGCAGCGTGGCTGTTCTCCCACTGCGCGTTTTTGTGGGAAGAGGTCCCAGATCCCTGAACGTGTCGTGAGGGCTGAGTGAGAAGCTTCCTGCGGCAGGCGATATCGAA
>CAKZSB010000084.1 GCA_937920585.1 uncultured Granulosicoccaceae bacterium | reverse complement strand
CCGGGGTTTTCATAGGTGTGTGTCACATCCGGACCGGATCCGGACGCGGTCTGTCCATCACCAAAGTCCCATTCGTAAGTCAGATCACCACCGAGCGCAGTCGCTGCACTTAGCGTCACTTCACTGCCAGCCTGCACCGGTGGCGCGACGATGGATTCAATTTCTACGATCCGCGGGGCGGCATTGTTAACGTATACCCCGTAGCGATTCTGGTGCGCGACAAAAATATCGAGATTGCCATCGAGATTTACATCGATCATCTTCATGTCGTACGATTCTTCATTCGCCCAGGCTGGCGCGACAAAGGTCGTAAATTCGCCGGAGTTAACCCCCTGGTTCAGCACCATCTCGGTGCGCATCCCCTCGGTGGTATTGGTCAGCCCGCCAAAGTTTCGCAATATGCTGGACAACACATAGTCCATGTCACCATCGGCATCGAAGTCACGCATGTGCACAAAGCCGTGTTTGCGATTGCCGCGTTGCATCGGCCCATCCTGACGAATGGTATATTCGGGTATACCGTTGCTATCGAAGGTACCGGTTGACATTTCCGCCATCGGCGCCGGATTGGAGTACTGACGGTAATCAAATATTCCGTCGCCATTGAAATCGGCAGCACCGAAAATGTAGGCAAAGTTATCGGGGTTTCGAAACGTGCTGCGGCGGCTGTCGTCGAAACTGCCGTTGCCGTCGTTGTAGTAGATATACAGAAACAGATCGGATTCGATATAGACAATATCATTATCACCATCACCCTCGACATCGGCAACCAGCGCCGCATGCCCGCGAGTCAGGTTACCCAGTCCGCCGAGGTTGCCGCTCTGCGACGTGAAATTTCCGTTACCATCATTGACTAACAGACGATTGCTGGCATTTTCAACCTGGATCACAAACAGATCGGGCGAGCCATCGCCAGTCAAATCGCCTGATTCAACCACCAGAGTATTGGTAGCCGCAGTGATATTGGTTCCACCATCGAAGCCTTGCCAGACACCGCTGTCGTCCTCGCCTAGGTTGCGATAGAGGCGCAGTGACCGGCCAAGCCGACCAAATACGATATCGGTCCAGCCATCGCCATTGGCATCGAATGCTTCGGCATAGTTCGAATTCGACGCCTGCTCTGCAGAAGGCAATGAGGTATCCGTGCGATTAACCAGCACGCCATTTTCGTTCAGCAGCAGTACGGGATTCGAATTGCGCCTGCTGATGATCAAATCTTCTGCGCCGTCGCCGTTGAAATCCCCCAATTCAACCGCTTTGGCCAGTGAGTCATTGGCAAGGCCAGACAGATGCTCCGCTGTTCGATCAGATAGATCGGGCGTTGCATCCTGCGCAGCCGCAAACGGAGCGATAGCATGCGTAACAACCACCAACGCAGCAACCCGTATTGCGCGCGTGAGGATTGCTGGCGAAAAAGACTTGCTGAACACCTTTGAATACATTGGAAGACCTGAAATTCTCGACCAACGCTGAAACGCAACAGCTATGCCAGCGCCTGGATTAACAACCGGGGGCGCCAAAAACCGAGTGCGGGTACACAATTTTCACTCAGCTTGCGAGCTTACGCTTCACAATCTCCGCGACGTCATAATTCACGATATCCACACGCTCGCATGTGATCATTGCATCAGATTTTATCTGCAATAGATCAAGCGCCGGAAATGGATCGTCCGGGAACACCACCAACAGGCGACTGTTATTGATCTCGTTGGCAATCTGGAGTTGATGGTCGTCAGAGAATTCGCCGAATCGCTCCACTCGAGGCACGAGCATTGTGCGCTTTTGAAATTGAAGCACCTGATTCAGGCTGCCGATGCCACAGTGGCTTATTACCAGTGCTGCACGCTGTATCAATTCATCCATTTGCCGGCGCGAGACCAACTCACTTACCGTTCCATTCAATGGCGGCATCGCGACATCACAGCTACCGCACTGAATAAACCATTCAACCTCGCTCGATGAATACAACGGATCTGCGGCGATGCAATTGTAGAGCCGGGTAAACGGATAATCGTTGGTGCCCATTGTCACCAGAATCAGCGGCTTTTCCATCTCACGCTGCCCTGCTGGCAGGTTGATCGGATTTTTGATCAGACATACTGAAAACGGTGCCGCAGTATTCAATCGAGTCGTATTGCTCGGCGATCGACTTCCACTGACACAGAAACACATCACAAAGCCCGTACTTTTCTATTATTCTGCCGGTATTGGACAGGCTCGATACACGCGCCATGGTATCGAGATAGACAAACTTCGTTCGAGTGGCTTTGGCCAGCAGCGCAAACGGAAGACAGATCGGCCCGCCAGCGCTAAACATTGCGTTGGGGCGAATCGTGAGAAACAACCAGATCCCGTAGAGGAAATTTAGAGCATGAATCGATGGATTGTACTGCGTATCGCGAACCGTATGAATCTTCCTGAAGCGCGCGTTATCCAGCATGTTTTTGTTACAGACCAGATGCAGGTCGGCTTCAACCAGACTCAACGCACAAAGCGCTTCGTTCAGATGCCCGCCCGCCGACGACACCACCAGCACAACGTCTCTTTTTGCAGGGCTGGATCGGATATTCAATGGCAGCGCTCGTACCGGGTCGCTTAGGGAGGTCACACCAGGCAAAAATGCCTCGCGAACGTTGGGCGCAACTGCATGGGGACAGCTGTGAGGCATCAGCTGTAGGGTTCGCAACAGCTATGCCAGTGGTAGCAGCGCAGATGCAAACATCGAAAACCTCAACCACCAATACGACTACTCGATCACACCGCCTAAAAGTCAGTCGCGACGCCACCGGTCGCTTTGCGACGTTCAACAAAGTCTGTCAACTCTTCACGGATCGCCGCATCCATATCGGGTGCCTCGTACTGCCCGAGGCGTTGCTGCCACACTTTGTTAGCCTTCTGCATCGCGTCCGGACTGCCCGCCTCCTGCCAACTCTCGAAGTTGCGCCAGTCGCTTAGAACCGGCGCGTAAAAGGCGTCTTTGAACCGATCCTGCGTGTGGGGGGTTCCAAAAAAGTGACCACCGGGGCCAACCTCGGCGATGGCATCCAGGGCGAGCTCATCGGCGGAAAAGTCCAGCGGCGTCAGGAACTCTGCCACCATTTGCAGCAAATCAATATCGAGGATGGTTTTTTCGTATGAACAACATAAACCTCCCTCCATCCAGCCGGCACCGTGCATCAGCAGGTTGCCGCCGGAATTAACTGCACCCCACAATGAAAACACGCTTTCGTAAGCTGCCTGAGCATCGACCGTGTTGGCGGCACATACATTGGAGGTTCGGTAGGGCACGCCGTATTTGCGTGCCAGCTGACCACCGATGTGCTGCGCTTTCATGTACTCCGGCGTACCAAATGCCGGCGAGCCAGACTGCATATCCACATTCGATGTAAAGCCGCCGTACATCGCCGGGCAGCCCGGGTTTACCATTTGCGAGAACGCCAGGCCAGCCAGTGCCTCTGCGTTTTGCAGCACCAGTGCACCCGGTATAGTGACCGGCGCCATCGCGCCAGACAGAGTGAACGGGGTAATGACAACCGGCTGACCGGCAGTGGCCATGTCGATAATGCCCTGCATCATGGGTATATCCAGTTGCAGTGGAGAATTGGTGTTGATGATCGTAAACAGACTCGGCTCGGACTTGAGCTGCTCTTCGCTGATACCCCGTGCGATACGTGTCATTTCAATGGCATCGGTGACTCGCTCGTGACCCAGCGAGTAGATGCAGTAAGCCTTGTCGGTGACAGAAAGGAAATCGTCGATGCAGTCCAGATGACGGATCGAGGGATGCAGATCGACGGGCTCGACCGGGTAGCCGCCGAGCACCTGTACCACGTTATGCATTTGCGCGAGTTTTAGCAGGTTGCGATAGTCGGCGCGATTGCCGGTGCGCCGCCCGTGCTGCAAACAGGAACAATTCGGCGCGCTTGCCATCATCGCAAAAACGATTGAATCACCACCCATGTGCACGCTGTGATCCGGATTGCGCGCATGCAGTTTAAATTCCCCGGGGATCGAGCTCACCAGGCTGCTGATTAGCTGCGGATCAAATCGCACGCGATTGTCCTGCGGTTCAACGCTTGCACCGGCATCACGCATGATCGCTCTGGCGCCCTCGTGCAGCACGGCGATACCGGTCTGGGACAAAACCTGCAAAGACGCAAGATGTATCTGCTCGACGGCCTCGGCCGAGGCCAGATCGACTGGCGCCGTAATGCGGCGCAACTGACTGAAAGGTTTCTGCGCAAAACCGTTACTCGGGGTACGCCGACCACGACGACGCCTGCGCACCGGCCTTGGGCCGGCGGAAGTTGAATCAGACATACTTGCTCACACTGTTGAAACCAGTCGAAACAACAACACCATTGAAGGACTTAGCGGGTACAATCTACTGCAACCGTGCGCAGGCGGCATCCGGCTTACTGTTCCAGCACGGCCAGAATGCTACCCATACACGCCCCATCAGCGACTGCTAAAGAGAAAGAGCGGTGAATTACACCAGTACCCGCGGTGACACGCAAACGCCCACCCTGTCCGAAATTGTCAGCCGCGGCACAGCGGCAGATGGCGGGCTGTTCGTACCCGCCGACTGGCCAGCGCTCACAGGCGACCAACTGGATGCCTTACTGCAAGGCTCTTACGCAGAAACGGCAGTCGCCGTGCTTAAGCATTTCGGCGGTAACTCTTTTACCACAGGATTGCTTGAACGAGCGATTCCGGCCGCGATGGATAAATTTGGCGCCGCCGCGAATCCGCCGCTGAAACAAATTACCGACCACCTCTGGAGCCTCGAACTCTTTCGCGGCCCGACCTTCGCCTTCAAGGACTACGCACTGGCCCCGCTGGCCGAGATTCTCGACGCCAAGCTCGCCAGCGAGCAGCGCCGTGCAACCGTTCTGTGCGCCACATCCGGCGATACGGGAGCCGCGACGGTATCGGCATTTGCCAATCGCAGCCGTTTAAACGTGATTGTGCTGTTCCCGAATGGCGGTGTTTCGGAATTTCAGCGCCGCCAGATGACCACTCTCGAAGCCGACAACGTTCTGGCACTGTGCGTCGACGGCGACTTCGACGACTGCCAGCGAATCGTCAAAGCGCTCTACCAGACACCACAGGCAGATGAATTTGGCTTCACCGCGGTCAACTCCATCAACCTGGTTCGCATCCTGTTACAAACGGCCTACTACTTTCATGCCGCCGGTAACATCAGCCGGCAAACCGGCCGCAACGCGAGTTTCATTGTCCCTACTGGCAATTTCGGCAATGTCTATGCGGCCTATATCGCCCGCCAGCTGGGCGCGCCGATTAATCGCCTGGTAGTAACCTCCAACGAGAACGATGTCCTGCCGCGCCTGTTCGAATGCGGAAAAATGGAGGCGACGGAAACACACAAAACAATCTCTCCCAGCATGGACATACAGGTGTCCAGCAACTTTGAGCGCTTTTTGTGGCACCTGAAAGGCAAGTCGGGCGAATCAGTCAGACAGGCACAGCAACAACTGGCCGAGCAGCGCTGCTATGCGCTCAGCGAATCCGAGCTGAAGGCCCTGCATCACGATTTTTCCGCACACCGTTGCAGCACCGAGCAGGCAAACGATGCCATGCGCTGGATGTGGAGCGACTTTGGCAAGATCGTGTGCCCCCATTCGGCGACTGCAGTGCACGCCGCACGCCAGCTTCAGGGCACGACCGACGACCAGCTCGTGCTGGTTGAAACCGCTGATCCGGCGAAGTTTTCCAGTGCCGTGCACAACGCCATCGGCCAGCAGCCCCCACCGCCTGCAGGCGCCGAAAAGTTGATGACCGCGAGCGAGCAATTCACCGCGGTTAGCGCCAGCCTGGACGCCGTGCTAACGGCGATTGAATCGCGTTTGCGATAGTTCCGACACCCCTCTACCCGGCCCTCGCCGGGCAGTCGGGGCTGACACATCAACTGCGTTTCGCGCTCAGATACCTGTGCGCTGACAGACAAGTCAATCAAGCCCGCCACTCCAGTTAGCGTGAAGGCCACCGTGCCGCGGCCAGCTTCTTTCCTCCAATTCCATCACGCTATGCCCGGAGCAACGCGCTCATTCCATAAATCGATTCAATATCAACAGTATCCAGCCGATTCCTACAGTTACGACTGAACTTTATGGCTTAGGAAACTGCCAGCCGCGGTCACATTGACCGTGGGGCTGAGGATTTATGCCGGCGAACAAGCGCAAAAAAAACACCAGCCTGCTACCTGGCACCCGGCCTGACCCTGTCGGAAGCATCGACGATGCCGTCGTCGAAGTCCTGGAACCTCGTACACTTTTTTCGGCAGATTTACTCGGCCTTGGCCTCGCGGAAGAAAATGCGCTCGAGCAGCCTGAGCACTTCGTGCCCCTGTCGATTACTGCGCAACCGCTGGAACTGGTTGTTGTCGATTCCGCGATCTCCGACATTGAACGCTTGCTGGCCGATTTCACCGCCCAGCAGGACACTGGCCGAAATCTGCAAATTCACTTGCTCGATTCCGACAGAGATGGCATTGAGCAGCTGTCCGCGATCATCATGGCCAACGAAAATGTGGCCGCAGTCCATCTGTTTTCACATGGCAGTGATTCGGGGCTGCAACTGGGCAGCGGCTGGCTGAATCAACACACGCTTCAGGCATCGCTATCGACAATGACGCTGTGGCAGCAGTCGCTCGCCCGCGACGCTGACTTTCTGCTCTATGGCTGTGATCTGGCGGCAAATGCCGATGGCATCGAAATGCTTGCGTACTGGGCAGACGCTACCGCGAGTAACGTCGCCGCCAGCAGCGATACCACCGGACATCTGTCACGAGGCGGTGACTGGACACTGGAACACTCAATCGGCACGGTAGACAGCGCCGTCGCCCTGTCGGATGCAGCACAGGATGAGTGGCTTGAAGAACTGGCCGATTTCCCGCCACTGGTCGTCACCACCACTGCTGATATCGACGATGGCGACACTTCCGGTATTCAGGCGTTGCTCGACGATCCGGGCGCCGACGGCGAGATATCACTTCGCGAGGCTATCGAGGCAGCCGACAACGAAGACGGGCACGATGAAATATATCTGCCGGACGGGCACTATCTGCGTAGCGACGCCGGTGAGCTATCTATCGACAGCGACATCACGCTTCGAGGAGAGAGCCAAAGTGGCACCATAATCGACGCAGAGTCGAAGAGCCGGGTTATTCAAGTTCCCGGTAACTACACCGTAGTCTTTGAAAATCTGCAGCTTATCAATGGCTATCACGACACCACGGGTGGAGCTGTCGATGCCCGTGATGGCTCTGACGTAACCTTCGACAATGTATCACTGATTGGCAACGTCTCGGGGGATCGCGGTGGCGCAGTGCTTTCCGATGGTGGCACCATTCGGTTTTATGAAGTGTACGCCGCCGATAACTCCGCTGCAGAAGGCGGCGCCGTAGAGCTAAAGGGCGCTACGTTCAACGCTATCAATTCCACTTTTTATAACAACACAGCCACTGACAAGGGCGGTGCGGTAAGTGGTGAAGAAGCAGTACAAAGTTATTTCAACGTCACCATGTATGAAAACAGCTCCGCTCAGGCTGGCGCTATATCCACCGTTGGCAGCGGCGCGTCGCTCACGCTGAACAATTCCACATTAAGCGGCAATTGGGCCTCAGATGACGGTGGCGCGATTAGATCGGGCGAGGAAGTGTTCATCTATAACAGCACTATCGCCTTCAATGCAGCAGGCACAGATGGCAATGGCGCCGGTGGCGGACTGCACCTAAGCGGCGCTGCATCTGTCGTTATGTCGAATTCGATTCTCGAAGGCAACACGGCTGCAGCTGCCAACACAGGGAACGTAAAGAACGGCAATCGAATTACCAGCGATGGATACAACCTCGACAGTGACGGCACAGCCAATCTTTCCAGTACCGGCGACATCAGCAACACCAGCGCCCAGCTCGCGCCATTGGCTATTGGCAACACAGGACTGCTGACTCACGCCTTGCAAGCTGGCAGCCCTGCCATCAATGCCGGAGACTCACTGTCTGCCGAGCCACGCGATGCCAATGATATGTTGCGCTCCTCCGATCCGGACATCGGTGCCAGTGAAGCGGGAAGCACGCAACTGCTGGGCACAGCGGGAGCAATCGACATTGATGGCTTCAGGGACGTTATCTGGGAGAGTCGGTCGAATCAGGACATCACGAGAATCTCTGTTGAGACGACAGCCCGCACCGGAATCAACGATCTGTCTGCCAGCTGGCAATCGACATGGAACGCTGAGTACCTGTACTTCTACATTGACGTTCTCGATAGTGTCGATATCTCTGCGGAATCGCCCCCTGAATCTCCTTTCCAGGACGATTCGATCGAGATATTTCTCGACCCGAACTATAGCCGAACCAGCAACTATGACGGTATAGACGATATTCAGCTGCTGTTCGATCGCGCTACTGCTACCGCTCAACTCAGGGGCGCCAGTGCTGCGATTGACACCAACGCAATTGTTTCGGCAGTCAACAACACGGCCAACGGCTACACAATGGAGATCGCCCTGCCCTGGAACGAACTGGGAATTACCAACCCGGCAACGCAGGTGATCGGCATTGATGTTCAGGTTAACGACGACGACGACGGAGGTGGACGCGACACAAGGATAGAATGGGGCGATGGCTACAACACAGCTTATCAACGCACGGATGTGTTTGGCACGGCAGAGCTGACGGAGCCACTTGATAACGCAGCACCCACACATCTGCACACCGGACTTAAGCTAAACACTGACGGCGGCAACAACCAGTATCTGGAGATGGATACTGGCACGCCTGTCGACATGCCGCAGTTCACAATCGAGGCAACATTCAGCACACTACAAACCGGCACACTGTTATCGCTACCCGTTCTGGGTTCATCACAGACCTTGATGCTCTCGGTTGATAACTCACTCGCCGATGGCGAGCTGCACACTATCAGCCTGTCCTGGGACGACAGCACCAGCGAATTAAAGATCTACCACGACGGCCAGCTTGTCAGCAACTCGAACACCATTGTTGGCAGTGGTGCCCTGCCACAGGGAAGCATTGCCATCCTCGGGCAAAGCTATGACGGCACTACGTTCAACCCGGCTGACACATTCACCGGGACTATTTATGACATAAGAATCTGGGACCATGCGCGAACTGAACAGGAGATCTCGCATACGCTGAACTATCAACTCGATAGCGCGAATACACCAGATGGACTGCACGTCAATTGGCAAATGCGGGATCTTCAGGGACCAGATGATGACACCATCGTCAACGCAACAGACCCGGGCCTCAATGATCTAACGCTCAAATCCATCCCCACCTCGGCAGACTGGACCACGGCAGGTGCAAGGACGACTCT
>CAKZSB010000083.1 GCA_937920585.1 uncultured Granulosicoccaceae bacterium | reverse complement strand
GTTGCCGCGCAAGATTGACGAGGGGCGGGTCGAGGATATTCGCGAGTGCATTGGCTGCAACATCTGTGTGACCGGCGATATGACGATGTCGCTGTCGCGCTGCACCCAGAATCCCACTTTCATGGAGGAGTGGCGCAAGGGCTGGCACCCGGAGAACACCAGTGCCAAAGGCGATTCAAACACGGTGCTGGTGGTTGGCGCCGGTCCGGCCGGACTGGAAGCTGCGCTGGCACTGGGCAAGCGCGGCTACGACGTCGCGCTGGCCGAGCGCGACACCCATCTGGGCGGGCGCGTGGCGCGAGAATGCCAGTTGCCGGGTTTGTCTGCCTGGGGGCGGGTGCGTGATTATCGCGAGTACCAGATTAGCCAGCTGGCGAATGTGAATGTCTACCTGGACAACGATCTGTCGGCCGACGACATTCTGGAATTTGGCGCCGAGCACGTGGCAATTGCCACGGGTTCAAGCTGGCGCAACGATGGCGTCTCGCGCCACCACGTACACCCCATGCCCAACGACGGCTCGCTGCCAGTTTATACGCCGGACGATCTGATGGCAGGCTCGATCCCCGCAGGCAACGTGGTGCTGTTCGATGATGATCACTATTACATGGGCGCGGTACTCGCCGAACTGCTGGTGGCAAACGGGGCCACCGTCACGCTGGTCACACCATCGGCCTATGTGTCGGAGTGGACACTGAATACGCTGGAACAGGGTTTTATTCACGAGAATATGATCAGGCTCGGCGTGCAACTACAGCTCAATCGCGCCGTCGCGAGTATCAATGATGGCGCTGTACAGAGCGTTTGCAGCTACTCCGGGCAAAGCCAAACGCTGCAGGCAGATGCGGTTGTGTTAGTCACTTCACGCACGCCGGAACAGGCACTTTTTCAGCAGTTGCAGCAGCGCGAGCCAGAGTGGCAAGCGGCCGGAATCAACAGTGTGAAAGCTATCGGCGATGCCGAGGCGCCCGCGCCAATTGCCTGGGCAACCTACGCAGGCCATCGCTATGCTCGCGAACTGGATGCACCCATTGAACTGGACGCGATGCCATTTCGACGCGAGGTCACTCAACTGCATCCGGTTTAAATTGCCCCGTACCGTGACGGCCACAGCACGTAACGCTACAGCGCGCCGGTTTTTTCCTGCATCGACTGGAACAGATCGCGCTTGGCGATTTCCACATCCTGCAACGTGGCGCTGACATCCTGCCATGTCACCTGCGCTGCGACCTGCGTCTGCTGATGGCGGGCGCCGGCAAAGGCAACGGCCAACCCGATCACGAACAGCACAACCACCATCTTGCGGACGAGTCGCTGGTTAGCTGTCAGCATTCGGAATGAACTCCTGTCGACCGATTTCATTGACTATTTGATCGACTTCTCGCCAGCTGGCCTCAAGATCGACCAGTGAACTTTCAATACCGCCAAGCGCCTGCAAATCACTAAGCGCCAGCCGCACATTGTTTCGCAGTTTCGCCGTGTTGGCCGCCGCACGATAAACCTGGGCGTTCTTCTCGAGTACGAACAACACATAGTCCACCCGTTCTGAACTCATCTTAAGCGTGGCGATCAGGCGCGTCTGGGCACTTTCAAACTGCTCCCAGATGTCGGCCTGCGCACGCAGTGAATGCAGCACGCTCTGGTTCGCGCTGATGGTGATTTGGTGTCGATCCCGGTCGATTCCGTTGGCAGCATTCGGCACGGCGCGCCGTGCGGCCTCGAGCTCCGAGGTTCGCAGGGCGATCCGACGCTGAATCTCGCCAATCGCCGCGCGAGTCTGGCTCTGCCTTTTTTGTAGCTGGCCGTCGGCCTCGGCGGTGTACTGCTGATAATCACGCCGCATCAGTGCCGCTTTTTCAAAGTTGCCCGCGATGGTGTCAAGCTCAGTTGATAGTTCGGCGATGATGTCGTCCACCCTCGCCGCCTGATCGACGCGCTGCTTTAACTGCTGAAAAGCCGCAAGATTGGTCTTGAGAAGCGTCTGCGTGGTGGCGGCGCCCACACGCTGCGATTCGGAAACCGTCTCCAGCAGGAATTGTTTGATCGACACGAATTGTTCAGGCAGGTCTGCCTGTGCCGCAACTGGCGTCACCCATGTCACGCTCAGAGCCAGCAATAGCCCCGGCGAACAAGCGATTTGGAATATCCTGGCCCACATAGATAACACCAAATTATTGTTATTTTTATTATTGGATTGCCGACGGTATCAGCGCCAGCCGAGGCGTGTAACGGCAGACATGTGTGCAACCTTGAGCCGCACGATGCAATTTAACTGCGGGCCGGCACCTGGCAATCGATTCAACACGCTGTCGAGCGCTCTGCTGCCCCGGCTGACGCCCTGCCACAAGGCGCGCCTGATGACGCAAAAATCGGCTATTTGTGTCAGTATCTACTCTAAATCCGAGCACACATCGCCCACGGAGCCTTTTAACTGTTGAGCCAAACGCCCACCGATATTGCAGTCGACGTGCAAAACGTCACCAAGCGCTATGGCACCACCGCGGCACTGGCGAACCTGACGCTACAAATTCGCGACAACGAGTTCTTCACCCTGCTCGGCCCCTCCGGCTGTGGCAAAACAACGCTGCTGCGTTCAATTGCCGGATTTGAGAATATCTCCGAGGGAACTATAAGCCTCTTTGGTGAAAGCCTGGCCGGGCTGCCACCCAACAAACGCCCGATCAATACGGTGTTTCAACACTACGCCCTGTTTCCGCATATGTCGGTTACCGACAACGTGCTGTTCGGCCTGCTGCGCCAGCGCGTACCGGATGCCGATGCCCGCAAGCGCGTGGGCGAAGTGCTGGACATGGTGCAGTTGAGTGCGCTGGCTGAACGCATGCCATCTCAATTGTCCGGCGGCCAGCAGCAACGCGTCGCACTGGCCCGCGCGCTGGCACCTCGGCCACGCGTACTATTGCTGGATGAGCCCCTGTCTGCGCTGGATCTGAAACTGCGCCAGGAAGTTCGCATCGAGCTGCAACAAATTCAGTACAACACCGGCATCACCTTTATATTCGTTACCCACGATCAGGAAGAGGCCATCACGATGTCCGATCGGATTGCAGTGATATCCGAAGGTGAACTGCAGCAGGTTGGCGCGCCACGCGATATCTACGAATCACCGAGCAACCGTTTTGTCGCCGACTTCATCGGCGAGACCAATCTGATCGACGTAACCGTGAACAGCGTAAATGGTGACACAGCCATGTGCACACTGGCGGATGGCACAGCAATACAGTGCAAATCCGCCGGCGATGCCACCACCGGCGCCGGACACCTGTCTGTTCGCCCCGAGCGACTGACCCTGACCGCCAGCGATACAGGCGATTTGAGCGGCACGGTAAAAAGGCTAACCTACCTCGGCACCGATATGCGCATCACAATCGAGCTGAATGACGGCACAACGCTAACTGCCAGAATGCAGAACACCGATGACACTACGCTACCCGATCGCGGCGACCGGGTCGGCCTGCAGATCGAGCCGGGCGCAGCGCGCCTGTTGACCGACTGATGGCAGGTGTTATTCAGGCTGGCGGCCAAACCAAGAGCAACACCTACACAGGTTTTGGCCCGCTGCTGTTGCTGCCCTCGTGGCTGATTATCGGTTTTTTTCTGTTACTGCCGGTCGGCATGATGCTGATCTATTCATTCCTGACCAAAGAATTTCGCGGCGGTGTGATCTGGGAATTTTCGCTCGCCGCCTATGATCAGTTCCTGTTCGATCGCGGTCTGTTTGGCGATGATCCACCCAAGATTGAATGGACCTACATCGGCATTTTCTGGCGTTCGATCTGGCAGGCGGGGCTTGCGACCGTACTGTGTCTGCTGATCGGCTTTCCCACCGCATGGTTTATCGCCACGCGCAGCGGGGTGAACAAATCAATTTGGCTCTTTCTGGTCACCATTCCCTACTGGGTCAATCTGTTAATCCGCACCATCTCGATGAAATTTCTCATCCGTGACACTGGCCCGATTAACGAATGGCTGATGGCCGGTGGCGTAATCAGCGAACCGATCCACATGATCAACACTGCCTTTGCGGTGCAACTGGGCCTGTTCTATTCGTATCTGCCATTCATGGTGCTGCCCATCTATGCGAGCGTCGAGCGCTACAACTTTGCCTTGTCCGAGGCAGCGGCCGATCTGTATGCCTCGCGCTGGACAACACTGCGACACGTAATCCTGCCCAGTGTCAAACCAGGTATCGTGGCCGGCTGCATTCTGGTATTCGTGCCGAGCCTGGGCGCGTTTCTCGCACCTGATCTTCTCGGCGGTGCGAAAAACTTTATGATCGGCTCGCTTATCGAGGAGCAGTTCAAGGGCAATGCTGGCAACTGGCCATTCGGTGCTGCAGCATCAATGATTCTGTTATCACTGGTACTGATTGCACTGATGTTCTACGCCCGCTCGCAACGCCAGCAGGGGCATTTTTAGTGGCGAAGAAATTCGACATAAAAC
Organism: uncultured Granulosicoccaceae bacterium; assembly: GCA_937920585.1. Taxonomy (GTDB): domain Bacteria; phylum Pseudomonadota; class Gammaproteobacteria; order Granulosicoccales; family Granulosicoccaceae; genus CAKZSB01. The sequence continues at coordinate 2,468 of CAKZSB010000083.1, read as the reverse complement.
GCTTCCCCGGCTTTCTGGCGATAACCTGCCTGTGCCTGTTTTTACTCTACACGCCGTTGCTGGTAGTAATGGTGTACTCCTTCAACGACAGCAACTCGATAACCAACTGGGGTGGCCTGTCACTGCGCTGGTACGAAGAGGTTTTTTTTGGTGTGGAGGCGCCGAAGTTTAAAAAGGCGGCGTTTAACTCACTCACGATCGCGTTGTGCGCCGCCACCACCGCAACTACCATCGCGCTGTGTGCCGCGGTGGCGATTCTGCGCGCCGGGCGCTTTCGAGGACAGGGGCTAAGTTTTGGCCTGATCAACCTGCCGCTCATGGTGCCGGAGATTGTCACCGCGGTGGCAACGCTTATATTCTTTTCAGCGATCGGCTTCAAGGCGGGTTACGCCACCATACTTATCGCACACATTGTGTTCTGCATTCCATTTGCCTACCTGCCTATCGCCGCGCGCATGCAGGGCATCGAGGGCAGTTACGAACAGGCGGCACAGGATCTGTACGCAACGCGCTGGGAGGCATTCAGGCTGGTGTTGCTGCCGCTGATGATGCCGGGGATCATCAGTGGCTTCCTGCTCGCCTTTATCATCTCGCTCGATGACTTCATCATCACGAATTTTGTCAAAGGTGCCGGAATCGAGACACTGCCTACTGCGATTTTCGGCTCCGTCAAACAGGGCATCAAGCCGAATATCATGGCCATTTCCACGCTGCTGTTACTGGTTTCCGCAAGTTTTGTTACTCTGTCGTGGTTCATCAATCGCAAAGGCGGAGAGAATTCCTCTTAACCAACCCGTTCCGCCACTCGATGTGGCAAGCCTGCAACAAAAAAGAAATCAACCGGAGACACATAAATGAATAGAAAACTGAAAACCACCGTCGCGGCCGTCGCGCTGGCGCTGACCGCCGGCACCGCACAGGCCGAGGGCAATCTGTCGATCTATCACTGGTTCGAATATATCCCGCAGGAATTGCTGGACAAATTCTCCGAACAGCACGGTGTCACCGTGACGATGGACACCTTCGATTCCAACGAAGCCATGCTGGCGTCCCTCAAGGCCGGTAAAATGGGCAGCTACGATGTCGCCGTTCCAGGTGACTACATGGTCGAAATTATGGCTGCCGACGGATTGCTGGATACCTTCGAATCATCGGAACTCAGCAACTTCGGCAACATCATGCCCGAGTGGGTCGACGTCGGTTTCGACAAGGGCCGCAAGAGCTCCATTCCCTACCAGTGGGGATCCACCAGTTTTTCTGTCAACCGCAATGACTACACCGGTGACATCAACACTCTGGCGATGATTTTCGATCCGCCCGAGGAAGTACAGGGCAAGATCAACGTACTGGACAGCCAGGGCGAAGTACTGGCACTCGCGTCTATCTATCTGGGTATACCGCAGTGCACCACTGATCGCGATCAGCTCAAACAGCTTAACGAACTGGTACAAAATGCCAAACCACACTGGGCGTCTTTCGGCTCCGACGTTGCCAAAGATGTTCTGGTATCCGGCGATGCATCGGTTGGCATGATCTGGAGCGGATTTTCTGCCAAGGCCCGCGAAGAGGGTGCGAATATAGAATACGCCTACCCGAAAGAGGGTTACGTGGTCTGGATGGATAACGTCGTGTTGCTGAAAGATGCTCCTAATCGCGACAACGCGCTTAAGTTCATGAACTTCCTGCTCGAACCTGAAAATGCCGCGGCTGTTACCAACTTTGCACAGTACACAGCAGGCGTGAGCAACACCACCGAATTGCTGGACGACGCAGTGAAGAACTCACCCGAATCCAACCCGCCCGCGCAGCCTGTTGGCACTTTCGTAATGGCCTGCTCAGAAGAAGTACAGAAGGTATATGACACCATCTGGACCAACCTGAAGAAGTAGTCAGTAAAAGCTGTGCGCCTTCTGATGAAGGCGCACACATTCCAAGCTATCTGTCACCGCGAAAACACAAGTCTGTACTCGACCTGCGGCGACATGGCTCACCTATATCGCAGCCATCTGAACGGTTACGGAACACTCGCACAGGCCAGTATCAGCCTGCAGCTCGTCGATAATCTGTACGAGCAACGGCGATTCAAAAACATTGGTTGTGCAAACCGGCGAGGCATATCTACTTGTGGACAGCCAACCGATCCAGTGCCTCATACTATATGAAGCCTCGCCTGGCACTTGTTCGGCAAATACGGGCAGCGTTGAACACGACAGTATAAAACCCAGTGCAGCGGCGCTACTCCAGCTTTTCTTCAGCATACTAATTACTCCTGATACTCACTTATAACGGCGAATAGTTCCGCTGTAGGGCACTGAAATACTACTTGACTGGCCGTTCGGTGCATCGCAGCGGTCCATTAGCTGATGTGCAACACCAGCCGGCTCGCATATCGGCGACACCCGGCCGATACTGAAATTTTCATCGCAGAAAACAACTCATTCGATCACAGTATTCTGCACACCTGCACA
>CAKZSB010000082.1 GCA_937920585.1 uncultured Granulosicoccaceae bacterium | reverse complement strand
AAGCAATTTGCTCTTATGTTGACCAGCCGATTCGAAGATGCACTGCAGCTTGCCAGCGATTTACATCGCCGGCAGAAGCGGCGCACGACACAAGTACCCTATATGGCACACTTGATGGGCGTGTCTGCGCTGGCGCTCGAGGCCACTGCCTATCACGAACCAATCGACCGGGAAGCCATCGCCATTGGCGCGCTGCTGCACGATGCGATAGAGGATCAGGGAGACAAAATCACCCTTGCTGACATTCGCGAGCGCTTTGGCGAGCACGTGCATAACATCGTGCTGGGTTGCACCGACGACATCCCCGATCCCGATCGTAAAACGCGCACGACCTGGCGCGAGCGCAAGGAGCGCTTCGTCGCCTCAATCGGTAACAAACATCGCGATGTACAACTGGTGTGCTGCGCCGACAAACTCTACAACTCGCGGGCGATCATGATCGACTACCGCAAGATTGGCGAACAAATCTGGGATCGATTTTCGGCTGAAAAATCGCAAACGCTGTGGTACTACGAAAGCCTGCAACAGGCATTTGAATCGAGCTGGAACGACAATCCGTTGTTGCCGGAATTCTCCACTGAGGTAGTGGCCATGCGCTTTGCCGTGCATGGCTAACCCGGCCAGAATGCCAAACTACCGCGACTACCCCGCTACCGAAACGCCAATCAAGATCGGATGCAGCCAGAACGCGAATACGACATACACCGCAATGCCCGCGACCACGGCAACACCATCCATCACGCCCCACGAATCAACCGGATTTGCCACCGACATCAGACCTTGACGTTTATAGGCGATACGCGCGATGACAGCCCAGGCCAGCATGGTGCCAAACAACAGCACTGATGCGAGATCACCGTTGGCCAGCAGGTGCGCAAACGCCCAGATCTTTACCGAGGCAATTTGCGGGTGAACGACAAGGGTCTTGAGACGACTGCGGATATTTGCGGCCACAAACAGCACAATGGCAATCACCATCAACAACAACGCTACCGGACGCAGCCACAAAGGCGGGTTGTACAACAATACGTTGTCGCCAGAGGCGCGCAGATCACCGTAGCCCATCACAATCGCGACAAGCCCCGCAAGCGAGACCAGGCTGTAGAGAATCTTGTATGGCGTTGCACCGATCGCAGTGTGCAAGCGGCCGCGAATTGATTTGAAAACAGATATGAAATGCGGCACCAGGAACAGTGCCAGACCGGCGATCAGCAGCGTCATCGTACGAACCTTATGTCAGTAGTTACGGGCTGCACCACCTTACCTGATTTGGCGGTGCAGTTCGTCGCATTTACCTTACCGATGAAAACCGCAAAGCGCGCCCAAAGTTGCTACTCGCTCGTGGTTTGCGCCGCTGCATTTCGTGAGGCGGCCGCCATCTGGCGCGCCTGTTTTTTGCGCGCCTTTTTCTCGAGCTTTTTGGCCTTCTTTTTAGCGCTGATCTTCTTCGGCTTTTTGGTTGTGAGCGCTACCTTTTTGCCATCGACTGGCGGCTTGTCACCCGCTGGCTTGCGTCGATCCCCTGGTGCGTCTTCACGACGTGCTTTGGGCTCGGCACTGAAGCCACTTTTGCCACTGTCCCGTACATCACTGCCCGCCGATTTCCTGAACGGCTTCTTAGCGGCGGGTTTTGCAAACGGTTTGCGCGCAGGCTTGTCATCGGCTTGCTTATCGGCAAAACGCTTGCCAGCCGGTTGTTCCGGCCTGGCCTTGAATTCCGGTTTCGCCGCCGGTTTGGGCTTGCCTGGATTCGATCCTGGCTCGGCGCCATCGCGGGTGATCTTGAGCGCCTGACCAGCGACCCGGGTTTTCTGCAGCGTGCGATAGATCTCGCGGGGCATACCCTCTGGCAGATCAACGGTACTGTAACTGTCGTTTATCTGGATAGAGCCAATCTTGCCGCCGTCCATTCCGGCTTCGTTAGCGATCGCGCCGACAATATTGCCGGGCTTGACGCTGTGATCGTGCCCGACTTCGATGCGATAGCGCACCATGCCGCGCTCGAGCGGACGCTCGGTGAATTCCGTACGACTGCGCGGCGGTCTGCGCTCGCCGCCGTCGCGTGATGGCCGTTCATGCTTGGCAGCGCGCTCGTCCTGGCGCTGCTTGCGCGGTACTGGCTTGTCGGACGCAAAAAACGGTCGCCCGCCCTGCAGCAGGGTAGCCAGCGCCGCCGCGACATCGAGAACCGGCTGTCCTGTCTCGGTTGAATGCTGTTCCAGAATAGTGCGAAATTGCTCGAAATCGGCACCTTGCGAGGCTTTTTCAATTTGCTGCCGAAAGCGAGCTACGCGATTGAGATTGATCTCGCGGCTGCGCGGCACTTCAACGATTTCGACAGCCTGGCGCGTGGTGCGTTCGAAGAATGCCAGGCGGCGGCGCTCGGCGTGCGTGACAAACAGAATCGCCTCACCGCTGCGCCCGGCGCGACCGGTGCGGCCGATGCGGTGAGTGTAGGATTCGGCATCGACCGGAATGTCGTAGTTGAAGACGTGACTGATACGGCGAACATCCAGTCCACGAGCAGCCACATCGGTAGCCACCAGTATATTCAAGCGACCAGACTTGAGTTGCTCGATGGTGCGTTCACGCACGCGCTGCTGCATATCGCCATTGAGGGCGACAGCCGAGAATCCAGCCTTGCACAGTAAGTCGGCAACGGTGACGCTGCCCTCACGGGTTTTGGTAAACACGATGACGCCATCGGTTTCTTCAATCTCGAGAAATCGAATCAGTGC
>CAKZSB010000081.1 GCA_937920585.1 uncultured Granulosicoccaceae bacterium | reverse complement strand
GGATAGCCGTCGCCGTAACCGATGCCCACCATTGCCACTCGAGTTTCGGCCTGGCAAATAAAAGTTGCACCATAGCCAATTCCCTGTCCCTTGCTGTGCTCGCGCACCGCAATTACCGGCGCATCCACTCGCATGGCTGGCCGCAATCCACGTTGCACTCCCGTCTCTTCGGCAAACGGGCTAACGCCGTATAACATCAAGCCGGGTCGCACCCAGTCGAACAATGTGTCTGTTCGACTCAACAAGGCAGCAGAGTTTGCCATTGAAAACACAGCAGGAACAGGCCAACAAGCCATGCAGTCGGTGAAGTTTTGTAACTGCTGATCGGTGGCAGCGCTTTGTCTGTCATCAGCGCAGGCCAGATGCGAAAGCACACCGACGACTTGCACGCCTCTGATGGCCAGCTGCCGTCGCACGCAATCGATATCGTGGTGCGAAAAACCCAGCCGCCCCATGCCGGTATCAATCTTTAGCCAACAGCGACGATCCGGCGCATCCAGCTGGCCGAGCATGTCGATTTGCGCCGCGTGGTGAACGACGACCGACAGCTTTGCAGCCACAGCGGTTTTAAGTTCTTCGAAGCTCTGCGCACCCTGCAGTACCAGGATATCGCCGTGCGGACGATGACTGCGAATGGTCAGAGCCTCAGCCACATTGACAACAGCGATCCCATCGATAGCGGACAGTGCGGGCAGGATTTCGACCGCACCGTGCCCGTAGGCGTCGGCTTTGATCACGGCAAACACCTGCGCGCCATCAGCCAGTTGCCGACAGCAGCGCACGTTGTGCGCAATCGCATCGAGATTTATGGCAATTCGGACGTTCCGATAGAGCCGATCGCACTGCATGGTCAGCGCACCCCGGGCACAGTATGCCTCTGACAAAACACCCTGACCAGACGCGACTCGGCGTCGCATCTTAACCGGCTACAATAGCTATCGGTCACTCTGATAACCCGATTCTCAGCTGCTATTTACGATGGGTTAGAAATCCGCCATACCGAAGTTGTCTGGCGCGTAGTTGTCGAAACGCGTCCACTGACCGTTGAAGGTCAGCCGGACCATACCAGTCGGTCCGTTACGCTGTTTGCGAATGAGGATTTCGGCCGTGCCCTTATCGGGTGAATCTTCGTTGTAGACTTCATCGCGATAGACGAATGCAATTACGTCTGCATCCTGCTCGATCGCACCCGATTCTCGCAGATCCGACATAACCGGCCGACGATCGGGGCGCTGCTCCAGACTTCGATTCAGCTGCGACAGGGCAATGACCGGTACGGCAAGCTCTTTGGCGAGGGCTTTCAGCGAGCGCGATATCTCCGAAATCTCGTTGGTGCGGTTCTCGGATTTATTACCCGTTTGCATTAGCTGTAGATAGTCGATCACGACAAGGCCAATACCCTTTTGCTCACGCGCCAGTCGGCGGCAGCGGGCCCGAATCTCGGTAGGCGACAGCGCCGGTGTCTCATCGATAAAAATACGACTGTGCTGGTGCAGAATGTTGGTTGCCGAGGTTATTCGCGCCCAGTCGGCATCGTTGAGCTGACCACTGCGTACCCGGCTTAATTCAATTTTACTTAGCGACGCAATCATTCGCATGCACAACTGCTCGCCGGGCATTTCCATACTGAAGATGGCAACAGGTAAATCCTGGTTCAGCGCCACGTTCTCTGCGATATTCATTGAGAACGAAGTTTTGCCCATGGACGGTCGGCCGGCGATGATGATGAGGTCGGAGCGCTGCAAACCCGATGTTTTGTCGTCCAGATCCTTGTAGCCGGTTGAGATGCCGGTTAGCGACGAGCCGCTCTGCCCCAGCTCTTCGAGCTTCTCTTTGGTCGACTGCATGATGTCACTGACACGCAACAGCCCTGAAGTGGATCGACTGGTCTGATCGGCGATCGCAAACATCTGCGATTCGGCAGTGTCCAGTATGTCGGCAACAGCCTTGCCCTCGGGCCTGAACGCGGCGTCGGCAATCGAGGTACAGGTTGAGATCAGCTGCCGCAACACTGAGCGCGCGCGAACGATGTCGGCATAGGCGCCAACGTTGGTGGCACTGGGGGTATGTTCGGCAAGCTCTACCAGATAGGACAATCCGCCGGTTTCATCCAGATCTCCAGCGGTTTCCAGCCGCTCTGAAACCGTGACGGCATCGCGCGGGGAGTTATTTTCGGCCAGCGATTCGATTGCACGAAATATGAGCTGGTGGTCGTGGCGATAAAAATCGCCCTCGGTCACCTTGTCAGCCACCTTGTCCCATGCGTCATCGCCGAGCATCAGGCCGCCGAGCACAGCACGTTCCGCCTCGATCGAATGAGGTGGCTGGCGAATGGAATCCGGTTCGTAAGCAGTTGGAGAGGAAAGTGCCAAGCGGCCCCGCAATTGTAGTTGGACCCGGGACAACCAGATTATCAGTGTTGGTGACTTTCCAGCGACCGGTGACGGTAGATACAGGGCGTCGCACAGGACGCCCGGTCGCTTACTCTACATCATTTAACCGCGACTGTTACGTAACGTATCGCTACGCTGTGCGGTCAATTTTCATCAATGTAAAAGCCTACTCGGCTTCGGGTTCAACGTTGACAGTAACGCTGACGTCGATCTCGGCGTGGATATGCAATGAAAGCTCGTGCTCGCCCAGCGCGCGAAGCGGGCCGTCGGGCAGTCGTACTTCGCGCTTTTCAACCTGCTTACCCGCCGCGACAAAAGCCTGGGCAATTTCGTCGGTACCGACAGAGCCAAACAGCTTGCCCTCGTTACCGGCACGGGCATAAACCGAAACGGTCGCGCCTTCGAGTTCACCGGCACGACGCCTGGAGGCCTCGAGCTGATCCGATTGCTGCTTTTCGAATTCAGCCCGGCGCTGCTCGAAGTCTTCGATATTGGCCGGGGTCGCAAGACGTGCCTTGCCGGCAGGCAGCAGAAAGTTGCGGGCAAATCCGGGCTTGACGACAACCAGATCGCCGAGGTTGCCTACGTTGTTAATTTTTTCCAGCAATATTACTTGCATGTTTGAGTACCTGTTAGTGACCAGCCCTCAGGCAGTCTTGATAAATCTTTGTCTGAAATTAATCCACGCGTCGGCAATACCCACCAGGCCTATCACCAACACCGCTTCCACTTTGATCAACAAAATAATGTAAATGAGCACCAGCCAACCGACCGATAATCCGGCGCCGGCAATCAATGCATGTATCACTGCCATGCCCTGAAACGCAAACACCGCGATAACCACAATCGCTATGGTTTTCGCGATTGGCAACTGTAACAACAATGCAACTGCCAGAACGGCTGCACCGACCATGCTCATGGTCTTGCCGTAGCGCAGCGCATGAAACTCTTTACGCAAACCCCCGGGATTGAACAGCCGTGCCTGCCAGGCACGCGCCAACAGCACACTGAATGCAGCCAGCAGAAACAGCATCGAGCAATAGATGCCCGTCATATACTCGCTGGCTTTGGCGATAAACTGCTTAAAGACGTCCTGATTTTCGCCAAACTGGAACTGTTTGCTGAACTCTTCGTTGCTGAAAATAGCGTCGAAGAAGGCGCGCCACTCCGCCGCAGGATCCGGTATCGCGAGGTGCACGGCAACCGCCGCCATCACCGCGAGTGCAGCCCCGCTTAGCATGGCAAGGCTGAGGGTGACGGTGTGACGAAGCACTGCCGCCATCACCAGCGCGGGGATCCAGCAAGAAACCGCCACCACCATCGGCGCGAGCGGACTGACGCCAGACAGCCTCGAAATGACACCGGCGGCAATTAACCCCAGTATCGCGACCATCGCGCCTTCGCGCGGCCCCTTGCGGAGCCACACCAGGGCAACCACGGCCCCGCTGTAGACCACCAGCGGTGGCAAAATCATCGACAACAACAGCGAACTGGATGCTACCAGTGTGCCCTGCAGCAGACCGCGAACCGCATAGCCGGCAAGCCCGAACATGTCTGGCGCTCCCTATCCGACGTCGACGAATCGACCCGTCTTAGTGGTGATCGCTGTAAGGCAGCAGAGCCAGGAATCGCGCGCGCTTTACTGCAGAGGCCAGTTGGCGCTGGTAGCGCGCGCTGGTACCGGTGATTCGGCTGGGTACAATCTTGCCGGTCTCGGTGACGTAGGCCTTGAGCAGCTCGAGATCCTTGTAATCGATGTATTCGATGTTCTCGGCGGTGAAACGGCAGTATTTTTTGCGTCTGAAAAAACGGGACATGGCTATTCTTCCTCGGCGGCAGGTGCAGGAGCGTCAGCGGTTGCGGCGGGCGCATCGTCGCGCGGGCCGCGGCTACGGCCACCACCATCGCGATCGCGACGTGGAGTCTCTTCCTCTTCTTTCTTGAGCAGAGGCGACTCGGCCGTTACGGCAGCCTTGGCCTTCATCACCATGTGGCGAATCACCGCATCGTTGAAGCGAAAGGCACTGGTGAGTTCTTCCAGCGCTTCCAGCTCGCATTCGATGTTCATCAGCACATAGTGCGCTTTGTAGACTTTATTGATGGGATAGGCGAGCTGGCGGCGACCCCAGTCTTCTTCGCGATGGACCATGCCGCCGCTGTTGTCGATGATGCCGCGGTAGCGCTCTACCATGGCCGGGACCTGCTCGCTCTGGTCAGGATGAACCAGGAACACTATTTCGTAGTGTCGCATACTAGCTCCTGTGGAAAATGCCCGGACTCGAAGCCCTGGACAAGGAGTGAATTGAATTCGCCATTACGACGAGGTTAACCGCCGACTATAGCAGACAAAATCTACACCATCAAATTCTGACGCTTCTGATCCGGCAACTGAAAGCCCCCGTCGAGCCGGGATCGATCAGGCTTGCAGATTTCGTTGCCGCACGACTTCGAAAAGACAGATTCCGGCGGCGACAGAGACATTGAGGCTGGATACCGCCCCCGCCATGGGTATGCCGATCATGACATCGCAGTGCTCGCGGGTAAGCCTGCGCAAACCACTGCCTTCAGCGCCCATGACCAACGCCACAGGGCCGCGATAATCGTGCGCTGTGTAGTGATCTGCCGCCTCATCGGCGGCGCCGTACATCCAGTAGCCGGCATCTTTCAATTCACCCAGCGTGCGGGCGAGATTGGTCACCTGGCAAAACGGCACGGTATCCGCCGCCCCGCTGGCGACCTTGCGCACCACCGGCGTGATGCCGACGCTGCTGTCTTTCGGGCTGATCACACAATCGACACCGGCTGCGTCGGCGCTGCGCAGCAATGCGCCGAGATTGTGCGGATCGGTAACGCCGTCCAGCACCAGCAGAAAGCCCGGTCGATCAAGCCGGGTGAGCAACTGCAAAAGCTCCGTTTCAGCAAGGGGCCTGACCGGGCGGCAAAGCGCGACCACACCCTGATGCCTTATCTGCGGATAGCGACGATCCAGTTCGCGTGCATCAAGGCGTTCGATGGCAATGTCCTGGCTGGCAGCGATCTTCAGTATTGCCTGCATGCGCTTTTCATTGCGCGATTGCGCCAGCAGAATCTGCTGCACGGTCGCAGGCGCTCGCTGCAGAATTGATTCAACCGCATGGATTCCGCCCAGTGATTCAGTTTCCACTCTTGCGCTTACTCTGCTTCTTGCGTTTCTGTTTGGCGGTTGATGATTTCTTGCGTTTTGCGCCAGCCCCATCCTTGCCGCCCGCCGATCTGGAACCTTTATGTGGTTGTGCCGGTGTATTGGACAATTGCAAATCGATCTTGCGCTCTTCGAGATTGACGGCCATCACTGTGGCGCTGACAACCTGGCCCAGCTGGAACAGTTGCCCTGAACGCCTGCCCTGCAGTCCATGGCGCACCGGATCGAATTCGTAGTAATCCTGCGGCAGTGAGGAGATATGTATCAACCCCTCTACATGAATGCCATCCAGCTCGACAAACAAACCGAACGAAGTCACCGCCGACACCACACCGGAAAACTCACCGCCGATATGATCCTGTGCATATTCGCATTTAAGCCATGCGACAACATCGCGTACCGCCTGCTCAGCACGCCGCTCAACCGTTGAGCAATGCTCACCGATTTCCGCCACTCGCGAGTCACTGAAGTAAAACCCGGCGGCACGCTTGTGCGTCAGGACGTGTTTGATCGCACGATGAACCATGAGATCAGGATAGCGCCGGATCGGCGAGGTGAAGTGGGCGTATTCCTCCAGCGCGAGGCCAAAGTGGCCGTGATTGGCGGTGCTGTAGACAGCGCGATTCATCGACCGCAGCAGCACGGTTTGAATCACATGTACGTCGGGGCGGTCAGCAGCGTCGCTAAGGGTTTTGGCGTAGTCGAGCGCCTCGGGGCTATCGCCACCGCCCAGTGTAAGGCCGCGCTGGGCGAGAAACTTCCGCAAGTCGGCCAGTTTTTCCTCGCCCGGGTGCTCGTGGATGCGATAGAGACCCGGAATACGCTTGCTCTCGAGGTAGCGCGCGGCCGCGATGTTCGCCGCAATCATGCATTCTTCTATCAGCAGATGGGCATCGTTGCGCACAATCGGCTGCAGCGATTCGATTTTACGATCCGCATTGAAAACAATTTGCGTCTCGCCGGTTTCAAAGTCGATCGCACCGCGCTGCTCGCGCGCTTCACGCAACACGCCAAACAAATCGTAGAGCACCCGCAGGCTCTTTTGCACGACTTTGGCAATTGGCTCCGAACCTTCATCATCGCCGCCACTCAGAAACTGATGTACGCGCGTGTAAGTGAGGCGCGCTTTGGAACGCATGGTGGCGGGATAAAAGCGTGTGCGGCGCGCACTGCCATCGACGTTGATCGCCATATCGCAAACCATGCACAGGCGATCGACATCCGGGTTGAGCGAACACAATCCGTTTGATAATTGCTCCGGCAACATCGGCACCACCTGGCGCGGAAAGTACACCGAGGTACCGCGGTTGAGTGCCTCGGCATCGAGCGCGGTGTCGGTCTGCACGTATTGGGAGACATCGGCAATCGCCACCACCAGTCGCCAGCCATAGTCTTTCTTTTCGGCATAGACAGCGTCATCGAAATCGCGAGCATCCTCGCCATCGATGGTAACCAGCGCCATTTTTCGCAAATCGCGTCGCTGCTCAACGACCGCCGGATCGACCTCGTCGGCGATCCCTTTGCACTCCTCGATCACCTGCTGTGGCCATTCAGCCGGTATACCATGCGAGTGAATCGCAATATCGATTTCCATGCCGGGCGATAGATGCTCGCCCAGTATCTCCACCACCTTGCCGATCGGCGGCTGGTGCCTGGTGGGTTGTTCGATTATCTCGGCAACGACAATCTCGCCATCGCGCGCTTTACCCGGGCTGTTGATCACGATCTGCTGGTGCAGTCGCTTGTTATCCGGGGTGAGCAGACCGACACCGCTGGTGATCCGCAAGCGCCCGACAACCTGCTGGTTGGCGCGCTCGATGATTTCGATGACCGCGCCTTCGGAGCGACCGCGACGGTCGATGCCGGTGATCTGGACCACAACGCGATCGCCGTCGAGTACCGAACGCATCTGCTTCGCGTTCAGGTAGATGTCGTCACCACCGCGCTCGTTGACCAGAAAGCCGAAGCCGTCGGGATGCGCAGACACCCGCCCGCGC
>CAKZSB010000080.1 GCA_937920585.1 uncultured Granulosicoccaceae bacterium | reverse complement strand
GGCACCGCGTACCTGTTTCAATTCGATCTGTGCTGCGAGTTCCTGCAATGTGGCCTGCAACTTGTCACCGGCATCGCTTACTGCCTGCAGAAAGGCGGGCCGCGCAACTTCGTTCACAACGGCAAGCGCTACGGCTGTCATTAGCGGGTTACCGTTATAAGTGCCACCCTGGTCGCCGTGTTCGAAGCAGCACACATGCTCTGCTGCAATTGTTGCCGATATCGGCACGCCACCGCCGAGCCCTTTGCCCAGCGTGACGATGTCGGGCTTTACAGCGCTGTGCTCAAAGGCGAAGAATTGTCCGGTTCGACCAACGCCCGTTTGAATTTCATCGAGAATCAGCAACATGTCCTGTTCGTTTGCCAATTGCCTTAACTGCGACAGGTAATCTGCTGATGGCACGATAACACCGGCCTCGCCCTGAATGGGTTCTACCATGATTGCCAGGGTCTGATCGTCGATTGCATCGCGCATCGCGTCGATGTCGTTGAACGGCACTTTCCGAAAACCCGGCACGGCGGGCGGGAACATTTTGTCCCAGCCTGCTTTGCCACCGGCAGCCATTGTCGCCAGTGTGCGACCGTGGAAACTGTCGTGGGTGGTGACGATGACACTGGCCTCGGGGCGGTGAGTCTGGCCCCATTTTCGGGCCAGTTTGATTGCCACTTCGTTGGCTTCTGATCCCGAATTTGAAAAATGTACCTGCGACAGGCCACTGAGTTGTACAAGCTTTTCGGCCAGTGCCAGTTGCGGGGCATTGTGCAGCGCCGGGCTTGGCGTGATCAGGCTGGTACTTTGATCGATCAGGGCGTCGACGATCTGCTGTGGACAGTGCCCCAGTGCATTAACGGCCCAGCCCTGAATGAAATCCAGATAGCGCTTGCCACTGTCATCCCACAGGTAAGAACCGCTGCCGCGAACCATGATCGATTCGGGGCGTGGCGTGATGGACATGAGTGCAACGGGATTGCTGGCAACCATAACGGTCTCCTTTTGGGGAGGTGACCGATTGCTGTGATTGCGCGCCGCCTCCCGGGTGGGTGGCGGATGCAGTCTATTTAATAATGCATGCAAACCACCGCTGTAGAGCAGCGGCGACGGCGCAAACCGGTTTGCATTTGAATAGACATAGGTTGAGTGTGGTCAATTTGGCTACGGGCGTCAAGACGCGCTAGCCCGGATATTTCACCAGGATGACGATTTCTCGCTTGATCTTTGGTTCCACAGCGAATTTTTCTCAATTACGAATATCGATAAGTATTCGATGCAATCGGAAAATCCTCTGTGAAAACAAATCTCTGCGCGATACTCTCGCCCCCTGATGAAATATCCGGGCTAGGGAATAACCACCAGATTGCCAGTGTGCTTTTTGTCGATGAATGCCTGCTGGGCGATTTTAAGATCCGCCAGCGGAAAACTTTCAGCCAGCATCGGTTGAAGCTTGCCAGCATCAATGTAGCTCACCAGTCGCGGGAAGACATCGGTGGTTAGCACGGTGGAGCCGGTAAAGGTGAGATCGCGCAGGTAAAACGTACGCAGATCCATTTCAACCATTGGGCCTGCTATGGCGCCGGAACAGGTGTAGCGGCCTCCGCGTTCAAGCCGATCGATCAAAGTGGAAAAGTAATCGCCGCCCACCACGTCTGCCACAACAGTTACGGTATCGCTGCCAATGGCTTGCTGCAGAGCAGTTGCCAGGTTAGCCGGGTTGCGTGGCAGCAGTGCATCCGGGTTCAGTCTGGCAACCTCGGCGTGTTTACTCTCCGATGCCATGGCCACAACACGCGCACCACGCAGTTTGGCCAGTTGAATCAACGCCGAACCCACGCCACCCGATGCGCCTGGTATCAGTACGACATCCTGATCGGTCACCGCGGCGCGGCTCAGCATGCCTTCTGCGGTGGAGTAGGAGCAGGCGAAAGTGGCCAGTTCCGCATCGCTCAATGTGCTGTTAATTGCATGTACGTTACGGTGATCGGCGGTTGTGTACTGGGCGAATCCACCATCGCACTCGGAACCAAAATAGCCGGTACGATTGCGATTCATCGGCTCGTTCCAGTCGCGCAGCCAGCCATCGACAATAACCCGTTTGCCAATCAGCGTGGCATCTGCCTTCGCACCCGTGGCGACCACAGTACCAACCGCATCGGCACCCTGAATACGCGGGAACTGCAGTGGTGCGCCGCCCCAGGTTGGATCATCGCCGCTGACTTCGTCATAGGCGCCGCCGGTGGTGGCCTCCGAGACACTCTTCGAATACCAGCCTGAGCGGGTGTTGACGTCGGTGTTGTTCAATCCGCAGGCACCCACTTTAATCAGCACCTCTTCCGGGCCGGCGTTCGGTGTGGGCCAGTCGGTACGGTACTCGAGTACGTCCAGACCGCCGTGGCCTGTCAGCACGAAGGCGTTCATGGTTGCCGGTAGTTTCATGGTGACGAATGCCCAGGTGAAAGTGCGCGCAGTATACTGCAAAGCCTGGCTGAACCAGCCGTATGATCCCGTCCGTTTGCGATCGCTCCATTGTCGTGCTCCACTGCGCTTTTAACGATTGC
The DNA here is from genome assembly GCA_937920585.1 of uncultured Granulosicoccaceae bacterium. Taxonomy (GTDB): domain Bacteria; phylum Pseudomonadota; class Gammaproteobacteria; order Granulosicoccales; family Granulosicoccaceae; genus CAKZSB01. Next base: position 1,644 of record CAKZSB010000080.1, on the reverse strand, counting down.
CTGGCAATGCGCAAATCGGCGTATAGGTGGATGGTTGTTGTTAATATACCCGCTGGTTTCTATGTCGAGGAAAACATGACCATATCCTTCAACGGCCAGGTGGCCATCGTCACGGGCGCAGGCACCGGCCTTGGGCGTTCGCATGCCATGCAACTGGCGCAGCGCGGTGCGCGCGTCGTGGTTAATGACCTGGGTGGCAGCGTCGATGGCAGCGGCGGATCGTTGTCGGCTGCGCAGCAGGTTGTTGATGAGATTGTCGCTGCCGGTGGCGAGGCGATGGCAAATGGTGCAAACGTCACCGACGAGGCGCAGGTCGCCGATATGGTGGCGCAGGTAATGGAAAAATGGGGGCGCATTGATGTGCTGGTGAACAATGCCGGCATCCTGCGCGACAAGTCATTTGCCAAAATGGACGGTGATCTGTGGCGCAGTGTTGTGGATGTGCATTTGAATGGCTCGGCCTATTGCAGCCTCGCGGTCTGGCCGATCATGCGTGAACAGGGATACGGTCGCATCGTGATGACTACCTCCACGTCGGGCATCTACGGGAATTTTGGCCAGGCCAATTACGGTGCTGCAAAAACGGGTGTGGTCGGATTGATGAACACGCTGCACATAGAGGGTGCGAAATACAATATTCATGTCAACTGTATCTCGCCAACCGCGGCCACCCGAATGACAGAAAACCTGCTGCCCGAGCAGGCGCTGACGTTCTTGTCGCCGGAACACGTAACACCCGCAGTACTGTTTCTGGCGAGTGAAAATGGCCCGAGCCGCACTGTGATGCTCGCGGGTGCCGGTTGTTATACGGTCGCGAAATTGATGGAGGCCGACGGTATCTATCTGCCACAGGATCAACGTAGCCCGGAGAGCATTGCACAACGATTTGACGAAATCTGCGATCTGTCGGCCGCGCGTGAAATCATGGATGGCAACGAGCATGTCACACGCATCGTTGAAAAGGCGATGGCGCATAACGGTTAGCGTGAAAAGCTGGTACAAAAATCGGCCGGTATAGCCATGCGGGAATTATCGCACGTTGGGGCAGAACCCATTAAATACCCGGCCATCGTCGTTTTATTAAATTTTCCGGAGTCAGTTCATGTCCAGCCCCGATCGCAGGATTGCCAGCGACAACGTGACCCATGCGGTGTTAACACGCTCATCGCTGCGCGCCTTTTTACCCACCCCGGTAGACCCGCAACTATTGCGAAAAATTCTCAATGATGCGGCGCGAGCACCCAGTGGTACCAATATGCAGCCGTGGCTTGCGCACCTTTTGACCGGAGAATCCCTGCAAAAGGTCAGCGATGCGATGTGCAGTGCCTATGATGCCGATGAACCTTATAGCGCTGAGGAGCCCTATTATCCGGCCGAATTTTTTGAACCCTATCTGAGCCGCCGGCGAAAGGTGGGCTGGGATCTGTACAATATGTTGGGTATTGAAAAAGGTGACAAGGTGCGAATGAAGGCACAGCACCGGCGCAATTTCGAATTTTTCGATGCGCCGGCCGGGGTTATCTTTACCACCCACCGGGATCTGGCCACCGGCAGCTGGCTCGACTACGGCATGTATCTGCAGAACGTGATGTTACTGGCACGCGAAGCGGGCCTGCATACCTGCCCGCAAGCAGCATTCTGCGG
>CAKZSB010000079.1 GCA_937920585.1 uncultured Granulosicoccaceae bacterium | reverse complement strand
ACCCCAGCCGCCCTCGGCCTTGGTTGCGCGCAGGGCCGCCAGCATACGCGGGCGCTGCCAGCCCATGCCGGTACAGTGTGGCACTTGATAGAAACGGTTTTTGGCGGTAACGGGGCCAATGTCCAGTGGCTCAAATAATAGCCTGTGCGGCGGGTGCATCTCACTCAAGCGACTGAAGCTCCCCGACTAATTGATCGACGACAGCTTCGCGATCCTGATACCAGTCTTTGCCCAACACCTGCACAACCTTCCAGCCAAACGCGCGCAGTATGCCAACGCTGGTGGTGTAGCGGGTTTGCAGATCTTCAATCGCATAATGGCTTTGATCATCCAGCAAAACTGCCAGACTGAAATCCGTATCACCCTTGTTGCGCACTGCCAGATGACAACGCAGACCCGACTGGCCAAAATCAATTTCTACCTCGTAGCCCTTAACTTGCAGAGCCGCGGCTATCTGCGTCTGCAAAGCCTGCGCGCTGATGCTGACATCGCGATTCGTTTGCGGGTTGCCGTACTCGGCCATCGACGCCTGCATGGCGGGATGATCGCCGGTAGACACCGCAGCGGCATAGCTCAGATACTGGCGCAGCGCATTAGCGCCTTCGTTGTAGGTATTGGTGATCTGTGCCGGATCGATCGAACTGACCACGAACATGTTCTGCTTTGCGCGCGAGAAAATAACGTTCAGCCGTTTGTGACCGCCGTTCTGGTTGATCGGCCCGAAGTTCATCAGCATGCGCCCTTTAGCATTCGGTCCATAGCAAACGCTGAGGATGATAATGTCGCGCTCGTCGCCCTGCACATTCTCCAGGTTCTTGACAAACAAACCGACAAACTGATCGTCTTCCTCACGGTCCTCTTCAAGATCGAGCCGGGTGCGAAAGGGTTTGTCGCCGCTGGCAAGTTGTGTCAAAGCATTTTCAATTTCACCTTGCTGCGCCTGCGAAAAGGCAACGATACCGATAGTGGGCCGGCCACCCTGCTGATCCCCGGCCAGTAACAGCTCGCGTACTAATCGCGCTATATAAATCGCTTCTCCACTGTTGCGCCGCGACTCATAGGGGCTGTCGAGCAGCCGATGGTGACTGATAGGACGAGCGAGAATGTCATCGAGATCGATCGTCGCATCGTCGATACCGGCGATTTCTATCGCTTCACGCGGTACCAACCCGCGCGGGGTGGGAATCGTATTGAGTTCACCGGCATAGAATGCGCGGTTGCAAAATCCGATCAGGCTTTCGTGGCGGCTGCGATAGTGCCAGGCCAGCAGCGTTCCGGGCAATGCGGCTGAGGCACGGGTGAGAAAACTGTCGGCGTTTAAATCAAATTGCACCACGTCGGGCAGTGATGAGTCTTCTTCATCCTCATCTGTTGACCCTTTGCCACTGAAAAAGCTGGTCGGCGGCAACTGCATATCGTCACCCACGATAATCATTTGCGGCGCACGATTGATCGTCGGTATCGCATCCTCCAGCGGTATCTGGCTGGCTTCATCGAAAATCACAACATCGAATAGCGATTCGTTCAGTGGCAGTGCATCGGCGACACTCAATGGACTCATCAGCCACACCGGCCGCAGATCACGCAGTACCGGCCCCGAATCACCGGCGAACAATTCTCGCACCGAGCGATAGGCACGCGTCTTTTCAAACTCGCGCTCCAATACCTTGCGCCCGCGGGTATAGGCGCGGCGCCAGTCTTTTTCCTCAGCGGTGGTATTGGTCATCGGCTCGGCGGCGCGATTGAGACGGGCATGGAAATTCTGTGCGCATTGCTGCAACGCAAATTCATTATTCAATAACCAGCCTTTGCGCGCGAGCTTGCCAATTGTGTCCACTACAACGGCCAGGCGATTGCTGTCGAAACGGGCAATCGATGGCGACTGGCGAAGGCGGCTGGCCACACTGTTCGAGATCACCATCGATTCGAGATCATCAAACGATCGATCGACCTGTCGCATGGCAAGCTGTGTTTTTTCTGGCAGGGTTGCAAAGCGGCCCAGCGCCTCGGCGTAATCGGCTATCGAGCTGCCGAAGGCGGCGAGGTCGTTAAGGTTGAGTGATAAGCTCTCAACACTTTGTTCGTTGTAACCCGCGAGAATCTCGGTCAGCTCATCGTCGCAGCGTCGCAGGGAACGCCCCAACCGAACCGCGCGCAAAATATCTCTGGCCCCATTTTCGCGATTAAGCGCCGCTGCTATTACATCACGCTCTACTGCCGACAAGCCCTTACGTTTATCACGCACCCTTTTCAGTAACGTTGCGCAGGCTGCCAGGTCGTCACAACCCGACAATTCGATCAGTTTGTCGGCTTTGGCTTGCCACTTCCGGTGAGCATTTCGATCCTCCCACAAACTTCTCAACGCTTCTGTAACTTTCTTCAAAGGGCCACGGTAGTACCGTCGCACCAAGCCACGTGCACGACGCCAGTCACCAAAAAGAAAAGAGAAAAAGCGATCTTCACGATCAACTGCCACAGCGACCAGATGATCCAGATCATCGACCACGATATCCGGCTGCCAACCAGTGGCGGCCTCACTGGTCGCTTCGTGCTCGCGATTGAGCTTTTCCAGTTCAGCGAAATTGCGATTCAATTTTGCACTGGCCGGATCATCGACATCCAGCACTTTCAGGTTGTCCGCTTCGGCAAGCGGGGCAAGCTCACGGGCGCTGGCCAATGCTGCCTGCAGATCGCCCCATGACGGATCTTGCCAGCCAAGAAGCTCTGTCAGTTCGGCGCAATCTGATCGGGACTCCTCAAGTGCCTGCAAGCTTCGCTCACAACCGCGCTCGATTGCACTGGCGGCATCGTCTTGTTGCACAACATTGGCGTTGAGGTAGCGCAGCGGCGAGCGTGCAAAGCTATCGCTGCCATTATC
>CAKZSB010000078.1 GCA_937920585.1 uncultured Granulosicoccaceae bacterium | reverse complement strand
GCTGAGGGCAATTCTGTAGTGCGCCTGCGCAGCAAAGAGTCCGATCACTACGCCACAGCGAATATCAGCAGCAGCCAGGCTGATAACGCCTATCCCCAGGTTGGTTTAAGCAACAATGACGAGCTTTGGGAGTTCATTCCTCAGGGCACCAATCGCTACCATATTCGCAATCTGGCGGACGGTCGCTACCTGCATGCCGCAGGCCCTGGTTTTAGCAACAATGTAGATACGATCAACGGGGTCACCGGCAACTGGGTACACTGTGCCAGCGAGAACGGGAAATGCACCTTTACCGGTGAGAAAACCGTGCGCTACGGTGCTAATTCCACCTATGCCACGGGTACTTATACTGACGGTGTGTCGTGCAAAAACAATGTTTTCGGTGACCCGTTGCCCGGTGTGCGAAAGTCCTGCGAGTATCTTGACAACACCGGCGCTGACCTGAGTGACGACTCGTTGTGGCGAATGATACCGACCAGTGTTTCGGCCAACGATCCGCCACCGCCGAATCCGGCACATCCTAATATCCTTTTTGTCCTGGATGGCTCTGGTTCGATGGACTTTTTCGATGACGGCGAAAAAGGTAGCAGAATGGAGCGAATGAAGGACGCGCTGCAACTGGTAATGGACAACATCGAGGATGTCAATGTAGGCCTGATGCGATTCAGCCACTCTGACAGCGGCGGGAGAGTAGTTTACCCGGTAGCATCGATCGACGAAGCGCGCAACGACCTGGCAGCTACAGCTAACACCATGACGCCCTCTGGAGGTACACCGAGTGTCGGTGCGTTAGTTGAGGCCGCGCGCTATTATCGAGGGGAGAATGTGGAGTTTGGCAAGCAGCGTGGTTCTGCCAGCAGCAGCTATAACCTGCAATATTCCAGGGTGTCTCATCCGCATAGTTACACTGGTGGAAGCCTGTCACAGCCCAGCGGCTGTACCGCAGACAACCTGGATAGCACCGATTGTGTTAACGAGGTGATCACCGGAAGTCCGGCTTATGTTAGCCCTGTTGTTTCAGAGTGTCAGGCCAACTACGTGGTGATGTTGACTGATGGCCAACCCGAATCGACTGCAGTCACCGAAGCAGAGTCGCTGGTCGGTTATAGCTGCGACGAGGCCAGTTCAGCCGATGGTAAGTGCGGCGAGGAAGTGGCTCAGTTTCTGTTCGAGAACGATCAGTCCAGTTTGAATGGCACCAACAATGTTATCACGCATGCCATCGGCTTCAACTTCACGACCCAATGGTTGAAAGATGTCGCTACGGCTGGTGGCGGTGATTTTTTTACTGCCAATTCTGCACTCGACCTGCTAACCGCGATAGAGGCCATTGTGCTTGAGGCGAAGGAAACGGAGAACACGATTGTCGCGCCGGCCGCCACACTCGATCAGAATTCACGCCTTGCCCATCGGGATGATATCTATCTCGCGCTGTTCGAGCCATCTTACTCACCCGCGTGGCGTGGCAATTTGAAAAGATATTTCTTTGATGGTGATATCAAGGACGACAGCTCGCCGCGGAAGAATGCAATCAACCCTGACACCGGTACCTTTGTCGAAGATGCGCAGAGCTACTGGTCGGCAGCACCGGATGGTGCCGAGGTGGGTCTTGGCGGGGCGGCTTCCCGACTTAACAAAGATACCCGCAAATCGACAACGTATTTTCCGGGTAATTCTGTTTCGCTGTTGAACAACCAGAATTCGCTGACGACAAACAACGTGCTTTCTGCTGATCTGGCGCTCCCGGATGCCGACCTGGAGCTAACAATCGACGACCGGGAATCATTGCTTGCCTGGGCGTCGGGTGTTGACGTACAGGATTTTGACGAAGATGGTGAAAGGGACGATACCCGGAATTATATTGGTGATCCCTTGCACTCCACGCCGGTCTTGCTTACCTACGACTGGACAGGAGACGAAGATGACTCGGTAATTTTCTTCGGCACCAATGAAGGATTCATTCATGCAATCGACACCAGTACCGGAAACGAGTTGTTCTCGTTCATCCCCGAGTCGTTGCTGCCCAATCTGAAACATCGCTATGTTGATAAACCGGGCCACGCGAAAGTCTATGGCATGGATGGTCCTATCACACTGTGGAGTAACGATGCCGATCACGATCGCGTCATTGGTACCGGTGATCACGCCTATATCTACGCCGGTATGCGACGCGGCGGCAATCAGTACTACGCGCTTGATGTTACCGACAAAGCGGATCCGAAGTACAAGTGGCATATTGCCGGCGGCAGCGGCGATTTTGCCGAACTGGGACAGACCTGGTCGAAGCCACAGCTGGCGCGCATTATAAACCCGGTAGACGGTAAACCGCTCGATGTGCTGGTTTTCGGTGGAGGTTATGATCCGCAGCAGGACGATGTGTCAGTGCGTACCGCCGATTCTATTGGCCGCGCCATCTATATTGTCGATGCCGAAACGCGTTCTCTGATCTGGCGCGGTGGCCCGGATGTGCTTGCCGATGAAGTATTTACGGATATGCAGTACAGCATTCCCTCCGATGTGAAAGTCGTCGATCTGAATGGTGACGGTTTGATTGATCAAATGTACGTCGGTGACATGGGCGGACAGGTGTGGCGCTTCGATGTCGATAACACTGCAGCATACAAAAGCGATCTGGTCAGCGGTGGTGTGATTGCCGATCTGGC
>CAKZSB010000077.1 GCA_937920585.1 uncultured Granulosicoccaceae bacterium | reverse complement strand
GAAAGACCAGCAATCAAATCTCGGTGTGGCAGCGGGTGATCTGGCAGGTTTTCCGAATGGTCGAAGGCCTGGTGATGATGTCGTTGATCTTGCGATACGTGCCGTGATGGGGGCGTTCTGTCATGAGATCGGTGCCGACATCAACGCTGATAACAGCGTTGATGAAAATGACAACTTGCTGCTTTGCGGATCAACCGTGCAGGAAAGCAAGGCTGCTGCCCCGGTGGGAACGGTCGGCTTTCTGGATGGCGCACCGCAAAATGCCGATCAATTCGACAACGCGTTTCCCTATCTCACCCTGCCGCTGTCTGGCTCAGAGAACTAAGGCGTAATTGAATTATGAAAACGCACTATAAATCTGTAGTCGGCATAGTCGCAATCGCCGCGACTGTTGTGGCGTGTTCAGATAGTAACGGCCCTGCAGATTCGATTCAGAATCCGCAGACCTCTACGCTCTCCGATATTGCCGCGCAGGCGAACAATACCGATCCATTGTTATTCGACGTTTCGGCCCTGCAACTTGAACTGAACAACCTGGCCAGTGTAGAGCCTGTCGCAATTGACGAAACTGAAAGCGCGTCCGAGATTCTGCTGCGCGTTCGTTAGTAAAGGAGTGGGTCCCCCTGGCATCGCCAGGGGGAAATCGCCAGGGACAACTGCGCGTGTCCAGAATTAGAACGTAGATCCGTTACGGCCGTTACGTTGACTATGTTATGACATCAGGCAAATTGAGCGTTGCGATTCAGCCGGGCTGCGATCGCGATTCATCCTTTCACCCTTTCTTTTACATCACCTTGTGAGGCCGATATAGTCTGTTGTGGCGTGACGGCGGTGAACACCGGCAGCCCATTCATTCTTCCACCACGGAAACGCTCGAATGACCTTTACCACACGCCCGGTAATCACCGGCACCTTTGGCGTCGCTACCTCCACCCACTGGATCGCCTCGGCTGTTGGTATGAGCGTGCTCGAAAAGGGTGGCAATGCCTTTGATGCAGCAGCGGCAATGGGCTTTGTGCTGAATGTGGTTGAGCCGCACTTGAATGGCCCGCTGGGTGATCTGCCGGTGATTTTCTGTCCGGCCGGGCAGGATACACCGACCGTGATCTGCGGCCAGGGGGTGGCGCCAGCCGGTGCGACGATCGAACACTATCGCGATCAGGGGCTGGAATTGATTCCGGGCTCGGGCTTGCTGGCGACGGTGGTGCCTGGTGCCTTTGATGGCTGGATGCTGTTGCTGCGCGATCACGGCAGCATGTCGCTGCGCGAGGTGCTCGAACCAGCGATCCACTACGCTGAACACGGTCATCCGCTGCTGCCGCGTGTGGCTGACACCATCGCCGGGCTGGCGGAGTTTTTCACCGACGAATGGCCGACGTCCGCGCCGGTGTGGATGCCGGGTGGCGATGTGCCCGCAGGCGGCAGATTGTTCCGCAATCCCGATCTCGCCTTCACCTGGACACGTCTATTGCGCGAGGCAGAATCGGCGCAGGGTCGCGAGGCGCAGATCGAAAAGGCGAGGCAAACGTTCTATCAGGGGTTTATCGCCGAGTCGATTGATACCTGGATGGCCGATGCCGAGGTCATGGATGCGGCCGGGGCTCGTCGCAAAGGGGTGCTGAGTGGCGATGACATGGCCAACTGGCAGGCCAGCTATGAACCCGCGCTGTCAACTGATTACGATGACTGGACGCTCTGGAAAACCGGGCCCTGGGGCCAGGGCCCGGTGCTGTTACAGGCACTCAATATTCTCAACGGCAGTGGCGTGGCGCAGATGCCAGCCAGCAGTGCAGACTTTGTCCACACGGTGACCGAGGCGATGAAACTCGCCTACGCTGATCGCGAGACCTACTATGGCGATCCGAATGATTCCGACATTCCGATGGGTCAGTTGTTGTCGGCCGCTTATGCGGCAGAACGTCGTGCGCTGATCGGTCTTGAGGCTTCGACGCAGCAACGTCCCGGTGATCTCGATGGCTACCAACACTTGGCGCAGGCGGCAATCGACAGAACCACACGTGAGTATCAGGCCGGCGATGGCGCCGGTGCTGGCGAGCCGACTATGGCACATTTAACTGAAAAGCGTGGCGATACCGTGCACCTTGATGTGATAGATCGCTGGGGCAATATGGTCACGGCTACGCCGTCTGGTGGCTGGCTGCAATCGTCGCCGGTGGTCCCGGGACTCGGTATGCCATTGAACAGTCGGGCGCAGATGTTCTGGCTCGACGAAGGCTTGCCGACCTCGCTCGCGCCCGGACGCCGACCGCGCACAACCCTGTCGCCCTCGTTGGCCAGTTTCGAGGGCAGGCCAGCGCTTGCATTTGGTACGCCGGGTGGCGATCAGCAGGATCAGTGGCAATTGATCTATTTCCTGCGCCTGGTCCACCATAAAATGAATCTGCAGCAGGGCATCGATGCGCCGCTGTTTCACACGGCGCACTTTCAATCATCGTTTTATCCGCGTGGTGTAGTGCCGGCTCACCTGATGATCGAACCCAATGTGGGCGAAGTTACGATCGACGAGTTGCGCCGCAGAGGACACCAGCTGGAAATTGCCGAGCCGTGGACGGTTGGGCGATTAACGGCTGCACAGCGCGATGCCGATGGGCTTTTGCATGCCGCGGCGACACCGCGTTTGATGCAGGCCTATGCCGTGGGTCGCTAGATTATGGT
>CAKZSB010000076.1 GCA_937920585.1 uncultured Granulosicoccaceae bacterium | reverse complement strand
TTCTATTGTGAGTGAGCGCAACGCCGCGATGGCCGTTTATACGCTCGCCCGCAGGGGATGGCTTTTGATGTGCCGCACTCCAGGTGTGATAGCTGAACCGGGCCGAAACCGGCACATCAAAAGCCATACTGTATTCCAATTTTTAGTGTTGTCAGAGCACTAGTATAGTAGAGACACCCGATAACGCCGGTTCCCGCCAGGGCCGGCACGATGTCGGCTGACGCTGCGCTCTGCTACATTTGGATAACAGTAATCGAGCCCTGGCCGGATCACACTCTTATGACACAGAGCCGCCTCCTTGCATAAGCTATTGTTAAATCGGGACATCTATACCGAAGTCATTCTAGACCTGGTGCCCAGAGCGAAACGCTTTTTGTGGATCGTCACGGCAGACCTGAAGGATATGCACGTCGAGACCGAGGCGGGCTTTGAGCCGTTTCTCGCGGTGCTTACCGAACTGGTGGAACGCAACGTCGCCGTGCGGCTTATTCACGCCAAAGAGCCGGGCCCGCGCTTTCGCGAACATTTCGACGACTACCAGGCACTGATCGAAAACGAATTGTTCGAGCGCGTGCTCTGCCCGCGCGTGCACACCAAGGCGATTATCATTGACGGTGTCATCGCCTTCACGGGCTCTGCCAATCTGACCGGCGCCGGCATGGGCTCAAAGCACAGCGACAAGCGAAATTTCGAGGCCGGATTTCTATTCGATGATGCCGAACAAGTGGGCCAGCTGATGGATTGGGTGGACACGCTGTATCTGGGTGAGCACTGCCAGACCTGCCGACGACGGGAATTCTGCCCCGACCCGATTGCAGATAACGTCTAGATCAACACTTCCGCCATGGTGCTGCCAATCGTCATCGGCGAATCCGCGATGTGCACACCTGCGGACATCAATCGATTGATTTTAGCGCGTGCGGTACCGCTGCCAGGCATCACGATCGCACCGGCATGTCCCATGCGCCTGCCGGGTGGCGCAAACTGCCCGGCGATATACGCCACAACGGGCTTGGGATAGGGATTTTCCTTCAGGTACTGTGCGGCCTCTTCTTCGGCACCACCACCTACCTCGCCGAGCATAACCACACCACGGGTTTTGTCATCATCGGCGAACAGCTTCAGGCAATCGACAAAATCAATGCCGCGAATGATATCGGCACCAATCCCGACACAGGTTGATTGCCCAAGCCCCTGCGCAGTGGTTTGCGCAATGGCCTCGTAGCTAAGGGTGCCGGCACGCGACATCAGCCCAATGCAGCCGGGCGTTGCGATATCCAGCGGCATGACTCCCATCCGGCATTCGCCCGGGGTGAACACACCGATGCTGTTGGGGCCGATCAGTTTTGTCTGGCTGTGTCGCAGGGCGCGCTTGACGCGCACCATATCAATCATCGGGATGCGCTCGGTCACACAGGTGATCACTGCCATGTTTGCCTGAATCGATTCCACAATCGCATCGGCAGCGGCTGGCGGCGGTACAAATACCATCGATGCATTGGCTTGGGTTGCGGCAACTGCTTCTGCAACACTATCAAATACCGGCACGCCCAGATGAGTGTGGCCCCCTTTGCCAGGCACTACACCAGCCACCACTCGGGTACCTTTATCGATAGCCCGCTGCACGTGAAAACTGCCCTGCCGCCCGGTGATCCCCTGGCACAATACCCGGGTTTGCTCGCCCACCAATATCGCCATGATCAGCTCGCTTCATCTGTGGTTGATGCCACCCGGCGCAGGCGACTCCACCAGCCAGTTTCCGGGGTTTTCTCGCGCTGACTGGCAAGTGCAGCAGCCTCGACACTGATTCGCGCCGCCTCAACCATATCCGCAGCGATAACCATATCGGGCGCCTCGGCGGCCAATAGCTCCAGTGCCTGCACGGATTTTGTTCCGGCCAGCCTCACTACAATCGGCACACGACAATTGGCGGCTTCCCGTGCCTGCAACAGCGCGCGTGCCAGATCATCGCAGCGCATCACACCGCCGCCAAATACATTAACCAGCACCGCCTCGACAGTCGGATCGTTCAGTACCAGGTTCAAGCCCGCAGCGAACTGCTGATCATCGGCGACTGGCGGAATATCGAGAAAGTTGGCGGGGTCACCGCCATGCAGCTTCACTGCATCTATCGTTGCCATAGCCATGCTGGCGCCCGAAGCGACGATACCGATATTGCCGTCGAGCGCAAAATAATTGAAACGGTTGTTCAGCGCCTCGAGCTCACCAGCGCTTAAATCGCGCGTGTCTCGCTGCTGTGCTAACGCGGGTTGGCGATACAATGCGTTGTCGTCGATCTTGACGGTGGCGTCCAGCGCGCAGACCTCACCATCAGTGGTGACTGCCAGCGGATTGATCTCGATAAGCGAGCAATCCAGATCAATAAACATTTGATACAAAGATCGTAGTGCAGCGGCAAAAGCTGTGCTTTCAGCCTCGCTGAAATCCAGCACCGCTGACGCGCTGCGAATTGACTCGTCGTCGAGACCGCTTTCGATATCGAGTTCAGTAGTACAAAGCAGGTTGTCGTCGTCGTGGTAGGATTGCTCGATCTGGCTGCCTCCTTCCGGTGCGGTTACCAGCGAAATGCAACTGTTGCGGCGATCGATCAATAGCGCGGCATAAACCTCGCGGGTCACATCAACGGCTTTTTCAACATACACCTGATGCACCGGGATACCGCCACCACCGGTTTGCACGGTATACAAAACCTGGCCGAGCATTTCCTTGGCGTGCAACCGTACCTGCTGCAACGTATCGCACAGCCGCACACCACCGCCGCTGGCCGGCGCATGGCTGAAATGCCCAGTCGCACGACCACCAGCCAGTATCTGCGCCTTGATATACCACGGACCACTGCCGCAGGTTTCCGCCGCGGTCACGGCCTCATCGACGGTGGATGCGACGGTACCCGGTGGCACTGCAACACCATATTGGCGCAACAACGCCTTACCCTGGTATTCATGCAGATTCATCGGTCACCTCCGCCGATAGATAAAGATCAGTTGATCGTGAGTACTATTTTCCCGAAATGCGAGCCGGCTTCCATCATCCGATGAGCCTCGGCGGCCTGCTCCAGTGGCAGCGTATCTGATATCAGCGGGGCGATAGTACCGTCGGCAAACAACGGCATCACCGTGTGGTTGAAATCTGCGATGATGCGGCTTTTTTCCGCCACCGGCCGTGAGCGCAATACCGAGCCAATAATGCTCTGCCGCTTAACCATCATCAGCGCAATATTCAGTTCGGCACTCGCCCCGCCCATGATGCCAATCACCACCAGCCGGCCACTGACTGCAAGACTTTTCATGTTGTCGGCAAGGTAGGCACCACCAATGTGATCGAGAATGATATCCGCGCCTTTGCCATCGGTCTCACTCTTCACTACCGCGGCAAATTTCTCTTCGCGATAATCAATGACAACATTGGCACCCAGTTCGCGCACACGCGCAAGCTTGCCGCCAGATGCGGTGACCAACACCTTCGAAGCCGGAAACATCGCCTTGCACAATTGCAGTGCCGCGGTGTTAACACCACCGCCACCGCCGTGCAGTAAAAAGGTATCACCGTCCGCCGCATTCGCCAGCACAATCGCATTCAGCCATGCCGTGATATAGGTTTCACAAATGCAGGCGGCTTGCTCAAAGCCGAGATTATCCGGAATGCGCATGATGTGCCCGGCGTGAGCGATCACGTATTCGGCATAGCCACCTCCGCCCACCAGCGCGAATACTCTGTCACCTTTTTCCCACTGAGATACTCCTTCGCCAATCGCCGACACCGTACCGGCAACCTCGAGGCCAAGAATTTCCGAATCTCCCGGTGGCGGCGGGTAATTGCCCTGGCGCTGAATGATGTCGGGGCGATTGACCGACGTCGCCGCCACTTCAATCAACACCTGGCCAGCACCGACTTCCGGCACCGGCGCTTCACCTAAATACAGATGTTCGGGGCCACCAAACTCGTGCAGCTGAATCGCTTTCATTCGCAGCACCAACACATTTCTTCGCGACTCATCACTATGCTGCGCTCTCTACACGGGCCGCACAGTATTTGAATTCCGGAATTTTGCCAAACGGATCGAGCGCGGGATTGGTGAGCGTATTGGCAGCACCCTCCGCGTAGCAAAACGGCACGAAAATAAGACCATCCGGCATGGTGTGATCTTCACGAGCAGTCAGCTCGATCGCACCTCGGCGCGTGACAACCCGAATCTTCTCACCCGCCGCCAGGCTCAAACGCGCCAGCTCCGAAGGCGACAGCGTTGCCACCGCAGCAGGCTCCAGTTCATCGAGCACCTTGGTCCGGCGCGTCATGGAACCGGTGTGCCAGTGCTCGAGTTGGCGGCCAGTCGTCAGCACCATCGGGTATTCGGCGTCGGTCTCTTCATCGGGTGGCGTGTAAAACGCCGGCACCAGTTTGCCGCGGCCATCAGCGGTGGGAAATCCATCGCCAAAGACGATGTCATTACCCGGTTTATCCGGCGCTTCACAAGGATAGGTGACCGCACTTTCATCGGACACACGATCCCAGGTGATGTTGTTCAGCGAAGGCATCAGGCTCGCCATCTCGGTGAATACATCACTGACGTGTCCGTAGTTCCACTCCAGACCGATGCGCTTTGCAAGCTCACAGGTAATCCACCAGTCCTGCTGTGCATCACCCGGCAGGTCGAGTGCCTTGCGGCCGCGTTGTACTTGTCGGTTGGTGTTGGTTACCGTGCCGTCTTTTTCAGGCCAGGCCGAAGCCGGCAGCACCACATCGGCGAGAAAAGCAGTCTCCGTTAAGAACAGATCCTGTACCACCAGATGATCGAGCTTTGCCAGCGCATCGCGGGCGTGTTGCACGTCGGGATCAGACATGGCGGGGTTTTCACCCATGATGTACATACCGCTGATTTGATCGGCGTGTATCGCATCCATGATTTCCACGACGGTCAGGCCCTTCACCGGATCGAGCGCGCGACCCCACACATCTTCGTAGCGTGAGCGAATGTCCTCTTTTTCAACATGCGCATAATCCGGATACATCATCGGGATCAAACCGGCGTCCGAGGCGCCCTGAACGTTGTTCTGACCGCGCAGCGGGTGTAAACCGGCACCGGGTCTGCCGACCTGGCCGGTAATCAGCGCCAGTGCGATCAGGCAGCGCGCGTTGTCGGTTCCGTGAGTGTGCTGCGAAATACCCATGCCCCAGAAAATAACCGATGCTTCAGAGGTTGCGTAAGTTCGCGCAACAGTGCGCAGTGTCTCGGCATCGATACCGCAAATCGGCTCCATCGCCTCTGGCGTAAAGTCTACGATATGCTTTTGCAGCGCCTCGAAACCTTCGGTGTGCGCGGCGATGTATTGCTCGTCGTAGAGTTTTTCTTCAACGATCACATTGAGCATGGCGTTCAACATGGCAACGTCGCTGCCGGGCGTGAATTTCAGCAGGTGATCAGCGTGGCGCGCAATGCCGCCGCCGCGCGGATCCATCACGATCAATGTGGCACGTTTAGCTGCCTGCTTGAAGAACGTCGCCGCTACCGGATGGTTTTCAACCGGGTTGGCACCGATCACGATCACCACTTCTGACTGATCAACGGTAGTGAACGGGGCTGTTACCGCGGCCGATCCAATACCTTCGAGCAGTGCCGAAACCGACGACGCATGGCACAATCGTGTGCAGTGATCCACGTTATTGGTGCCAAAGCCGGTGCGCACCAGCTTCTGAAACAGATAGGCTTCCTCATTGGAACACTTGGCAGAACCAAACCCTGCCAGTGCAGAGCCGCCGCGTGCATCGCGAATCTTTGCGAGCCCCGATGCCGCGAAATCCAGCGCCTCATCCCAGCTAACTTCGCGAAAATGTTCCAGCGGGTTCGAGGGATCAAAATCGACATCGCCGGCGCGCGGCGCATCGTCTTTGCGAATCAGTGGTTTGGTGAGCCGATGCGGATGCTTGACGTAATCAAAGCCAAAGCGTCCTTTCACACACAAGCGCTGCTCGTTGGCCGGGCCGTTTCGGCCCTGCACCGCAACGATCTCGTTGGCCTCGGATACCTGATAGGTAATCTGGCAGCCAACCCCGCAGTACGGGCAGACGCTATCGACATCACGTAATTTTAGTTCGCGGTCAACACCTGCCTCATCGACAAGCGTTTTCTCCATCAGCGCGCCCGTCGGACAGGCCTGCACACACTCACCACAGGCCACACAACTGCTGGCACCCATGGGATCATCGAAATCGAAGACGATTTTGGATTGATGGCCGCGATAGGCCATACCGATCACATCATTTACCTGCACTTCGCGGCAGGCGCGAACACACAAATTGCATTGAATACAGGCATCCAGCGCAACGTGCATCGCCGGGTGGCTAACGTCACTGGCGGGGGCACTCTGGCACGGATAACGGCTTTCGCT
>CAKZSB010000075.1 GCA_937920585.1 uncultured Granulosicoccaceae bacterium | reverse complement strand
ATCCAAGACAGAGAACTTTGATCAACCGCCCCTGCGGGAGCTCGGCAGTCGGCGCGCAACTGCGTTAAAGCTCTTGATAAGGGGGTAACCGGGGCCGCCCAGGCATTGTCTTCGAGCAAGGCGCCATGCAATGGCCTTGCTGCACGGCTGCGCGCCCCGACCAAACTGACGAACTCTCATTCTCACACTTTAAACGTTGCAGCACACTATTCCTTCACCGCCAGTGCGGCGATAATTCGCCTCGTAATCCAGCCAACCACCGGCAGCTTTGCCAGCAGCTGCGACAGACTATCCCAATGATCAATGTGGCGCAGCACCAGCCCCTCATCATTGAAATGCACCTCCGACATCCCCTGCAGGTCAAGCACACTGCCTTTGCCCCGCGTAGTCCCCGTCATTCGCCAGCGCAAATAACCGGCTTGGCTGCCATGAGCGCAATCGAAAACTTCAAAGCGCGCACTATCGACCGTTCGAAACATGTGTTCGAAGACGGCAAGCGTCGCTGCGCGCCCGTGCAAATGATTGAAAGGATCGATGAACTCGATGTCGTCTGCCATCAGCTGGCCGAGGGCATCAATGTTATCGACCTGCAGGCGTTCATAGGCGGCGGCATAATCCTGCAACTGTTGTGCTGGAGTCACTACTGGTCACCTTCCCGTTCAAAGAATATGGTGACTTCGCCAATATCCACTCCCAGGCGTGACACGTAGGCCTTGTTCAACAGGCGGTTTGGCGTTTGCAACCACAGCCAGTCGTCGAAGGCCACCCGCATGGTTTTATTCGGCCCGGTAGCCAGATCGAACCGGTATCGCCAGTGCATGGCATTGCCGGATACTTCGCCATTCGCCTGACCAATCACGCCATCTGCCGTTCCCACCCAGCTATTGTCAGTGGGGCCTTTTTTTATCCGCCATATTCTCCGCTCGGTATCGCCATCGTCATAGGTGAAATCTTCCGTGAGCGTTAACTGTTCGCCATCCCAGTCGCCTTCGATATCTACCGTAAAACGCCGGCGAACTTTTCCAAACCGATCCTGAAACTGCCCGTGCGCAATCGACTTGCCATCGAAAAATTCAACCAGATCGAAATCCGGCGCCTGTCCCGCATGATCGCGCAAATCGTGATTGGCACAAGCGCCGAGTAGCAGCGCACTCAGTGCAAAAAAGATCCCGAACGTAGTTTTCATTTACCCTCCTGTAAACCGGTAGCCAGGTCGGCACCGGTATTTTCCCGCTCGGCTAATTGTGCGCGCATGCTGTCGTGCACTTCACGCGTGACCGGATAGTTGCGCATGGCCATCATGGCGGCGAGCTTGAATGCAACACAAGGCGCACAATAGACCCACGCCAGCGCAGAAAGTGCCGATGCGGTGTTATCTCCCGATGCGCTGAAATTCAGAAAATCGAGCAGCGGAAACGCGATCCCGATCGCCAGTGCGTAGGCAAGCTTTGTGGTTGTGCCCCACAGCGCAAAAAACAAACCCGGGCGTCGGTAACCTGTATTAAGTGCATCCCATTCAATAAGATCGCCGTTAATCGCCGATGGCAACACCAGATCAGCGCCGGTGGCGAATCCGGTGCCGATCACAACAAGATAAAACCAGTGGGCGTTTTCCGCCGGAATGAAGGGACTCCAGACAAAAAATCCGCATGCCAGCACGATCGCAATTGACCACGCCTGATGTTTGCCAATGCGCCCGGCAAGCCAGACCCAGAAAGGCACCGAAACCGCGGCGCAGATGAAATAACAGAACAGCATTGGCCCGGCCTGTTGCGGCACCCCCAGCGCGTGGGTCACAAAGAGCAGAAAGAGGGTCGCGGGAATGGCATTGCCAATGCCGTTCAACAGAAACGCACCCAGAAGCTGGCGGAACGGCGTGGGTTCTCGCAACAACTTAAACGAATCCCGCCAAACCGATTCCGGCAGACGGGTATCGCTGTTGTCGGGCACAAAGCGCGCACTGAGCAGCGTTGCCGCAAGCAAGGTCACCACCACCAGCCAGGCAATGGCCTTTAACGCTCCGGCGAGTGAGCTGGTCGCATCGGCGCCGACAATCACCGGCACCAGCAAAGCCGCGAGTGTACCCGCCAGACCGAATGCCACGCGCGTTCCGGTCACCCGGCTGCGCTGCTGGTAGTCGGTCGTCAGCTCTGCGCCCCAGGCGTTCATTGGCACGATCGACATGGTTCCGGCGATGTAGATCGCAAGCGTCCAGAACAGCAAATAGTAGCCACCCGGCTGCGAGCCAGGCACAAACAGCATCCACACTGACGCGCAAACCAGTGGAGCACTGACCACCACCCACAACTTGCGTTTGCCAAATCGAGCCGGCGATCGATCAGATAAATAGCCAACAACCGGATCGGTGAAGGTATCCCACAATCGGGCCAGCAGTAAAATCAGCCCGATCGCCGACAGACTCAGCCCGGTCGCACTGGCGTAGAAGGTGGGTACGATGACCTGCAGTGTGACAAAAGCGGCGGCGAGCGGAAATGCCAGAGAGCCATAACACAGTAGCTGATGTCGCTGCGGCCCGTCGGGTTGATCGACGTATGCTTTACTCACACGACAGGCCGGCCAGGCGGCGCAAAGACAGGCGGGGCATCGGGGCGGATTGGCAACGATCCGGGAATTGCCGAGTGCGACATTGGGTCATCAGGTTCAGGGCTCTCATTGCTGGTCGCGATAGCGATAGTCAATCTGTACTACAAGTCCCTTGCCATCGGCGCCAGCAAGCTGGCCAAGGCCGTTGTAACGCAGCAATCTTTTCCTGGTTACGTCATAGGCCAGCGTAATCGGTTTAACAAATCTGCTTAGTAACAGGTTGTCGATATTGAGCGAGAAACATCGAACTTCCACATCGAATCGCGCCGCGCACTTTTTCGGTTTTATCTTCAAAGGCACCAGGCGCGCTTTGTCGGTTTGAAGGAAATCGAATCGGACGCTGCGCCCG
Source organism: uncultured Granulosicoccaceae bacterium (assembly GCA_937920585.1). GTDB lineage: Bacteria > Pseudomonadota > Gammaproteobacteria > Granulosicoccales > Granulosicoccaceae > CAKZSB01. The sequence continues at coordinate 5,311 of CAKZSB010000075.1, read as the reverse complement.
CTTGCAAGTCGATCCCAGTTGGCGAGCACATAGCGATCAAAGCCCGCATCAACCACCAGCTTCTCGCCAAAGGCTATCGGTGTTGCGCGCCCTCTCACCGGTGATTCGAGCGGTGCCTCGGCCGAGAGTCTGAGATTGCGCACCGTTATTTCATCGCGCTTGCGCGCCACTTCAAAACCGCGCTGATTGCGAAAATCAGCCTGAAAAACCGTCGGTGCGAATTCAGAATCGGTGAAATCCAGTGTCTTGAACGCAATGGCCGAACCATCAGGTGCCCAGTAGCGAATCGTGGCGGCGTCGCCGCCTGGCGCGTCATCCCAGGTTTCGGTATACAGCAATGCACCCGATTCGGGATGCGTGGCGCTGCCAGTGAGGTGAGCCTGCGATTGATAATCGGCCAATTGCTGCGTATGCGCAGACTGTGCATGGACTGCCACGCTCACTATCGCCATCGATAGCAACAGCGCTGCCAATGCAGACTTCATCAAGCGGAAGATTTTACCGGCCCGGTTCATATGGAAGGTACGTTGCGACAGCCCGGCTTGCACGCCACCAGTTGCACCGTCGAGATTATTCGTTCGCGAAAACCACCCTCGCAATAACACAGGTAATACTCCCACAGTCGCTGAAAATCACGGTCGAAGCCAAGCCCGAGGATTTCCTCGGAGGCGTCGTAAAAACGTTCGCGCCACGCCGCCAGTGTACGCGCGTAGTGCTCGGTGATGTCCTCCATCCGAACCAGTTGCAAATCCGTACACGATGTCAGCACCTGGCCAATTTTGGTAATCGATGGCAAGCAACCACCTGGAAAAATATACCGCTTGATAAAGTCGATCGAGTTTTTGGCCTGCTCATAGCGTTGATCGGCAACCGTAATCGCCTGAATCAACATTTTCCCGTCGGGCTTGAGTAAGTCACTGCACTTTTCGAAATAGGTGTCAAAGTACTGGTGCCCCACCGCTTCAATCATTTCTATCGAAACGAGTTTGTCATACTGACCGCCAAGGTCCCGATAGTCACACAATTTTATTTCGACGAGATCCTTTAAACCTTCCGATTCAATGCGCTGCACCGCAAACTGATATTGTTCCTGCGAGATCGTGATCGCAGTAACACGGCAGCCGGTTTCACGAGCCGCAAAACTCGCAAACCCTCCCCAGCCACAACCAATTTCCACAACGTGATCATCGGCCCCGATCTCAAGCGTTTTGCAAATGTGTGCAAGCTTGTAACGAGCAGCCACATCCAGCGTGCTGTCGAATTCGGGGAATATCGCCGATGAGTACATCATCTGCGGGTCCAGAAAAGTCGCGAAAAAATCGTTGTTAAGATCATAGTGTGCAGTGATGTTTTTCTTTGAACCCTCTTTTGAATTGCGGGTAACCAGTTCACGCACTCTCGATGCCAGACGACTGAGCATCGGGCGCTCGCTATCGACGCGTGCCATCACCTGCAAATTTGCCGAGAACACGCGAATCACCGACAGCAAATCGGGCGATCTCCAAAGACCCATTGCATAGGCCTCGCCAGCGCCGGCAATACCATCTCTCAGGACATGCTGGTAGGCCTGCGCGCTCTCGACGACAATCGATGCCTGCAGTGGATCATCGGCGTCGCCGTAGCGGTCGATCTGCCCATTGTGCTCAATCACCAGACACCCGCGCCGCAACCTCTGCAGCAACTTGCTTACAGCAGTTTTGGCGAGCGCCTGCATGCGCGGGGCGGCGGTGAAGTCGGATTTTCGGAATGCCGCAATACCAGATGAATCTGTCATTCTTTTAAACGGGTTCTTTTCTACAGGTTAAAATTTTTCAGGCCGATCCCGCCATTCGGGGGCCCAACCATCGGCTCCACAAAAAAGGCGTGTAGCGGAAAACCATCAGTAGCCAGTTCAGCCGTCGCGGGAATGCAACAAGCCGCCGGCGCGACTCGATGCCCGCGATCATCCGTCGCGCCGCCTCGGGCGGCTCGATCAGAAACGGCATTTTAAACTGGTTGCGCTGCGTCAGCGGAGTGTCCACAAAACCGGGGCGAACAATCGTCACCGCTATATCGCGGCGCTTGAGATCAATCTCGCAGCAGCGGAAAAAATACTCCAGCGCCGCCTTGGACGAGCCGTATGCCTGCGCTCGCCCGAACGGCACGAGTGTGGACATCGAGCTGACTGCAATCAATTGCGCACCTGCGTGCATCAATGGCAGGGCCGCCTTGACCGTCCGCGCCGCACCGATGGTATTGACCTCGAAGACGAGCTGAAGTTTTTCGATATCCAGATCGTCTACGTCGAGGTACTCGCAGGAGCCTGCGTTGACAACGCATATGTCAAGTTTGTCGGTTAGCGCCCGCAAGCGGGTTTCTAGCGCTGCCATCTGTGCCTCGTCCGTGACGTCGATGGCGAGCGGCAACACGGTTCCACTGGCTTCTGCGGCGAGCGTTTCCAATGCCGCCAAAGTGCGGGCACTGGCGATGACGGTATGGCCGGCTGCCGCCAGTTGCAGCGCCAGTTCCCGGCCGATACCCGAACTGGCGCCCGTTACCCAGATGGTTTGTGTTTTCAAGCGATATCCCGGCGTTGCCTCAGGTTGCACTGTAAAAGTGAAAAGATGAACGTTCTGTCGCCACACCATATCGAAACCGTCGTGCCGACGAGATTCACGGGTAAAATTCAGAATTGATTCAGGCGGTGAATGTTCTGATGCCATTTTACTACTCGAAAAGCCAGTGAGGCACCCATGGACTACCGCCAACGCATCTTCAAGCTCTTCTCGCCCCTCGCGCTGTTCCTGACTGGAATACTCGCCACCACCACTGTGGGGGCCAACACCACCGACGAATCAGCCCGACTGTCCACCAGCACGATGGCGGAGCAGCGCCAACCAGCACGCTACCCGCCCCTGCTCGAATCGACAAATGGCGAACAGCCAGAGCGCATCCCGTCCGATCGACGACAGATCGCTCATCTGGGGAATTTCTGGATCTATTCGGCCGGTATACAACTGTCGTTCGACTACGATCAAGACGGCCACTACTCGGGGTTCGGCGTCTCGTTTGATGTCGACACCCTGTTCAATCACGCACCGGTCTACGCCGTGCTCTATCTCAGCCACAATGGCGGCCCCTGGAATGAGTATGCTGTCACGGCAGAATTCACGGTGTCCGGCAGCGGCTCGGCTGATGAAGTGTTCATTGAGACGGAACTCGAGGCCGGCTATCCGAGTGGAAGTTACGACCACTACATTGAAATTTACGACGCGCACACACACCAGTTGCTGACTGAATACGGTCCGCATGACTCACACTACTGGCAGGGGCTGCTGTTCGAGAGCTACGATCACGACCGTTTCAACTTCGGCGCGCGTGTCTCGCTCGACTTTACCGGCGCCGGCACACTCGATCCGCTCGGGCTGCTGATCCTGCCGTTCGCGGGCGTCGCAGGTTACATGCGACGCAGAAAAGGCTGATAAACCTGGAGCCAGTCGCCGCGGCGTCACAACCCGCCGTTCGACAGGCTCGCTCAAACGGTATCATGAGCACCCCGAATTCACGGAGTGCTCATCTTTGGCATCTACTCGCGCACGGCGCCCTGGCAGTAAAGCGTTTGCAGCCATAACCGCCGTCATCTGGATCACCGTCACTGCACCGCCCGTCGTATTGCTCGGCTGGCTCGCCGACTACCCGACCGGCCCGACATTGCTCGTGAGCCTGGCGCTGGCGCCACTGGCCGCGCTATGGATGTGGCACGCGGTTCAGGCCGCTGACCCGAAAAAACGCTGGCCTGCGATGCAGGCACTGGGCTGGACTGGCATATTGATGTCGGTTGTGCTTTTCCTTTCACCCTTGCTGTGGCTGCTGCCGCGCCCTGTTGTGGGCATGATTGCACTGCTGATATGGCTGATGCTGGGGGCCTGGGGTTTGCGCTCGGCGCTCAGCGTTCGCCACACAGAGCTGAACTTTACTGATCCCAGAGTGGACAGGCCCTATCGCTTCGTACACCTGAGCGACGTACACGCCGGCTCGCGCGACCGCGAGTTTATTGAACGCATTGTCGGCGAAGTCATCGCGTACAAACCGGACGGCGTGTTCATCACCGGCGATCTGATCGATTCGAGCCATGTCGACCGACAATTTCTGTCACCGTTGAGTGCACTGCAGTGCCCTGCCTGGCTGTGCATCGGCAACCATGAACGCTACGTCGATCTCCCGGCCGCCATCGCAGCGATCGAGGCCAACGGAGTACAGGTATTGCGCAACACATCGATCGCACATGGTTGTTTGCAGATCATCGGGATTGACGATGCCGACAATCCCAGGCAGGTGTCCACGCAGCTGATCAATATTCCGCTCTCGCGCGAGAAGTTCAGCATCCTGCTATACCATCGTCCGGATGGCTGGCCGGCAGCACGAGATGCGGGCATCGATCTGACCCTGGCCGGCCATACGCACGCAGGGCAGATCTGGCCTTTCGGCCTGTTGGTAAAACGGCAGTTTCCGCGTATGGCTGGATTGTTCAGCGAATCTGGCAGATCGCTTTTTGTATCGCGTGGTACCGGTACCTGGGGGCCGATCATGCGCCTTGGCACCTTTTCAGAGATGACGATAATCTCGATATCGCCCGCGGCAGACTAATGGTTACGCCACTGCCAGGCCACGTCGGAAAAATCCCCACACCATGTAAAAACTAAAGTCAATTAGAGCATATCCTGATAAATCCCGAGGATCGTTTCTGGATAACGTAAATAGTCTCAACAGGAATTGTAAACGACTGATAACTGTCTTGATTTTGGCTTTGGGTTGGGACTAAATTGACTGTGCGGCATAACACAGATGTTCCCACTACCCGGAAGCGGAGAATAACAAAATGGATCAGTCTCGCCGGCAGGCACTTAAAACCCTGGGCATCGTAACCACAGCTGTGGCAGGTGGCACTTCTTTGCAAGCGACTGCAATGGCCGAAATCGACGCGACACAACCCCGGGAACACGTAGCAGACCAGTTCTCCGTGCAGGTTGAGCACTCGTGGGCGCAGTCGGATATCACACTGATAATCAAGAACATATCTTCAGCACCCGCTACCATCAGGGAAATGCAGCCGCGCTACATCGTGGCAGAACCCGGCATGTTCAGCCTGCAGGATCTAACCGCTAACGGGCCGGTGACGATCCAGCCTGGCAGTGAGATTCGGGTACCGTTTGTCACCACCAGCGAAAATGAAACCCGGGTTGGTCACTTCGATCGAAGCCTGCAGGAGGCCATTCAACGCAACCTGCAAATCGACACTGCCAAGCCCTTCAGTGCGGAAATAACGACTATT
>CAKZSB010000074.1 GCA_937920585.1 uncultured Granulosicoccaceae bacterium | reverse complement strand
CCCCCTCTCAACCTGAAAAACAAGGATGCATATATGTCGCCGATCGTAAGAGCCGTTATCAGCTGGGCTATCGCGCTGTGGGCCAGCAAGATCTTTCTACAATCGTTGCCGTACAAATTTACCCTGCACCCTGACACACAGCATATCTTCGGCACCATCGGCGACTGGCTATCGGGCTTTCTGGGCACATCCATTGGCGAAGCGTTCAGCAACTACGGCAGCTTTGCCGTGGGTAGTTTCGAATTGATCGCATCAACAGTTTTACTGGTCCCGGCGGTTTTGTGGGTGTTGCGCAAACTAACGAGCCGCCCTACTGAGGGCATACGCGCCAAATATCACGCCATCGGTGGATTACTGGCCGCCGCAGTCATGGCAGGCGCAGTATTTTTTCACCTGTTTACTCCGCTGGGTATCGAGGTGTTACACGAAGGGAAAAGTGACGGGGGATCGCTGTTTTATGCGGCAGTGTCCATACTGATTGGCGGAATCGTGCTGTTTCTGATCAATCGATCCGCGTTCTCAGGTCACGAGCAACCCTCTGCTTAATGGCAGCAGTGCCGGCGTTACACCAAACCTTTGCCGGAATCGTTGCCGTGAGCCAGGCGCCGGCGTTGCAGCAGTCTGAAGGTGAGCAATGCCAGAGCGATTACCACAAAGCTGACACCCGTCGTCACTGTGCCCAGCGCATAGATCGACGGGTCAGTTACAGTGGTGGTCAATCCTCTTAGCTCCAGCGGCAGTGTATTAAGACCGCCAATGGCCTGAGAGGTACGAGCGAGTTCATCGTAGCTTAAGGTGAAGCCAAACAGTGCCACCCCGATCAGAGACGGCGCGATTATTGGCAACACTGCCTCTCTAAATGTCGCCCAGGGGCCGGCGCCAAGATCGCGCGCCGCTTCCTCGAAGGATGGATCGAAACGGTTGAACACCGCAAACATGATCAGCAGCCCGAATGGCAGTGTCCAGGTCAGCTGTGCACCCAGCGCCGAGCTGAACAATCCCATGCTGGTTGTATAGTGTTCGATGATCCATGAGATTTCCTCCGTCTGCCCCCACTGTCGGATGTTGTCGTCGATCAGACGAAACTGCAGCGCAATACCAAGGCTCACAACAATAGAGGGCACAATCAGGCTGGCCACCGTAATATAGAAAAGCGCTCCGGAACCTTTGAATTTTCTGCGGAACGCCAGACCCGCCATCAGGCTGAAGACCACGGTAATCACCATGACGACAAAACCCAGCGCAAGAGAGCGCCTGAAGGCCCGCCAGATATCCACCACGCCGACACCTTCCCAAAGCTTTCCGAACCAATGGGTCGACACGCCATTCATCGGAAACGTCAACCCCCCTTCCGGGCCCTGAAACGACAGCACGAAAATCGTGATCATCGGGCCGTAGAGAAACAAAAGAAAGAGGAAAAAAAAGCATCCCAGCCAAATTTTTGTGCCACGACTGGCCATCAGCAATAAGCTCCTGGTGCGGTGACTAACAGACTCGTGCCCATTACCGCTACAACTCGCGCCGAATGTCGACGATTCGGGACATCGCAACAATAATCATTAACGTGATCGCCAGCAGAATAACTGCGTTAGCGGCAGCCGACGGAAACTGCAGATAACTCATCTCGACATTGATGATCTTGCCGATCGACGCGATCTGCTGCCCCCCCATAACCCCGATCGTAATAAAATCGCCCATCACAATAGTGATAACAAAAATTGACCCGATCGCGATACCTGGTTTGCACAACGGAACCACCACATTCCAAAGTACCTGCCAGCCATTCGCACCTGCATCATAGGCGGCCTCCAGCACGCTACGCTCAATGCGCATCATAGAGTTAAAGATCGGCACCACCATGAACAGCGTGTACAGATGCACAAACGCCAGCGTCACAGAAAAGCCTGAGTACAACAGCCAGTCGACGGGTTCATCGACCAGACCGATGTTCATTAGAAACTGATTGACCAATCCGCCACGACCCAACAACGGAATCCAGGAGATCATCCGGATTACGTTGGATGTCCAGAACGGGATGGTACACAGCAGAAACAGCGTGATCTGCATGGTCAGGCTGCTGACGCAAAAGGCCAGGTAGTAGGCCACACCAAAGCCCAGGATCAGGGTAATGAACCAACTAAGAAAGACGTACTTCAGCGTTGACACGTAAGTGGCGAACGCGGTGCACAGTTCGGGCAGCCTGGCGACACAACCGCGAAAGATGTCGCTGTAGTTAGTGCCGATAAAATCGGGAATAATCGAGTACTCGGTGTAGTCCCAAAAACTTACCACAACCACCAGCACCAGCGGCACGACAAAGAACAATAGAAACACCAGCGCATACGGGAGCGCGAGCAGATAGATACTAATTCTGGACGTGCGTGCGGACAATCTGGAAAACCAACGTTAATGGGTGGATACTTGTACCTGCACAAGTGTCCGGGCATACGCGTAGTGTATCGACGCCAGCGCCGGCACCATGTCACCGGGTTGCTATATCGCGATCACGCGCAATTTTTTTAGACTAACACCAACGAAACAGGGCAACACTTAAGCGTGTCGCCCTGCCCGGTGTTACCACATGCCTATAATGAACTAAAACCTCCAGATCAGGCTGCGATGAACTCGTTCCACTTGCGAACCATGTACTTGTTTTCATCCATGACGGCATTCCAGCACGCCACACCGCCCATACGGGTCTCATAAGAACCGCCGTCTCGCATTTCACCAGCGGACGCGAGCTTCTGGCCCGACGGTGACATGATGTCTTTCTCTGCCGGCTTGCCAAGCATCCAGTAATCCCACTCGTAGGGTTCCATGTTAGCCTGCGCAGTAGACAGAACCGCAGAGTAATATCCCTGGCGATTCAGGTGCGCACCGGCCCAGCCAGACAGGAACCAGTTGACAAACTCATACGCCAGATCTGCTTTCTGCCCCTTAATGGTCGATGGCAGTGCAAAGCCCGCTGCCCATGCGCGGTAACCCTCTTCGAGTGGCTGATAGACGCAATCGATGCCTTTGGAACGTACGGCGGTGATGGCCGGCGACCACATCGACTGAATAACCACTTCGCCGGAGGCCATCAGGTTGACGCTTTCGTTGAAATCAGACCAGAACGCACGGAATTGACCGGATTTCTTGGCTTCGGTCAGGATCTTCATGGTCATGTCGATTTCATCTTTGGTCATGTTGCCTTTGTCCGGGTAGGTGTACTCACCCATCGACTCAACCACCATCGCCGCATCCATAATGCCGATCGACGGAATGTTCAGGATCGACGCCTTACCCTTGAATTCCGGGTTCAGTAACTCTGACCAGTTCTTGATCGGACGACCGATCAGATCGGGGCGGATACCCAGCGTGTCGGCGTTGTAGACAGTCGGGATCAAAGTGACCCACTGCGTCGGCTCATCCGAGAACTCAGTGGATTTTTCACCTTTGAGGTAGAACACCTTTTTCGGCGCTGTGCCCTGATCCCCAATCTTCTTACCGTTGATCTCGCCTTTGGTAAAGGCCGGAGTGATCTCGTCGAACAGTTTAATTCGCGAGGCATCCATCCCTAACAAGTTGCCGGACGGCACCAGCTTCTTCAGACTGAAGTACTCGGTATCTACCAGATCGAAACTGTTTGGCTGAGTGATGATGCGTTTGGTAACCTCGTCGGTGGTCACCGGGATGTACTCAATTGTGATACCCAGATCTTCTTTTGCTCTGGCGGCAATTTCAGCCGACTGGTTAACCGCCGTGCCAAGGTAGCGCAGCACCTTTTTTTCCTGCGACATGACATAGGGCGCACCGGAAATAAAGGACCCGGCAACAGCAACGCCGGCCGTGGTTTTGAGAAGTTTTCGACGACCGTGGTCGATAGTGTCTGTCATGGGTATGAATCTCCTGTTCATTGATTTAAGTGAAAGTTTCAATTGGTGGCCTATGTCAACTCAGTACGTGCTGGTCCGCATGGTTCCATTGCAACGAGACTGGATCACCCGTTTCGTAAGGCCCGCGGTAAAACTCGTTATCAGCGCAGGTTACGGTCAGCTCGGTGGCCGGACTCTGTATGGACAACTTCACTGTATGCCCCAGAAATTCGATATTTCGAATGACGCTGTCGCCGCCGCGATTGACGCGAATCTTGTCGGAGCGAACAGCAAAAATCTGATCATCTTTCTCGATTACGTTATGACCGCCGATAAACTTCGCCACGAAGACACTGGCCGGACGGTTAAACACATCGTAGGGTTGGCCGGCTTGCTCTATTTGCCCCTCGTTCATCACCACCACCATGTCAGCCAGCGCCATCGCCTCTTCCTGACTGTGAGTCACGTGCACAAAGGCGATTCCCAGATCCCGCTGCAGCCGTTTGAGCTCGGTGCGCATCTCAATCCGAAGATAGGGATCCAGTGCGGACAAAGGCTCATCCAGTAGCAATAGCTGTGGTTCAGTGATCAGCGCCCTGCCTAGTGCCACGCGCTGTTGCTGGCCACCGGATAGCTGTCCCGGCTTGCGCGCACGTTGTTCGAGCATGTGGACGCGTTCCAGCATCTGCAGCGCCATTTCACGCCGGGTCGGTTTGTCGACACCGCGCATCTTGAGCGCGAAGGCGACATTGTCGACACAGTCGAGGTGGGGGAACAGCGCATAGTTCTGAAACATCATCGCTGTGCCACGTTTCGCCGGCGGCTGGCCAGTGATGTCGGTCGAGCCCAATACGATACGACCGCTGTCGGGATGCTCATGACCGGCAATCATCCTCAGTGTCGATGACTTGCCGCATCCGGATGGCCCAAGCATGCAACAATATTGTCCGGCGTCAATCGTCAGATCGATGTTGTCTACCGCCACGACACTGCCAAAGCGCTTACTCAGCGCCTTCAGATACAAATGACTGTTTGAGCGTGTTTCAGACATTCAGCGTGCATAACAATCCCAACGAATGAACAGTTATTCTATCCATTCATCGGTGTTGCCGACGCTGCTGCTTTTGCAGCGGGCCGATGCATTTTTTACCCCGCTGCGTCAGCAACGCCCCACCCGTTCAGCTGCCGGCCTCACTCCCGAGGGGCGACAATCAGCCGAGAATCCGACAGCAACTCAACGCCTGATGCGATTGAGCTTGCAATACGACAGGTATGTGCCAGCGCTCCTGACACTTTCGCCCCATTGAAAAGCCGGGCTAGAACCGATAGCCAATCCCGAGCTGAACAGTAATCGGTTGATAGTCGATTGACGTAACGATGCCATCGCCAGTTTCTTCTTGTTCCAGTGTCAGGCCGCGTTGATCGCTGTATCTCAATTCGGTAGTGACAAACCAGGGACCAGTCATTTCTACATCAACACCCACCATCAACTGATAACCGATCGAGCCGCTGTCGGAAAAAGACACCTCGCCGGCTGCTGATTCTGAATCCAGATCCACTTCCTGCACGATCGACAAGCCACCGCCAATCCATGGTCGAAACCGACCGAATGTCACAGCGGGATCATAGCGGCCGTTAAAGTAGAAAACATTCGACGCATAGTTTCCCGCCGGTAGCTCCATTCCAGCCGCATCGATGATCACACTATCGTTCGACCGGTATTCCCATCCAAACTCGGAACTAAACGGTGAGTCAAATTGGTATCGCAACGCAAGCCCTGCCATGAAGCCTGAATCGATTTCAACACGCGCTGCGCCATTGCCGCTGTCAAGGCCGGACAGTACAGCGGTTTGATCAGATAATTGACTGTATCCAAACAAGGGAATGAGCGAGAGGCCAGTACGATCGTCCGCCACTACCACTGAAGTAATACCGAACAGAATTGTTGTTGCGACCAGCCGAATTTTCATGAAGTTCCCTTTTTAAGCCAACGATAGAAAGAACCCGAAAGTCACTATAACAACCCGGGCAGAAACGGTTTACCCGACATTGCCTGGAAAAAGGTAGCGGCCACGAACACACTATAAATACCCGTCACGGCATAGATAAGCGGCAGCCCCTGACTAACAGGCAGCAACAGCACGACGCAGCACAGGATCAGCGGTACGAGCTGCATCGTGTGCATGGCAAAGAAGTGCGCGACACGCAGGTCACCTGCCGATCGCAACCAGCCAAAAAGACCGGTTTGCATCGACCCGTCGATATCCCCGACAGCATGGCCTGGTTGTGCGCCCAGATAACTTGCCGTAATTGCGGTCGATATGAAGGTGACGATCAAACTGACACCAATGGCATGCCGCCAGAAATCGGAATTGTTTCCGCTGGAAGGTGCCGCAAACGCTGCGATGCCATAAACAATAGTGGCACTCAACAACGCGATGGCAATAAGACCCATCAGCGGATAGACGTGTGCCAGCACCGGGTGCTCAGTGTTGAAATGAGAGGGATTGCCACCGGCAGCAGCGCTTGCGATCCATACGATCTCCACCAGTGAGAAAACCAGCATCGCGATGTTAAAATATCTGAACCAGTCACTGCTCGTCACTGACTCTGCCAGCCACTGGCTACACCAGACCAGCGTGGCAAAATATACCAGCAGCGACAATGCAAACTTGATCGGCTTTACCCACACATTAAAACCATCAAGCATCCGCGAATCAACGATCAGCGCGCAGCAAAAACCCAGCAGCAGAATGGCATAAATCGCGGTCGCCAAACTGAAAACCGGATTGCGATCGATCAAAGCGGTCAGCACCGTGCAGATCCATCGCGACGGCTTGCGCGGCTGTTAGCTATCGCCTTTTTTAACGCAGACATGGCAGGCATTCTCCTCGTCAACCGGTGTTAGTCTCCCGCAGCAAGTATGAACATGATGTGAACCAAACGGCAACCGCGTGACAACGATATGTCACGCGATTGCCAACCTCACTGCGGCCCGCCAGTCAGGTATACAACGATTTGAATAGCCGTCTGCTATTGTGAATCATCCGGGCTGCAAGCGGCTACCGCAGGCAGGGTTCCGTTCAGCAGAAAGTCGATGGCAGCGTTGTCAGTGCAGACGTTAGCACCGGAAAATACCGTTGTGTGACCCACGTGTTCAGAGCGCAGGAACTGACCGCCAATCGCCGCGGCCATCTGCTCACTCCACGCAATTGGCGTCAACGCATCGGTCGGACCACCAATCACAAGTGCCGCGGGGGCCTGAGTGGTTGCGATTTCCGGCAGCGCATTCAGGGAATCGGGCCACCCTGTGCAAACCATTGCACTCGCCATTTGCGCTTCAGCGAACAGATCGCTTTGTGCATTGAACGACGGGCGCAGCGCTTCAATCTCGGCCACTGACGGACGCGCAGGATCATCGGCACAGATAACCGCGCGACCGACCGAATCCGAGTCGAAGTCCGGATCATCGTCAGAGTCAAATTGCAGCGCCAGATCTACCAGTGAAGCAGGATTGAAATCCTGCATATACTGATACAGCGGCCCGGCCAGCTGCGGGATCATATCCGGCTCCTCCACTGCCGCGAACAGCAGTGTCGCAAGCAACCCCAGTTCAAAGTCGGACTCTGTTTCGAGCAGGGCTGCCACTCTTGCCTCAAGCTGCGCCTTATAGACTTCCGGGTCACAATCGGAGAACGTGGTGCAAGTCTGCGCGAGTGACCGGAGATTATCCTCAAGCGGCTCCAGTTGCTCTGTGAATAAATCCACTGAACGATGGCTAGGCGGCAAACTGCCGTCGAGAATCAGGCGCCCGGTGGTGGCCGGGTATTTTTGCGCATATATTCCCGCCAGGCGCGTACCATAAGAATACCCGACGAAATTCAGTGCGGGTTCCTGCAACGCCTTGCGTATCAGCTCCATATCATCGGCAACTGCCTCCGACCCGACATGCAGCAGATACTCGCCATACTTATCGCTGCAGGCTGTGTAGAACGCCTGCAAACCCAATGCATGCTCGTGCAAATCTTCGATGTCCAGCGGATAGTCGTCGATGCCGTCGAGGTCGAACTCGCGACAATCAATCGGCGTACTCTTGTTTACGCCACGCGGATCAAAGCCAACAATGTGATAGCTTGATGTAATCGTTTCAGGAAGAAAATCGTACTCAATGATTCCCTCAATCAACTCGGTACCGGAACCGCCTGGCCCACCCGGATTAAACAGCAAACTACCTAACGGCGCGTCGCCACTGGCGGGCATTCGATTCAATGCAACATCAATTTTTTCACTGGTGCTGTCGCGATGATCCATCGGGACTTGTACGGTTGCACACTGCAGCGGGGAATCTTCAGCGCAGGGCGCCCAGCTAATGGCTACAGGCTGAGCATCATTCGACGCAGCGCCTCCGCCACTGGATCCACCACACGCTGCCAGTGTAATCAGTATCCCGCCAG
>CAKZSB010000073.1 GCA_937920585.1 uncultured Granulosicoccaceae bacterium | reverse complement strand
CGCGTCGGCCCTGAAATCAGCGCAAGCTCTGCATCCAGCTCACTGGCCTGTAGCGCACTGCTGGTACCGGCGAGTGAAAACAGATCGATCGATCGGGCAGGAGGTAACACATAGGTGCCAGACCCCCTGCGACGCTCCAGCCTGCCCCGCCGGACCAGCCAGTCGGTGGCCTGGCGGACGGTCGGGCGGCCGATAGAAAATCGCCGGGCAAAGTCTGTCTCGGACGGAATTCGCTCTGCAACGCCGTAGTTGCCCGCGTCAATGTCCGCCAGGATCTGGTCGGCTAGCTGGCGGTACAGCGGAACGGGCGAGTGGGTGTTCAAAGACATAACAGAGGCAGGGCGCGTCCGGGAGATCACAGGATAGCGGCAGTGTAGAGATCAAGTTGACAAGTTGTCAATACCAATTTGAGCAAATGTACTCCCCAGCCGGTATGCGGCTTTACCGGTGTCCACCCTGCCCGGGAGCGCAATTTGCATCAGCAGTTCAAATATTCGGGATGACTGGTACCACAGACGGGACCCGACCCCTTTCTGCCACGACCATCTGCACCGCGAATCGCGAGAGACCGGAAGGTGACAAGGAGTGATACATGGACGTGGATTTACTACGCGACAAGTCGCTAGAGATCAGCAAAACAATTTATCAAAATGCCGAAAAGGTCAATGAGGTGTCCAGACAAAGGGCGCCTTTTGCCACCACGGCCGCCGAGCTTGCGCGCGATTCAAACGCACTGGCTGAACAGATTATCGAAATCACGATTGTCAATCGAGACACGCTGGCCGGCTCCAGACAAATTCTCGACAACATGCATAGAATGACGTCAGCGGTTGATCAGGGCACAGACCTGGTATCAGACGTTGAAGTGGCAATCCGCGATTTCACCACATGTTTTGCGAAAATCGAGGTGCTGGCAGGCAAGATTTCCACCACCGCGCAAAATATCGATATGGTTTCACTCGTCGCTCGTGTGGAAGCGGCCAGAGCCTCCGACATGGGCCGCAACTTTACGGTGGTTGCCAACGAGGTAAAACAGCTCTCCGAGGAATCTGCCAGCCACGCCAGCAAAATACGCATAGCAATCATCAGGCTTAATAAAGCCGCGGCCTCCATGTCCGACCGGACCATGGATCTTAGCAGGCATCTAACAACCGCCAGTAAACATGGCAGCAGCACGCGAGAATATTTAAACGAAATCTCGGGAATCATAGGCGAGGAAACACACTACGCCGATTTCACCAGTAAAGAGGCGACGCGCCAGAAAGCATCGATGGCCTTGATTGATCAGCATATGGACTCACTGTCTGCCGGCGTAAAGTCATCGATAAGCGGTTCGGCTGCCAACATGGATCTCGTCGACCAGGTGCTTCGGCTTATACCTTTGCCCGATTCAACTGCGAGCAGCAAAACGAATCGCAGCGACGACCACAACGAGCGCGGCACGCTCGCCGAAGCGGGCTCGCTAATTCAACAAATTGCCAGCAATGCAAAGGCGGTTAACGAGGCCTCGATTAAACGTTGTGATATCGCACAGCAAACCACGAAGCTGGCACAACATGCCAGGGAAGCAGGTCGAGAGGTTCAGCAACGACTTGAAGATACTCAGCAGGCAATCGATAAAGCCATCGCACTGGTGGAACAGACACTGCTGATTGTCTCGGATGTTGATGCGGTAAAAAAATTACTGGCAAACGCAACCGGTACTGTTGATCAGATGCGCGAGGGGTTCTCCGAAATCGAAGAGATGGCGGCACAAATTGGCGGAATCTCCAGCAAGACCAATGTACTGGCACTTAACGCTTCAATTGAAGCGTCCCAGGCGGGTGAAGACGGCAATGGCTTCGCCGTGGTGGCTGCTGAAATCAATTATCTGGCCGCTTCAGCCGGTGGTTTTGTAAACGAGATTGATCAGCTGGTGTCCGAGCTATCGACGCTGACCATTGGATTCAACGACAATATAACCGCCTTGCACAACGCGGTTTCGCAATTGTCGGAGGATGCTTTGAAGGTTACCAGCGAAGCGGGTGAGCTTAAGGGAATTCTTGAGAAAACCAGGAGCGAGCGATCCCAGATACTGAAATTGCTGACTACACAGACAGGCAGCATGACAGAAATCGGTGAAAAATCCGCCGCGCTCGGCAGCGATGCAAAGGCGGCGATTGCCGGCTCCGCCCGCAATATGGAACTCTGCCACTCGCTGCTCGACACATTCGATAAACTGGCGGCCCGCAGCCAGCAAAACGCGTAGTGTGCTGACGCGCGCTCGACGGCAGAGAGTTTTGTTTCGCTAACAAAAATGCCTTAGCGCGAAAAAACCATTTGCGCTTTCTGGCTTCGCTCCCACTCGCTGATCAATTCGGCCCCCTGCCCGACAAAGCGCTCGGTGTGCACGGTGCAGGAGCACATTCTGTCGACGCGAAAGTGGCGGATTGCCTTACGCAGCTCACACCATGAAACGAGCATGGCAGCATCGACGTAATAGATCATCACCAGCGGCCAAACCACCCGGGCACTGGCGTTGCCAGCCTCATCCTGATATTCAATGGTAAGCTTGCTCTCGTCGCGTATCGCCTCGCGCAACAATGCCAGATCAACATTGGCGGGCGCATCCGCACCCCAGCTTGAAGTTAACAGCTGCCGCGTGCCGGGCGCCGCCTCGACCAGTTTTCGCGCAGCACGCTCAGCCGCTTTCCACAGCCCGATATCGCCGGTTCGGGCGATCAGGCTCAAGCCAACCGAGAGCGCTTCGGCTTCGTCGATATCGAAGTTCAACGGTGGCAGGTCGTAGCCGCGACGCATCTCGTAGCCGATCCCTGCCTCGCCATAGATCGGTGTTTGCATGGCTTGCAGCGTGGCGATATCGCGATAGATCGTTCGCACTGATACTTCCAGCTGCTCAGCGATATCACGCGCCAGCAGAGGCCGTTTGGCACTGCGCAGCATCTGAATGATTTCGAAAAACCGGGTACTTTTTGCCATATCCATCCCTCTGAAACGACAGACTACGCCAATACTACTGACAAACTGATGTCAGTAGTGTTTCGGTATAAAGACAGTCCCAAACGATCACGGACTACCCCGAGATGGCCCCTCAAACATCGACTCGAAACACAGGATTAGTGCTCGTCGTGGTATCCGCGTTCGTATTCAGCTCCGCAGGGATTTTCACGAACTATGTCAGCACCGATGCCTGGGGGGTGATCTTCTGGCGCGGCCTGGCTGCAGCGACATTCACCCTGTTATACCTGCTGCTCAATGGACAACTGGCCCACGAAATTCGTGCCTTTGGCACCCGTGCAGCGGTTGTCACCCTGATGATGGCCGCCGGCACGGCCGCATTCATACCGGCCTTCAAGCTCAGTAGCGTCGCCGATGTGGCGCTGGTATACGCCGCAGCGCCGTTCGTTGCTGCAGCGCTATCCTGGATCTTCATCGCAGAGGCACCTTCTCGCACGGTGTTTCTGGCAAGCGTTGCCGCCTTGTTCGGCGTACTGTTGATTGTGTCTGATTCGGCTGGCAGCGGAAAACTTATCGGCAATTTACTGGCGATGTTCATGACGCTGATGATGGCCGGGACCATGGTGATCTATCGCAAGTGGCCAGCAACCACAGCGGCGCTGCCGGCCGCCTTGTCGTCAATGGTATTGCTCCCTGTGGCTTTGTTTTTTGGCAGCCCGATGTCGGCACCATCGCAGGAGTTACCGATACTGACAATTTTCGGCCTGGTGTTCGCGATTGCCTCGGTAACATTATCAGAGGGCGCGCGGCGACTCCCGTCTGCCGAAACCGCCCTGGTATCCGCACTGGAAACACCGGTCGCGCCGTTGCTGGCTTATCTTGTCCTGCGCGAAATACCGTCAGTCGAGATGATGTTGGGCGGCGGTGTTATTTTCGCCGCCGTACTGTGGTCACAGCGCCCCGTTCATACGTAAACAGGAGTGCGAGTGTTGAACAACGATAAACGTCAACGCCAATACGAACAATTCAAAGCACTGCATCAACGCACAGAAGCCTTTGTGATGCCGAATGCATGGGATGCCGGATCGGCAAAAATTCTCACTGCACTGGGCTATGAGGCGCTGGGCACAACGAGTGCCGGCTTTGCATTCGCCAGTGGCAAGCGAGATTCGTGTGGGACGTTCAGTTGCGATGAAATACTCGACAACGCAGGCACAGTAGCAAAGTCCACAGGCTTGCCGGTCAGCGCTGATCTGGAGGCAGGTTTTGGTGCATCACCCGAGACTTGTGCCAATACAATAAAGAAGGCCGGCAGTGCGGGCCTGGTTGGCGGCTCAATTGAAGATGCCACAGGCAATTCAACAGCACCGATCTATCCGTTCGCACAGGCCGTTGAGCGAATTCACGCCGCTGCCGAACAGGCACGGCAATCAAACATTGTATTGACCGCACGGGCTGAAAACTATTTATGGGGCAAACCGGATTTTGATGACACCCTCAAGCGCCTGATAGCCTTTGCAGATGCGGGAGCCGATGTTCTATATGCGCCCGGACTCCCCGACCTGCAGGCAATAGAGACCGTATGCCAGGCACTCGACAAACCGGTGAATGTGGTAATGGGATTATCCGGTCCGAGCTGGACAGTAGACGAACTGCAGGCAGCCGGGGTAAAACGCATAAGCACAGGTGGATCGCTCGCACGAGCAGCACTAGGGGAATTTGTTCGCGCAGCAAGCGAAATTAAAAATTACGGCTCTTTTGGCTATGCATCTAACGCTTTACCAGATGCCACCGCCGCGGCCTATATGGACAGTGCTGATGACTAGAATACAACATTAACCCTGCAGTGCCGGCGCAGCAGCGGCAGGGAAACAGCGCGAAGAAATGTCAACTACACCATGTGCCATTTAAGGCCAGTAACTATCCTTCAAATGCCTCGAGATGCTGCTTACCGTCGTCACCAATCACATCCCATCCAGCGCGCGACTCCACCCAGATGTGATGTTTTACAACGAGCGTTTCAGCACCTTCGCCAATCAATCCCGCGGGTACGAACATACGTGACGCATCGTTGTGGCCGGGTACGGGTGAACCACACTGGCGGCAAAACCAGGTCTGCCAGTCGGCATCGGGCTTTTTCCAGGTGGAGATCAGGGATTGTCCGTGTGTCCATCGAAATGCTTCGTTGTCTACCACCACGACCGCAATTCCGTTACTACCCGTTGCGCGTCGGCAAATCGAGCAATGACAGACAAAAATACCGTTAGGCACTGTGCTGATTTCAAAACCGATCGCGCCACAGTTGCATTGACCTTGCATGTAGATTCCTCGGGGATTGCAAGCCGCAATTTTAAATCAGTCACGCACACATGATCGACAAAACTACCTTAGCGACAGCTCCATCAGCAATGAACCAGGGCAATTGGATTTTACAGGGGGTTGCACAGCGACTTCGGTAAATCCAGATTTCCTGTAAAGCGAAAGCGCGTCGAGCGCAGCCGTTGTCACTTCCAGCCGAAGCTTGTCCATCCGCCTGGAGCGGGCAAAATCAATCGCAAGTTCGATCAACCGGGTGGCAATTCCCTGATTGCGATGTGCCTGCTGTACATTCATTCCCCACAACCGAACAACACTATCGCGCGAGTTATCAAACACGCATTCAGCGCCGAACATTCCGACCAGCACGGGCGCAAAGGCCCCCAACACGATTCGATCATCAGCCGAATGGAAATTCCCGAGCATGGTGCTGAGTGCTTCGATCGAGCCACGCCGCTCAGCTTCAGGCGATATCGTGAACGATTCTGGATCTGTCTCTATCACTGCAAGCCGTAAGTTACGTACCGCCGTTGCATCAGTGGCGATCAACTCCCGATATTCGATTTCATCCATACCAGCGACCCGATCTGTGCAAACGCGTATGATATGCATTTGGCAATGTTCAGCGGACAATACTCATGCAGATTCGCGAATTCAACCCGGATGCCGACTCGGAAGGGCTGCGTCACTGCGTCGAGGCACTGCAGGACTACGAGCGCAAGCTGATTCCAGCGATGCCGGCAGGTGCCGAGATCTGCGCGCCCTACGTTGCCGAGATGTTTTTTCAGTGTGAAAAATACGACGGCAAAATTCTCGTTGCAATTGAAAATGAACTGGTTATTGGCTATGCCACGATCTACCGCAAAATGACCAGCGATGACATTGAAGATGGCGATCAGGAGTATGCCTACATCGGTGACTTACTGGTACTGGAAAAGTATCGAGGCCACGGCTATGGGCGGCAATTGATGCAAAGAGCAGAATCAATTGCCAGAGCGACCGGCGCCAGCGTACTGCGCATCGGTGTACTGACCGACAACAC
>CAKZSB010000072.1 GCA_937920585.1 uncultured Granulosicoccaceae bacterium | reverse complement strand
GCGCGTTGTCTGGTTCCAGCCACAGGTGATAGTCGATCTCGCCGTGCCCGTGCTCATCATCGTGACCATGCGCACCCGCATCCGCGTTGAGCGGATTGGCCCGCAACGGCAGGGTGTGCATGCCTGGCAACGCCGCCAGCTGTAGCTGGCGAGTACCGGCTGCCAATGCCTTGATCGGCCCGACCAGAAAACGTTCCATGCCCTCGCCGGCCCAAACCACCAGATCGGCATCGGCCAGCGCGCGCGCAGAACTGGCTTTCATGCTGTACAAATGGGGCGAGCTGTTGTCGCCCACCAGCAGCTGCACCTGCGCAAGCTCACCCGTGACGGCGGTAACCAGACTGTGCAGCGGCTTGATCGATACCGCAACCCGAGCTTCTGACCAGGCCGGCTGTGCCATCAGCGCGACCAGCAAGACTGCGGTCAATGATTTGAAAATCGGCATGCTCTGCACTTGATTTAGATATGATGGGCGATTGTATTACACGGATACCCGGCAGTGACGGCGACCACAGCAAATCCGACAACCCCATCACCAGAAATACTGGTCAATGTTTGCGATCTGGCCGTAACGCGCCAGGGTCGCACGCTGGTACACGATGTCAATCTGAGTGTAGCTCGGGGCGAAATTGTAACCCTGATCGGCCCGAACGGCAGTGGCAAAAGTACCACCATCAAAGCGATCCTCGGGATTGTGAAACCAAGCGCCGGATCGGTTGAGCTGGCGGCGGGCATTCGCATCGGCTACGTGCCGCAAAAACTGGAGATCAACCAGACCATGCCGTTGACTGTGCGGCGCTTCATGCAATTGATTCGCCGACACAGTTCGCCCACGCTGCAGCAGGCACTGGACACCACGCGTGCCACGCATCTGCTCGATCGCGAAGTCACCCATCTGTCCGGCGGCGAGTTTCAGCGCGTTTTGATCGCACGGGCACTCGCCAGCGAACCGGACATTCTGGTGCTCGACGAACCGGTGCAGGGTGTCGATTTCAACGCCGAACTGGAAATCTACCAGCTCATCGGCGACATACGCAGCAGCCTCAATTGCGGCATCCTGCTGGTGTCGCACGATCTGCATATCGTCATGGCAGCCACGGATACCGTTATCTGCCTGAACGGCCACGTGTGTTGCTCCGGCACCCCGGCCGCGGTCAGCAGCAGCAAAGAGTTTCGCGATATCTTCGGTGCTCGCGGCGCCGAGGCACTGGCAATTTATCACCACCATCATGATCACCATCACGCACCTGACGGCGCCGTGATTCATCACACCGCGGATCCACATCACCGTGCTTGACGACTTCTTTGTTCGCGCCCTGCTGGCAGGCATTGGCGTTGCGCTGGTCTCGGGTCCGTTGGGATGCTTTGTGATCTGGCGGCGCATGGCCTACTTCGGCGACACCATGGCGCATTCGGCGCTGCTGGGTGTCACCTTTTCGCTGATCGGCGATATCAACACTCAGCTAGGCGTTTTTACGGTCGTCGCTCTGGTGGCGATCGCGCTATTGATCCTGCAAGATCGAGCCGCCCTGCCCAGCGACACCATTCTCGGGATACTGTCCCACTCCACGCTCGCACTCGGTCTCGTTGCGATCGCGCTGATGGGCAATATTCGCGTCGACCTGATGAGCTACCTGTTTGGCGACATACTGGCTGTAAGCCAAACGGATGTAATGATCGTCTACGCCTGCACGGCTGCAGGGCTGGGCATCCTGATGCTGATCTGGCGACCCTTGCTGGCGGCTACCGTGAATGAAGAACTCGCCCGGGCCGAGGGGCAAAGACCGCAACTGGTGCGGTTGATTTTCCTGCTGCTGCTGGCCAGCATCATTGCGATCGCGATCAAGATTGTCGGCATTCTGCTGATCACCGCGCTGCTCGTGATACCGGCGGCAACGGCGCGCCGCTTCGCCTCAAGCCCGGAACAAATGGCCGTTGTCGCGGCAATCGCCGGCGTGCTGAGCACCGTGGCCGGACTATTTGCCTCACTTACATGGGATACCCCATCCGGGCCGGGTATTGTCGTGGCCGCTCTGATGCTGTTTCTGCTAAGCCTGTTGCTGCGATCGCACAGCAACAGTGGCTGAACTACTTTTCGGCGACCACATAGGCAATCCAGCAGGCGTGATCGGCGGTCTCCTGCGTCTCTTCAAATTCATCCAGCGGCTCGCCGCTGTCGTCGTCGAATTTTTGTACATACCAGCGCACCCGCGAAAATCCGGCCTGCTTTAGCAGATCGTCAATCTCATGTGCACCCCACAACCGCCAGCAATAACTGAACGCCCTGTCCATGCGGGATTTATCGGGAAAGCTGAAGTGAATGTAGCACTGCATTTCGCCTGATATGCCGTTGTAGCTGTGCTGCTCCCACTCATAGGTAAATCCGTCCAGCTTATGTTTTTCAGTCTGGGTTTTATAGGCTTCATAGCCGCCAAAGTAATCCAGAAACATAATCCCGTCTTTAGCCAGATTCTTGTGCACCGAGCGCAGGTATTTTAATAGCTGAGCCCGCTCCTGCAGAATCCAGTAACTGAAGTTGAACGCCAGCACCACATCCATCGCCGGGGTCCGCGCCTTCAGCACATCGGTTTTCAGAAGCTCAACCCGCTCCTGCTGCTTCGGCTTGAGCTTTTCCAGATTGTGCTTACGCCCCCAATCGAGCACCTCAGCATCGAGGTCCACACCCCA
>CAKZSB010000071.1 GCA_937920585.1 uncultured Granulosicoccaceae bacterium | reverse complement strand
TGTACTCCAGCGAGTGACGCGACCCTCGATACATGTTCAGGGATCGGGGATCGCTTCCCACAAGGCAACGTGTGTCAGCACGAGCCGTGCTGCAGTTAACCGCCATCCCGAGGGCTTTGGAAAGGTTCATTGACAAGGGGTATGTGCGACAGGACGTCGCACATAGCGCTGTGGGCGCAGGGATGTGCCGTCAGCGCGGCCCCGCAGGCGATGAACCTTTCCAAAGTGGCGACAGCCATAACCGAAGCGGGTAAAAAGACTTTTGTTACTTTTGGTCTGTTCAAAAGTAAAGTATCACCGACCACCCCGATAGGGAATAACCGTCCCCACCACCTGCACCTTGCGCTCCCGCAACCAGATATACAATCCACTCAATACAATAATCGCCGTGCCGGCAATCGTATTGAGATCAGGCGGGCTGTTAAAGATCACCCAGCTGTAAAAGGTGATATAGATGACCTGCGAATAAACAGTCGGCGCCAGCACAGAAGCTTCCGCATAGTGATGAGCACGGGTGAAGATGGTATGGCCCAACATACCCAGGCTGCCCAGCACAATAATTACTACCCACTCCAACAATCGATCGGGCCACTGCCATACACTGAGTGCGAATGGTGCCAGCATCACAGTAGCCAGGCCCGCACTATAGAACTGGGTGACGGAGTTCCGATCGACGCCGGCTATCTTGCGCGTCATCACAAAATAGCCTGCCGCCGACATCAACGCACCCAGCGCATAGAAGATGTGATAATCGAACGATTCACCCCACGGCTGCACGATGATCGTGACGCCCAGGAATCCGACCAGCACCGCCAGAAATCGGCGGATACCGACTTTCTCGCCCAGGAATGGAATGCTCAACAGGCATACCACCATCGGTATCGCGAAAAAGATGGCAATGGTGATGGTCAGCGGCAGGTACTGCATGGCAGTGAAGTTCAGCGCGGTACTGGTGAGCAGCAACAAACCGCGAAACAATTGCGCCCAGGGCCGGTTTGATATCGCTAACGTTCGCCCCTCGGTGGGCACATAGAGTACAAACACCCAGGCAAAATGCACAAGATAACGCAGAAACGCTACTTGCAACGCGGGCAGTGCTGCGGCTGCCACGAGCCACTTCGCACTGGTATCCATGGTGGCGAAACAGAAAAACGCGATAAGCATCAGGCTTAGGCCCAGCGACAGGCTATCGGCCGGGCGGGCGGAGGAAAGATTCAAGAACGGTTACTCATTAGTAGTGTGGCGTGCGGTCTGTTCAGCGCAGCGTCAGCCCAAAGCAGCAAACTGGCGCAGGTAACTTGCCTGTGCACAAAAGAATGGCGATAGTAGCACCAACGGCAGCGCCCTTACGCGGCTTTACCTCAACTGCAAGCCAACACAATTTCGGGTTACCTGTATGCCAACAACCCTCACGATAACATCCATCGCCGTAACATCCAGGTTAACGCTGACCGTTCTACTGGCACTCGCGCTGCTATTCCCGCCGGGGAGCAGCGCTGAAGTGACACACCTGGACACCAGGCTCACTCTCGCCGATGCACACCACTTGCTCACGCGCACCGGGCTTGGTGCATCGCCCGGCGAATTGTTGCGCTACACCGGCAAGAGCCGCCGCTGGGCCACAGAATCGATTGTAAACGGTTTGCGATCCGAGCCCGGCAATGCAATCCCGGGCTGGGTACACGCGCCGGCCCCACACTACTGGGCTCGTGGCCGCATGCCGGTACAGGCCCGCCGCCAGTTCAACCGCGAACGCGATGCGGAGCTTGTGGAGCTGCGTCAGTGGTGGGTGCGTGAAATGATCGAAACGACTTCACCGCAAACTGAAAAACTCACGCTGTTCTGGCACAACCATTTCACCAGCAGCTTCGCCGACATCAATCATCAATCCACATCGATCGCACGCCAGCACTTGCTGTTGCGACGATTGTCGGCAGGCAACTTTCGCGAGCTCCTTGGCACCGTATTACACGATCCGGCAATGCTCGATTATCTCGATAACGTCAACAACCACAAACGTGCACCGAACGAAAATCTCGCCCGCGAATTGCTCGAACTCTTCACCCTCGGTGAAGGCCACTACAGCGAACAGGACGTACGAGGTGCCGCACGCGCGCTAACCGGCCATTCTGTCGCACCGATGCGCAATATGTCACCCCGGTTCAAGCCCTGGCGGCATGACTCCGGCACCAAAACAATATTCGGCCAGCAAGGCAATTTTGCTGTGGGCGATCTGGTTGATCTGATTCTGGCAAGACCGCAGGTTGCCAAATTCATCACTACAAAATTCTATCGCGCATTTGTGAACGAACACCGCGCCGACCCACAAACGATCCACCACCTCGCCGCGCACTTTCGCCAGACTGGTTACGATATAAAGTCACTCTATTTGAAGCTGCTGCAAAGCGAGGCGTTCTGGGCGCCAGACAATCGCAATGCCATTGTGAAATCACCAGTGGATCTTGTTATCGGAACCATTCGAACCACCGGCAAGGTATCGAGCAACTGGCAAACGCTGCCTTCCACGCTCGCCAACATGGGGCAGAATCTTTTCCAGCCACCCAATGTTGCTGGCTGGCCCGGCAAAGACAACTGGATAACGCCGGACCGATTGCTCACCCGGTTTAGCTGGCTGGAACAATTCGCCTCAGATGATTGCAGTGACGCGGATCGCCCATGTACCACTGCGGATGAGCCGATGATGACTGGCGAAAATATGAGCGCGCCTCACCTGACCATACAACTGGCTGCGGAAAACTACCAGGGTGCACCGGGGTATCAGGTGTCATTGCTTAAGGATCAGCAGAACGTTTGGCAGTCTGCCGAGCAGATTGTATCGGGCGGGCACGACACCAGAACACTCGGCCGGCTCGAACCGGGCATCGATATGCCCTGGCAACAAGTACATTTGCCACTGGGCAGCAGCATTCCGGATTTCGATCAGATCCGCGTGTCTTTTTTAAACGACAATGGTGGTAAAGATGGCGATCGAAACTTGTACATCAATTGGGTCTCGGTCGATAACAAACGATTTGCGTCTAGCAACGGCGTGCAAATAAGCGGCTGCCCGCCAAAACAACCTGAACAGGCAGGGTCTCTTTACTGTTCCGGTGATCTGCTATTGAGCAAACCCGTTCCAGCAGATTTTTCTGAACCACCGCAGAGTCCTGATCGCCTGACCGCAGAGGCGGTGTATCTGAACTGGCTAAACGATCCCACAGGCAAAAAAGACCCCCGACTGGTTTTCACCCTGGTTGGTGTCAGCTTCAACGAGCAGCAGTGGCACAATCTGAGTGTGCGGTTTCAGATTCAGCGTGACGGCAGCTACGCCATGAGTATGGAAAATCACGAATGCTGGCCAGACTGCTTTCAAACATGGCCAGCCTGCGCTCGCTCGGCAGACAACCAGCCTGAATTGCGCGCACTGGATTTTCCACTTAATACCAACGGCCCTGCAAACTGCCACTACCAGTTGCTCGATGAAAAAGATCGTCTGCTGGTAGATACGCTATGGATGCATTTGCCATTTTTCTATCACCAAGTGGCAGAGAACGAATCACACCTGAAAAAGCATCTGGCAACCACATTGCGCAAATGGCGTCCGTACATCGACGATCTGCAACAGCAACTCGGCAGCAGTATCTACAGCCACTCCACTACCCGGCAGGCCGTCATTAGCGCCAGCCACACCAGCCACCGCAGACCTGCATTGACCGATAGTACTCCACTGCCCGCTGGCAATACCGCCGATAAATACACCGATCATATTGAACAGTTGCAACAACAGATTCCCGCGCTGTCGCTACAACAACTTCTGTTACCCGACAATGCCGATCCGTTGCCCGGCGAACCGAAGCTGAGCACATTGCTACAGCAACTGGGCTATCAGCTTTACTAACCCGACAAGAACAATGAACAGAAGAACACTGATCAAAATGCTTGGCACAGGCTTATTGCTGCCAGGCCTGCCAAGCCTGGCTGACGATGCCAAACGACGAATAATATTACTGGAACTGGCTGGTGCCAACGATGGCCTGAATACCGTTGTTCCATGGCGCAACGATAACTACTACAAGCTGCGCCCCGGCCTCGCACTCAACAACCGGCAGCGCATCGATCTGAATGATGAATTTGCCTTGCATGCAGCCCTTAAACCACTGATGCCGCTATGGGAGGCCGGCGAACTGGCGATCCTTCACGGGCTGGGTTACCCCAAACCGAATCGCTCGCATTTCAGCTCGATCGCATTGTGGGAAACCGGGGGCGATGGCAACCGAGCTGGCGACAAGGGCTGGATCACCCACGATCTGGAACACACCTGCGCCAGGCAACAACTCGATGCCTGTGGCATATCGCTGGATGGTCGAATGGGCATTTTTACCAACGCCGACGGCAACTGGCTTTCCATGCGCAGCGCCGGGCAATTCGCCCGCTCTGCGTTGCCCGCTAATTCGGCCGCTGCCACATCAGACAACCCGCTGATGCAGCTACTGGCCAACCGCACTCAGGCACTCGAACGTTCTCTCACTCGCATTGCGAATAAAATTGATGCGGGAACCAGCGTTGCCAATCGAAGTGGCAACAAGCTCAGCCGACAAACAGATCTCGCCGCCAGCCTGATCAATACCGGCGTCGATGTGCCGGTGCTGAAATTATCACTGGGCGGCTTCGACACGCACGAAAATCAGTTTAATCGCCATCAGCGACTGTTGCGCAATCTGGGAAAATCCATACACGCACTGCGCAGGCAACTTATCAAGAGCGGTGAGTGGAACAACACTGTGCTGGTAACTTATTCCGAGTTCGGGCGGACCGCTGCTGAAAACAGCAACGGCGGCACCGATCACGGCAGCGTTGCAGCACATTTTGTTATGGGCGGACAGGTCAATGGTGGTTTGTATGGGCAAGCGCCTGCCATACCCGCAGACGCTGACACAGATATGGTACATACCATGGACTATCGCGCCATGTATAACGCGCTGCTGAAGCAATGGCTGCAAACCGAGTCGAGTCAATTCGAAAAATGGAGCGACGCGCGCCTGGATACGCTCGTATAATGGCGCTGTTTTAGCAACACGGAACGGCGATTGAACCTGACCCTCAAACAACTGCAGGCCTTTGTGCGGGTAGCCGATCTGGGCAGCTTCAGAAAAGCCGCTGAACGGCTTAACACGACGCAGCCCAACATCTCATCGCGAATATCATCACTTGAAACCGCACTGAAAACAAAATTGATGGAACGCGACGCGGGTTCGGTGCGGCTGACGTCGCGAGGTCAGGAACTTCTGCAACATGCCCGCGGCGTCCTGAGTGCCGCAGAGAAGCTGGCAGATGCCTCGGGTAACAGTGGCCTGTACAGCGGCGTATTAAAACTTGGCGTCACCGAAATCATTGCGCACACCTGGCTACGAGACTTCCTGAAGGAATTAAAGGTGCGCTTTCCGGATGTAGTGGTAGAGCTGACAGTAGATCTGTCGGCCAATCTGAAAAAAGAGCTCTTTTCGCGCTCGATCGATCTCACTTTTCAAAGTGGTCCTTTTAGTCGAGTGACTACCGGCAGCAGCGACCTGGGCAGCTATCCTTTGATCTGGGTTGCAGCACCAACACTTGCCGTGCGAGATGCCAAAAACATGCGCATGGAAGATCTGGCCGCACACCCGATTCTCACCCCCGCCCGCGACACCGAACCGTATCGGCAAATCAGCAGTCATTTCACGGGTCTGGGTGCGCGGCTGGTGCCATCGAGTCATCTGGCGGTATCACTCCACATGACAGTGGATGCCATGGGTATCGGCGCATTGCCGCAGGCAATGGTTCGGGACGAACTCGAACGAGGAGAGCTGATCCGGCTCAACTACGACTGGACGCCCGATGACCTGCATTTTCTCGCCCGTTACGACGCCGAGCACACCCCTGGTTATGTCGCGGCCGCAGCTACACTGGCAACAGAAATCGCCTGTAATTACCAGGTCGAATTCAGTGGCAGGCGTTAGCCTCCGGTAACACCGCCTGTCCGCCCACCCAGACTGCACGAATATTTGCCCGGGTGGCGGCGTAGAGTGTTTTTTGAAAAAGGTCTTCGTCGGTATCGAGGTCTGCGAAATATAGCAAGTTGCTGTCACGGGCCGCCGAATCAATCAGCATGGCATCGAACTGATAGCCTACTTCAAATTTACCGATAGCTTCATCAAGTACGACACCGCCGCCCACTGTGCCCAGATAAAACGCTTCTATAAAATTAATTCGGCTACTCGCCACACCTCTCTGTGCGGCAGCCAGATCGGGATTGGTGCCAGCCTCAAGCATACGCGAACCACTAATTGCAGCCCGGCAGCTATCGAACATCGATGCACTCGGCCCGCCGGAGATATCAGTGCCAAGGCCAACATGAAGGCCCTTATCCAGTGCCGCCCGCAGCGGAAACACGCTGTCGGCAAAATATTGATTCGACAAGGGACAGTGAGCGATGCCTGAACCGCAACTGGAAATGGTGTCCATATCGGATTGCCCGATAAAATTGCTGTGTGCCAACACACTGCGGCGCGTCAGCAACCCGAATTCCTGCAAAGCGTGAGTATCGCTCTGGCCGCAGCGATCGAGTACATACTGATGCTCCCAGTCGCTCTCTGAACAATGCGTTTGAATATGGCACTGGTGCTGACTGGCAAGCGTACCCAGCCCGTAGAGCATCTCATCACTGCAGGACGGTATGAACCTCGGTGTGATAATTGGCTGAACGCGCGCGGACTGATTGCCGGTCATCGCCCGGATGCTGTGTATCTGTTCCTCGGATTGCTGTAGCCCCGCTTCGGTTGATGCATCTCGATAATAATCCGGACATTGTTGCGCATCGTCCATCGCCACCCGGCCGACCCAGGCGCGTTGCCCCTGCTCAAGGCAGATCTCAGCCAACCGGGTAGTTGCCTGTGGGTGAATCGTGGCGAAATAGACGGCACTGGTCGTACCGTTGGCGAGTAACGTTTGCACCAGTGATTGATAGACAGCACTGGCGAAATCCACATCGGCAAACCTTGCCTCAAGTGGAAAAGTGCAGTTCATCAACCAATCCTGCAACGGCAAATGCAGCGCCTTGCCCAACTGCGGCCACTGCGAAGCATGAATATGTAAATCCACCAGCCCCGGGATCAGGAATTGGCTTGTACTGAACTGGTGAAAATTCGGGCTGCTGCGCGCCCGCTCAAGCAATGATAAAAAATTGGCGTGACGATGATCTGTAATGGCAGTGATCGCACCACTGGCCGCCACCTCAATCAGCGTATCGGTTAAAACCTCAATAGCGGAACGCGTTGGCGTATGCATGAATTTGCCATAGAAATAACGCGGTTCTTCGTTGTTCATCGTTTGGGGCGATCAGGTCTTTGGACCACTAATAGTAACTTACTCCCAACCCACACCGATCAGGTAAGTATCGCTCTGACCGGCACACTGGCCAGCGAGTGAATGGTACTGTTGACTCCGTTCACGACCGGGCCATCCAGTTCGAATCGTTCAACCCGATCCGCCAGTGCATTGAACAGGCTACTCATTTCCAGCCGCGCCAGATTCATTCCCAGACAGGCGTGCACCCCTTGCCCGAAGCCAACGTGGCCAATCGTTTTGCGATTGATATCGAATTCATCCGGGCGGGCGAAACGCAGCCGATCACGATTGGCGGCACCAAACACTATCAACACTCTCGAGCCCTGTGGCAATACAACACCGGCAACATCCGTATCGTTGGCAACCACACGGGTAAACGCTCGAATGGGTGTATTCAGGCGTACGATTTCTTCAATTGCATTGCGCATTAAATCCCGGTTGTCGCGAATCGCTGTCCATTGCTCGGGAT
This sequence comes from uncultured Granulosicoccaceae bacterium, assembly GCA_937920585.1. GTDB lineage: Bacteria > Pseudomonadota > Gammaproteobacteria > Granulosicoccales > Granulosicoccaceae > CAKZSB01. The sequence goes on along the minus strand of CAKZSB010000071.1, from coordinate 4,446 downwards.
TTTCCGCAAACAGTTTTATGCCATAGCCAATCGCAGAAATCGTCGTATCCAGACTGGGGGCAATGTAGTCGCGCATTAAATCAGCTGCGTGCGCCGGATCCATGCCGCTATCGATCCCCAGTTGTGTGGCTCGTTTGGCCCAGCCATCGGCACTGAGGTTTTCCATGGCGGCTGAATCTTCCAGAAAGGCGCGCAACCGCTTGAGCCTTTTGGTCGCATCGGCGCGGCGCTCTTTCGGATCGCCCATCAATTCAAAAGTAGCAGCGCCCCAATCGAGCATGTGGTCTTTGCCGTAATCACCCAACCCGACCAGATCCCGCACGATGCTCAATGGCAGCGCTGGCGCAAGTTCACTGGCCGCATCGAAGGCTGGCTGTTCGAGCACTTGATCAACAATGCGCTTTGCCTCGGCTTCGACCCGCTCCTTAACCTGCAGAATACCTTTGGGCGATAGCGGCTCAAAAGTGATTTTGCGCGTTCTGTCGTGCTGTGGCGGATCGGAGTTCAGGGTGCTGCCAACCAGCATCTTGTTGACCGCATCATTTATGGACACACCCGCGCCAGAGCGAAAGCTCTCGTGGTTGCGCAATGCGGACACCACTGCGCTGTGGCCACAAATCGCGTGCATCTTGTTTTTCGCCAGCCAGACTACAGGCCCGAGTTCGAGCATTTTGTGGTAGACATCCACCGGATCTGCGATGGAAGCAGCATCGTAGAAATCAATTTCACAAACCGGGGCAGACTGTATTTGCGCTGACATTGTTGATTCTCCAAAAATTCCAGGGTAGTGCGGTTGCCCCCAAACGGATTACCACCGCACAATATCCTCAGCGATGAAATCTACCTTTCGGTACACGCTTTTTACAGGTGACTTTGCCAGTGCTTATGACGCAGACGGGTGTAACTCATAAAACCGACGCCGCGACCGATGGCTGTGTTCTGTTCGCCCCGGCCGCTGGCGACCGGGCTTATCTCGTCGATTATAACGGGGAAGTTGTCCCTACATGGTCAACAGGCAAAGGATTTACCAACTGGTGTTGTTTGCTGCCAAATGGCAACCTGTTCATGAACGAACGCTGCGAGGCACCGCAAGGTGTCGCCCTGACTGGCAGCGGCCTGATGCGTGAATACGACTGGTACGATAATCTTGTGTGGGAACATCTCGTGTAGTGTAACGTTCAAAACGTGATAATGAGAGTTCGTCATTTGGTGTGCAACAAGGCGAAGGTCGCAGACAATGGTTTACCCCCTTATCAAGAGCTTTAACGCAGTTGCTCGCCAAATGACGGGCTCCCGCAGGGTCGATTGATCAAAGTTCTCAGTCATTAAAAATGAACTCAGTTACGACAGTTTCTACAATAATCACTATGGAATTAGTTACTTTGATCAATTGACTCATTATTATGGTTTGAAGGTTACACTACACTGTATCCCTGGCAACATCACGATGCCCGCCGACTGGACAACGGTCACGCAGTTTATCTGGCATTCACGCCACTCGATGTCAACACCGCAAATCGCATCGCCGGCGGTATCCCCGGCAGTGAATCCGAAGGGGGAATATTCGGCGAGTGCATCCGCGAGGTTGATGCCAGTGGCAACGTGGTATGGGAATGGCATTTCACCGAATTCGACAACCGCCAGTTTCCGATACATCGCAACGCCAATCGCTGGTCACGTGGACACACCAATACCATCTGCCCACTCCCCGACGGCAACTATCTCGTAAGCTGTAAATCTCTGAATCTGATTTTCATCATCGACCGACAGACAAGCAAGATGATCTGGCACTATCAGAACGATGAAATGGGTGGACAACACGATGCGCAGTTACTCGACAACGGCAATATACTGTTGTTTGCCAACGGAGCCTATGCGGCGGACCTGCATCATTCACAGGTATGGGAACTGAACCCGACCAGCAATGATATCGTCTGGCAATATCGGGCCATAGACAACCCTCAAGCATTTTTCTCGCCACACATCGGCGGATGCCAACACCTCGCAAGTGGCAACACGCTCGTGTGTGAAGGCGCAAAGGGCTGCATCTTCGAGACTGCCCCCGACGGCAATGTGGTTTGGGAATACATCAACCCCTACACCAACCACACGCCGGCATTCGGCCACGTCAACTGGCTTTTCCGCGCACGTCACTACTCGCCAAACGCCATCGAACTTCGAAACCGCCCGTAACACATGGCAACGTCACTAACGACTGGCGCGCGCTGTTGTATGCTTGCACCTCAATCACTGCGGAGTCCAGTTTTGCTTGACACACAGGTAATCATTGCCGGCGGCGGGATCGGTGGTCTCAGCCTCGCACTCACGCTGAACCAGATCGGTGTGCCGTGCCAGGTGCTCGAGGCCGCACCGGAAATGCGCCCGCTGGGTGTCGGTATCAATCTGCAACCGAATGCCGTGCGCGAGCTGTTCGAACTCGGCATCGACGCGACACTACTCGATCGCGTCGGCGTTGCCGCAAAGGAATGGGCGCTGGTTGGATTGAATGGCAAGGAAATCTACGCCGAACCGCGCGGCCTGAATGCGGGCTACCGCTGGCCGCAATACGCTGCCCACCGCGGCGATTTCCACATGCTGCTGTATCGCGAAGCGATTGCGCAACTGGGGGAATCTGCAGTGACTCTGGGCGCCCGGGTAAGCGCTTACCGGGAAATCGAAAACGGCGTTGCGGCACGGGTTTCCCACAGTGACGGCTCAAGCACCGAGCTGACCGGCAGCCTGCTGATCGGTGCAGATGGAATTCACTCGGCTGTACGCGCCCAGATGCACCCGGATCAACCGCCAATACACTGGGGTGGCAAACTGATGTGGCGCGGCACAACTCGCGCAAAGCCCATTCGCACCAGCTCCTCGTTTATCGGGCTTGGCACGCATCAGCAGCGCATGGTGATCTATCCGATATCGGCAACCGATGACAATGGCACCGCACTGATCAACTGGATCGCCGAAGTCACTATGGACAATTCCCATGGCTGGCAGGAGGACGGCTGGTTTCGCGAAGTGCCCATTGATAGCTTCATCCATCACTTCGAAGATTTTCGCTACGACTGGCTGGATGTTCCCACCCTCGTGAGTGGTGCCGATTGCGCCTACCAGAACCCGATGATCGATCGCGACCCGATCCACAGCTGGACAAACGGCAGAGTCGCCCTGATGGGTGACGCCGCCCATGCGATGTACCCGACCGGATCAAATGGCGCCAGCCAGGCGATTGTCGATGCGCGCGTGATTGGCGCAAAAATGATTCAGCACGGTGTCAGTGCGAAGGCCCTGGCCGCCTACGACGAACAGCTTTGCGAACCCGTATCACAGGTGGTATTGCGCAATCGTGGAGATGGACCGTTTGGGCTGTTAACGCTTGTCAATGAACGATGCGGCGGTGAATTCGACCAGATCGATGCGGTTATTTCACAGGATGAGCGAGATGAATTCATGGCGCGCTACAAGCAGGCAGCCGGCTTTGCAATGGAGACACTCAACAGCGCTGCAGCAACCATATCACCGGACACACGGATCACCCAGGTGTAGTCACGGCGGGTAAGCGCCTCGGGAAACTATCCGGCACCAGGCGCCTGCCATGGCGCCGGCGCGTGTATGCAGCGCATCAGTTGCATAAACCCGGATTTGCAGCGCCAATCAGCCACACCTGCCGCGGCAAGGCTGCGCCAGTGCCCGCAACCAGCAAGAGCGAATCAATCGGGCCAAACTGCTTTTTGTATCGACAGCATTGCGCACCACCGCCGGTTTCAGCACCGCCACCATTGACTACCACTCAATGAAATGGGATTATATTCCCAATTTCTAAAGACAAAAACTAAACCCTATGCCGCCTTCGTTACCGACAAAACAGCCAAATCATAGACTTACCAGCAGAATATCCTGCTCAATTGCACTGGGCCTGCTGCTCATCGGCGCCACCGGGTGTGACGGAGACGCCGCCGGCTTACTCGATTCACCCGTGCAGGGAGAGCAGGAAACCGAGATCGTCGCGATGTTTTCCGGCGCAACCTTTGTGCTGGTAACCCCCGCAGACGCCATCGACGACCTTTCCTCGCTAAGCAGTTCGGTCATCGATTTCACCAACGACACGGTGACGTGGAGCCTCGAGGGACAGCAGAATCAGGGCAGCTACGCAGCAACATCCAATTCCCGGTTTGTCGCAACCTTTGCAGATCGCGCAGTCGAATTCGAAGCGGCCGGGGGTAATTTGCTGTGGGATGCGGTGAGCTACCAGCGCGCCGCCCGCACTGCAATCGATTCACAGCAAGCGCTCACGACTACACTCAATGGCTCGCGATACAACAGTGAGGCCCTCCTTGATACAGGCGAGACTGCCAGCGGCGAAGTGGCCATGGGTCGCTGGTCAGTAGCATTTGCCGACGACCAGATAACCCGAGCGGTGCAGGACACGCTCAGTGCCGGCAC
>CAKZSB010000070.1 GCA_937920585.1 uncultured Granulosicoccaceae bacterium | reverse complement strand
GGCTTCTCCGAACGGCAGTGCTTTAGGTGGGCAGGCGGCAGCGCATTTTGTACAGATTTTGCAGTATTCGCCAATACCCGAGATACGCGGCTGATCGGCGACCAGCGGCAGCGATGTGTAGATTTTGGAGAAGCGCAGGCGCGGACCATACTCAGGCGTGAGCAACATTTGATTGCGTCCGTACTCACCCAGGCCCGCTTTTATGGCTAGCGGAATCACGAGCCCGGTATCATTCATCGACGGTATCGCCTGGTAGCCCAGATTGCGTATATAGCTTGCCAGCTGAATCGAAATCGCCGCCTCATGACTGTATTCCAGACCGGTCGATGCACCGGCCAGGGCCGATGGATAGGTATCTACCAGATCGGCGTCCATGGCGTGGCCCAGCACGACTACATGGCTGATGTCTTCCGGCAATAAATTCTCGGCTTCGGAGAAATCGCGAATATCCACCCTCGCGCTGTAGACCCAGCGCTCATCGTGTTCGGCAATGCCAACGAGGCTGGCGCCAAACAGACGCGCTATTCATTTTAGCTCGTCAGTGAAGGCCCGACGATCCTCGATCGGCAATCGATCCTCGACAATCGGCGTATCGATTTCAATGGGCGATGTAAATCCTTCGCGTTTGCCAGCGTCGTTGCGCCGGGCAGAAACCATATCAGACACCGACCACGCGGCGTTGCGCAAAGCAAAATCCCGTTGGGCAAAACCTTCGCCACGCCGCGGTGCTGCCTGCATGCGATAGCTATCGAAAAATCCACGGGTGTGTTTGCTGGCGACCGTTTGATCGGCAAAAGCGCGACTGAACATGTCGTCAAGCTGGCTGAAACGCGAGAAGCGCTCATCAATTTCAAATCCGGCCAGGCGATCACTATCGCCGTGGCTCGCCGTCCATTCCACAGGATCGGCTGGCGTATCTTCAGGTGGTCGATTGCGTGGCCAAACGGACATCGATCAGGCGTGCCCGATCAAAATGCCGGCCGCAAATACCAGCGCGCCACCCAGCGCAACCTGAAATGCCGCGCGCCCCCACGGGGTCTCCATGAAGCGATGCTGAATCCATGTGATCACCCAGAGTTCGACAAACACAATCGCAACGGCAACCGTCGTGGCGATTTTGAAATCGGGAATAAGGTACGGCAGTGCATGGCCAAGCCCGCCAAGGGTGGTCATGATGCCCGAGGCCAGGCCGCGTTTTATCGGCGACCCACGGCCGGACAACACGCCATCGTCGTGCGCCGCCTCGGTAAATCCCATCGAGATGCCGGCCCCCACCGATGCCGACAAGCCGACCAGGAAGGTCTGCCAGGTGTCACCCGTGGCAAAGGCGGCGGCAAAAATCGGCGCCAGGGTAGAGATCGAACCGTCCATCAATCCGGCAAGCCCGGGTTGTACATAGGTAAGGATGAACTGGCGATTCTCCTTGCGTGCCTCTTCCTCCTTTACCCCCTCCGGCACCAGCTCCTGCTCAAGCCGGGCCGCTTCTGCCTGATGGCCGGATTCGGCGTGCGCCAGATCGCCCAGCAAGCGACGGGTGTCGGCATCGGATGTTCGCGCCGCTGCCACTGTGTAAAAGCGTTCGGCCTGGCGTTCCATCTGCTCGGCCTGCTCGCGCGTTTTCTCCAGATTCAGTGGCCGCATCAGCCAGTCGGGTTTGCGTTCGTAATATCCACGAACATGCTCGCGGCGTATCAAAGGGATGCGATCGCCAAAGCGCGCCTGGTGCTGGTCTATCAGAGACTGTCGATGTGAATCCTCTTCGTCCGCCATGCGCTCGAATACTTCGGCGGAGGCCGGATAGTCGGTACGCAGGCCATCGGCATAAGCGCGATAGATACGCGCATCATCCTCTTCCGAGGAAATTGCCAGAGCCAGAATCTCCTGCTCCGACAAACTTGAGAAACTGCGACGGCCGGATGAGAAAAGTCGGGTAAGCACAATAGCACTCGCAAGGTTTGAAAAAGGCCCGTCAGCGCTGCTCTGCAACAGCAATCAATGGCTGACGACCTAAATTATGGTGCCTTTGAACACCCACCACAATGGATTCCTTCTGGCCGCGCGGGCATCTGAGCCAACACCTCCTGTCATTAACAGCCAATCAGACTAGTGCTTTGACAAAATTAAAAGTTGGGATACAGCGAGTGAAAAGTGGTCAGCGCAAGGCGCGCGATTGAGGAATACCTCGGCGGCCCCAGTTGTTCAATTGTGAGTGAGCGCAATGCCGCGATGGCCGCTTGTACGCTCGCCCGCAGGGGGATGGCTTTTGATGTGCCGCACTCCAGGTGTGATAGCTGAACCGGGCCCTAACCGGCACATCAAAGGCCATACTGTATTCCAATTTTTAGTGTTGTCAGAGCACTAGGCCCTTCGCAACACTCAAGAAAACGCTGAACGGCCCGATAACCTGCCGTCGAACCCGTGCAGAGCAGTATTATGAAGTCATTCTCATATGCTATTCGCGCTTTCAGCGCCGCTACCGCCCTTATTCTTTTGGCGTTTTCTGCAACAGCTTCAGCGGGTAGCGTCCACAAGTGTACCGACGCATCCGGGTCTGTGATCTACACACAGCAACCCTGTGATCCCGGATCCAGTGCGAAGGTCATCAAGCTGAAAAAGCACCGACCAGCCGCTCCCACCCGCAAGCGCAAGGCTCAGTACACGCCTGGCAGCGATCCCGCTGAAAGGCAAAGCCTCAGTAACGATAGCGCTGGTAGCAACCGCAAACACAGCAGCCAGAGTCGCAGCAGCAAAAAAACAGCCTCCGCCAGCCAGGCCGCGCGAAAGCGTGAAAACTGCAAACGCTATCGAGCTCTGCTGGAAAAGCGTATTGCGCAAGGTGGTGTCGAGCACATTGCGCTGGCTACAGGCAAGCGCGAAATTCGCAACGACGCGCGCTCGCGACAGCTGATTTCAGCAACGCGTGATAACGTCAGACACTATTGCAGATGAAGCATGCTCCCGATGACTTGCTGTGTCGGGAAAGAGGTAACGTTGGTTCACTCTGGCCCCTGATAAATTCAGCTGCGTTTGCCGCAGCAGAAGAGGCCAGTCGGAAACTTTGCGTAAAACTGCCGGTAACACAGCTTGCAGCGTGCTTACTGCTGACCGCAGTAGAGCGGCAGCAGACTGCTACAACTAAAAGCGTTGCCACTTGCAGTCCACCCGACACCGGTTTGACTGGAACGACCGCCAGCCGCACTGCCGACAGTGTTTTGCCAGTTTCCACAATGTGCAGTCATCGATTGTGCTGCACCCGCCGGCGCGGTGTTAGTCCAGACATCAGTCGCAGCCTTGCTGACACGCCAGGCTGTTTTATTGATCGGATTAAGCAACGTATTGTCGGCAAGATCGTTATAGCTTGTAGCGACAAGCCGTCCGTCTGTTCGCACGTAGGGCCTATCAGGTTTGCTCCAGACACTCGCCGGGCTAACAGTTGAATCGGCGAGCCACGCCTTGTAATTGCCCGGCAATCCCGCACGGCTCGCGTCGGCCTGGCACAGCGCATCGGCACCATCAATGCCTCCCATTGCAGCGTCGACATGACTCGATGTCACAAACACATATTGACTGGAATACTCTCTGAAGTAGAGCTGCCAGGGGCTATCGATAGTCAAGTCGCTACCGGCTTCGACCTGCAAGGCCACCCAGTATGCTTCCCACGGCATAGCGATATTCTGCTTGCCGACAGCGCTCGAAAATTCACGGTAGGCGATACCGTTGTATGAGAACAATCCGCTGTTGACCTCGGCAATACCATCCAGCGAACAGGTGCTGTTGACGCTGCAGGTGGTGGAGTCATTCACTACCTGAACCTCTGCGTGTAGCAGATTGCTGGCAGATGGATTGCCGATCATATTCCAGCCTGTCTGATGGTCGATCTCCATACGATGGCAGGGTTCTCCGGCGGCACAGGGTAAGGCATTGGACCCGGCCGACACGACACTGCCAGCGGGCATTCGCAACATTACCTGCCGGGTGCTGGCAAACCAGAAACCAACACCCGGCTCCGGCAGCGGGTCACCGGCGGCAATAGGCCTGTAACCCGCATCAGCGCCGGATGCCTGATAGCGAAATGCTGCCCATTCATCCGGATTGGCCGCGAGTGCCGGATCGTCGATCAAGTCAGCCATTGTTGCCCCTGCCGGCGCATTGCACGGCAGAGACAGCAAATTCCATTCACCGGGATTGCCAATCTCGCGACTGCTGACGGAAGGATCGCAGGCGGCCGGATCGGCGGATGACAGATAGTTACCAAAGTGCCAGCGCTGCGACAACTGGCTATTGTCGTCGGCCACCACGATGTCACCATCGCCCGCTTCACCAAACACCCTGTCATTGGCGGTCAGCAGGTAGCGTGTAGCCTCAACAGAGATATGAAATTGCTGGTTGTCGCTGTTATCACAAACCTGCTGGGCCAGTGCAGCGCCAGATGCATCTAAACACAGGTCACTGGCCTGGCTGTGTTGAAATTGAATGGTGTAGACATCAGTCGCGTCGGCTACCGGTTCAAACAACAATTGCTGGTTCGCCGCAGCGCTGCACTGCGCACTTGCCGCCTCATCGCCCGCACTGCTGCTCGACTGTGGCATCTCCAGACAGTTGCCGGTGTTAGCGTTTTCCAGACGTGCGACAAATGCTGAATCCCCGGCAGGAGAGTCACATACGCCGAGAGAATTCAGTACTGTCAGAAACCGGCTGGCGACGAATTCCTCACCCAGATCGTTCGGATGCACGCCGTCGTCGGTCATCGTAATGCTGTCAAAGCCGGTGTTGGCGTCAACGAAGTAGATCTGCTCACCGGGACGATCATTGACCAACTGTCGGATTGCCACTGCAGTGTCGTTCGACAACTGCAGCTCGTCGAGCGAGACGTTGTCGAAACCCCGGGTGGGATCCCAGGGAATAATGCCTGCCAGCAGGATGCCAACCTCGCTGTTTATTTCGCGCGCACGATCAATCAATAGCTCGAGGTCGTCAACAATCACCTCGGGTGAATCACCGTAGAACAGGTCATTCGAGCCGAGATGCACAAGCAGATAGTCACTGTGCTCTGCTTGCATCGCAGTTGCCATGGGATCGATCAGGTCGTTTACGGTAAGAAACGACCTTCCCTCGTGCGGGGTATTGGTCGCCACGCATCGAGACGGGTTATTTCTTGGTGTCAATCGCGATCCAGTAAATTGAACCGGGCAGCCATAGTCCTGAAAAAGCATTTCTGCCAATGGCCGGCGATAACTGCACTGCCCGCTGTAGCCTTCCGTTATAGAGTCACCAACCGGCAGAATCGTCACTGCATTTGCATTGGCCGTGGCCACCAGCAGCGCGAGAAAAACTTTTAGCGCCAGATTGCAGCATTGATTCAGCATATAAGCACCCTCTCGTTCGCGACTCGCACGTGCAGCACTAACAATTAGTGTACTGCAACTGCCAGACGAACAGAATCGTGCGAGTGATAAAACCATGCACAGGTATCACTCCGGGTGCAAAATAGCCGTTACCGGAACCCGACCCCAACCCGAAAGCGCACCTCGCCGGCGATGAAAATGTTGTCGGGCGGAGAGTTGCCGCTCAGCGTGACGCTCAGGCTGTAACCCCCGGGGGCCTCCACGAAATCCAGTACATCGACATCTTCAAGGGTGAGCGAAAGCATCCTGCTGCCACTGCCGTATTGCGGATCCCCCTCGGGCACACTGGCGACCAGCGTGCGACTGTTTTGACCGTTCAGCTCAGCGCTGATGTGCACTTCGAGCATCGACAGGAAATCGAAGTTGTCCATGCTGCCATCCTCAAGACTATCGCGCGATGGATCTTCGGAGCTGTCAGTAATCCACAGATCCAGCCGCCGCGGCCGCGCAGAGGTGAGAAAATCGTAGTCGCCGTTTGCCAACTCTTCCTGTGCCGTGATATCGGAAGGCAGCTCGATCGTCACCGGCGGCACCGCGATCGCAATGCCTATGCTCGGGACCGCAACCTCGGGCAACGGCTC
>CAKZSB010000069.1 GCA_937920585.1 uncultured Granulosicoccaceae bacterium | reverse complement strand
CGCATAGTGCCCGCCAACGTTCAGGTCTTCGCGGGCGATAACCGCTGCCATCGGCAGGATGCCACCGCCCAGCGCTTTGCCCATGACGAGAATATCGGGGACCACGTCGTCGTGATCGCAGGCAAACATGCGGCCGGTTTTGCCGAGCCCGGTGGGGATTTCATCAAAGATCAGCAACGTGCCGTGTTCATTGCAGGCCTTTTTCACTTCGGCCCAGAAACCGGGCGGCGGGATATAGGGCACGGCGCGCGCCGGCTCGGCGATGACTGCTGCCACATCGCCTTCTTTCTGCAACACGTAGCGGACAAAACTGGCGCAGGTCATTTTGCATAAATCCAGTTGTGGCTGGCCGTTGTTGTCAGGGTAACCGTAGGGGCATCGATAGCAGGCAAAAGGGGCCACATGCTCGGTGCCGGCCAGCAACGGGCCCGCGATATTAGAGCGAAACATCGCCTCGCCGCCCACCGACGATGCACCGAATCCAGCGCCGTGAAAAGAATCCCAGAACGACAGAGTCTTGTGTCTGCCGGTGGCCGCGCGCGCCAGTTTCAGTGCAACCTCTACGGCGTCCGATCCGCCCGTGGTAAACAGCGTGCGGGACAGATCACCGGGGCTGATGTCTGCAAGCTTACGGGCCAGAGCGGTGGCGGGCTCGCAGGCAAAACGGCGCGGGGCAAACGGCAACTCGTCCATCTGTGCAGTAATCGCACGTTTTAGGCGCGGGTGGCCATAACCGATGTGGTGCACGTTGTTGCCGTGAAAATCCAGATAGCGCCTGCCCTGAGTGTCTTCAATCCAGGCGCCCTCGGCGCGTGCAATCGCCGACATGCACGGTGTTGACACCGACTGATGCAGGAAATAGCGCGCATCGTCGGTGAGGGCTTTTTGTAACGCCGGGCCGTGTGTTTTCGCCGCCCAGTCACGGCGGCGTTGTGAGGTATTGATTTCACCTTCGGCCTGAGCCGGTTTGGCATCGTGCATACAGGTCAACTGGACATTGCGGCATGGCCTGCGCGCCAGGCTTGCGTTCGTTTGAGTATTCCCTTGCTGAGCAGCAGGTGAATAATGCGGGCGCCGGCATTGGTGTAGAAAATCATCATACCCATTGCTGCAGCCGGCGCGATGTCACCGGCGTCGTCCATATTTAATACTGCAACCGATGCCAGCGTCGTATCGGGTGAGTAGAGAAACACCAGTGCGGATACCGTTGTCATCGCGTTGACAAAAAGATAAATGGAAATATCCAGTCCGGCGGGCAGGCAGATCGGTACGGTGACTCGGGCAAACAATTTGTAGAACGGTTTTTTCAGTGAGGCCGCCACCGATTCGAACTCAGGATCGATCTGTTTCAGCGCGGTGAGGGCAGTGAGGTGTGAGACGGTATAGAAGTGTGTCACGGTGCAGATCACCAGAATTCCCATCGTCCCGTAGAGAAAGTTAAGTGGATTGTTCGGGTTGTTGAAAAAAAAGATATAGGCGAGCCCCAGTACCATACCCGGAATCGCCATGGGTAGCAGTGCCAGCAGCTGAAACAGTGATCGTCCCTTGTGAAAGCCGGACGTTTTCTCAACGATATAGGCGCCGGAGAAAATAATCGCCGTACCGATAAGTGCTGTGTACAGCGCCAGTTGCACCGAGTTGTAGTAGCTGTTCCAGCCGCCACCATCCATGAGATCGAAGGCGTAGTTTTTCAGGCTGAAACTCAAGTCGTAAGGCCAGAACTTTACCAGTGCAGCGTATTGGCACACGCCCAGTAAGCCGACAATAAAAATGGTAATCAACAGGCAATAGCCCAGACAGAGGGCGTCGAATCCGCGTCGTCTGGGTGGTTGCCAGGGTACCGAGCGGCTCGACAGCATGGCCACCTGGCGGCGTTGCACGTAGCGATCAACGACAAAAGCCAATAGCGCCGGAATTAACAGCACGACTGACACCACGGCACCCATTTCGAAGTTCTGCTGGCCGATCACCTGCTTGTAGATATCGACTGCCAGCATGTTGTACTGGCCGCCAATGACTTTTGGCAGACCAAAATCGGTAATCACCAGATTGAATACAACAAAGGCTGCGGAGATCAAGCCGTAGCGCGCGCCGGGCAGGGTGACAGTGCGAAATATTTTCCAGCGCCCGGCGCGCATCGAATGAGCGGCCTCGTACAGCCGCGCATCTGAAATGGCAAGTGCGGTGGTGATGATCATCACTGCGTGCGGAAAGGTAAAAAATACCGAGCCAATCACGATGCCGATTGGCCCGTAGATGGATTCACCCATCATGAAGGCTTTCAACATACCCTGATTGCCGAACAGGTACACCAGCGCGATGCCGGGCAACAATGAGGGTACTAATATAGGGGCCATGGCGACCAGGCGGAAGAAACCTTTGAATCGCATTTGGCTGCGATTAAGTGCATAGGCAAATGCAAAGGCCAGAGTGACGGTAATCAATGTACTGATGATTGATATGAACAGCGAATTGCGAATGGATCTGGACAGTGCCGGTGTGGAAAAATAGGTGGCATAGTTGGCAAGGCCTGTCGATTTGACCGGGCGCAGCGATACGCGTCGGAAGGTATTTGAATCGAGTTCCAGCCAGTCTGTGCTGTTGTGTCTTTTGGAGCCAACCAGCCACACGGCGCTGCTGTCGTTACCTTTGATGCGATAGTTAACCGGGCTTCTGAAACTGAACTCGGGGAACAGTTTAGTGGGTGCCAGGCGGCCGTCGTTGCTGGTGGCGAAGTTCTGAATGCCGTTTTCGCCCAGTGCCGCGTTGATTTCGGCAGCACTTTTCGGATCGCTGTTCCAGTTGCCCTGCTCGTCGCTTACTTGAATTTGAAATTGCGATAAATCGAATTGGTAAGTCGAGAATGACTTCGACAACATGGTGTACAGCGGCAGTGCCAGGGTAATCACCAGATAGAGCGCGAGCATCAGCATGTAGCCGCGCATGATCAGGTCGTCGCGACCGAGCCTGGCCTGCAAGGGTTTTTGCCGCGTTGCGGACATATCCATCCTCAGCGGCGAAAGGCAAGCAGTCGATCTGCCGGCAGTTCCACGGTAAGTCGGTTGCCGCTTTGCAGTGACAGGCGGCGCACGGCATTGATTGAAAAATCTGCAATCAGCTGGTTGTCGCCAAGGCTGGCATCGTGCAGCTGCGATCGCCAGAATGACCCCATAAAAGCCATGTCGCCTATGGTGACATCCAGATGATTCAAGGCATCAGAATTGTTTGCCTGTGGCAATATATCTTCCGGTCGAATCGCCGCGACCAGATCATTGGCTGCATCTGCCGGCCAGTGTCCGCCTTCGCTCCGAAGCATTCGTTCCCCTACCTGCAGTTGGCCCGGCTCGGTGCTGGAGGCATTCAGCTGGTTCATCTCGCCAATAAATTCTGCGACAAACAATGAGCGCGGGTTGCAGTAGATGTCGGCCGGCGTGCCGACCTGCTCGATCAAGCCATGGTTCATCACCACGATCCGGTCGGCCAGTACCAGTGCCTCTTCCTGATCGTGGGTCACCATGACTGTGGTGACGCCCAGTTTGCGCTGCAATTCCTTGAGTTCACGGCGCAGCAGTACACGGACTCGGGCATCCAGCGCCGAGAGCGGTTCATCGAGCAGCAACAGGCCGGGGGAAGTTGCGATGGCGCGTGCCAGCGCGATGCGCTGCTGTTGGCCACCGGATAGTTGCGACGGGAATTTCTCGCCCTGATCCGGCAGCCCGATAAGTTCGAGTAACTCGCTCACGCGCGCCTTGATCTCGCGGCGATTGTGACCGCTGTTCTCCAGACCAAAGGCAATATTACGCTCGGCGGTCAGATTGGGAAACAAGGCGTAGGATTGAAACACAATGCCGAAATCGCGCTCGCTGACGGGCAGTGTGGAGATGTCGGTGCCAGCTTGTTCGATGCGCCCGCTGGTCTGCAGATCAAGGCCTGCGATCGCACGCAGCAATGTCGTTTTTCCGCAGCCTGACGGACCGAGAAAACATACCAGCTCACCCTCGTGAACCTCTAGCTGAATATCCTTCAGCGCCTGAAATTGTCCAAAGAACTTGTTGAGTCCTTCTATGCGCAAATAGCTTGCGGCCGGATCTGTCATAGCGGGCAGAGTAGAGACGGGGAGTGAGGGAGTCGGGCCGGTCACAACCAGACGGCTGCGACCGGCCTGCGATGGTCGCGACTATTTCGCTTCGGATTTGCCATCGTAACGATTCTGCCATTCGGCCAGAATGCGCTTGCGATTGTTGGCGGCGAATTCAAAATCGTTGTCGATCATCTTCTCGAGCAGGTTTTCGGGGAAGTGCTCAACGGGTTTGGCAACACCTGGCATAGCAACGACGGCATAGCCTGTGTTGTACATTTCGTTGGCTGTTTTAGTGACAGACCAGTCGACCAGCGTTTGCGCGGCTTCCAGATTGGCAGTGCCGGCTACGATCGCCGTGGCTTCCATATCCCAGCCCACGCCTTCCTCGGGAACGATGATCTCGAGTGGTGCACCGGCGGCTTTAGACTTTGCACCGCGAAACGCGAATGAAATGCCAATCGGTATTTCCCCTGCCGCTGCGAGTTTGCAGGGCTTCGAGCCCGAGTGTGTATAGCGTGCGATGTTATTGTGCAGCGCATCCATATACTCCCAGCCGCCCTCTTCGCCGAACATTTGCAGCCAGCTGGAGACGTCCAGAAAGCCGGTACCCGATGAGTTGGGGTTGGGCATGATCACATGGCCCTTGTACTGTGCATCGGTGAGATCTTTCCAGCTGGCCGGTGGTGTCAGGCCCGCTTTTTCCGCTTCAACGGTGTTGTAGCAAACGGCAGCTACCCAGGCGTCCATGCCAACCCATGCAGGTGGATCATCGTTGTCGACAAATTTGCTATCGAGCAACTCAACCCCTTTGGGGGAGTAGGCTTCCAGCATGTCTTCGGATTTGAGTAGCAGCAGAGAGGTGGCTGCCAGCCCCCAGATCACATCGGCTTGCGGATTGTCTTTTTCAGCCAGCAGTTTGGCGGTAACGATGCCAGTGGAATCCCGTACCCAATTGACTTTGATATCCGGGTGGTCCTGATTGAATGTCTCTGCGTAACGTTTGAGATCTTCCGCTTCAACGGCGGTGTAGACGGTGAGTTCGGTCTGGGCTAACACAGAGTTGCTTAACAACAAGCCGGCAATCGTGCCGATTGAGGCTACAGTCTTTCCGAGCATGGTGACTCCTTGTGAAATCAGTGAACCATAGCGCCGTAGTTGTAACCGACAAATATCGTGCAGCCAGTGTTTCTCAAAACGTACAGCGCGCCGATCGGCCAGAAGTGTCGCGTTGTGTGGATCTGGCCTTGCCGCCTACCTTATGATGAACGGCTATGTATAACAACTGTCGAATGATCGGCTTGCCCTCGGGGCGAGCGCTGCCGCAACGCCGCGCGGCTGTGGATTCAGTCTTCTCCAGCGGTGTGGAAAAGTCTTTCGCAAAGATATCTGAGGCGAGCGCAGTTACCATTGTCGTTGGCTGGATCACTCGTCGCACGGTGTCGGATTGCGTATCGTAAGCTGGAATATCAGGGCCGGCGGTGGCGTTCGAGCTGATGGCATTGTCCGCCAGTTGCGCGCCTGGCAGCCCGATGTTGTCGCGCTCTCCGAGTTTCGCGCCACGGCACCAAGCCAGTCAATCGCGCAGGGATTGCGGGACTATGGACTGATTCATCAGCGCGCCACAGTCGATCGCGATCAACCCGCCGTCAATGCATTGCTGGTCGCCAGTCGCTGGCCGGTCAGGCGGGTTCAACTGCGGCGTGCCCCTGACAACAGGCATCGCTGGCTGCATGTGAATATTGCTGCCAGTGAACCGATTGCGCTAATGGCCGTGCACATTCCCAATCGCAGTACGGGTTATAAATACCCATTTATGAATTCTCTAGTGGAATTGATAAAGCATTGGCGTGGCCCCGCAGCGCTGGTAGTCGGTGATACCAATTCGGGGTGCATCGGGGTGGACGAAGAATCGCCCGCGTTTAACCAGATCGAAGATGCCTGGCTTTGCAAACTCGATGCACTTGCCTGGCGCGATGGATTTCGATACTTGCACAACGATACCCGTGAATACACCTGGTATTCACCTAATGGCCGAAATGGGTTTCGCCTCGATCAGGCATTTTTGCATTCACAACTGCTGCGGCGATTGTCGGCAATGCGCCACAGCTGGGGTGGCTATGATGGTAGTGGTCGGCTGGAGGTGTTGAGCGATCACGCGGCGCTGATCATGGACTTTGACGGCGATAGCAGTACTGTTTGATCGATTCGTAAAAGGGGTACCAGTGACTGAAGATATTTCATGTCTGGTATTTGATGAAATCCTGTTCGTAGATTATGTCGTTGCGATGCTGCGGCTTGTCGCGAAAGGGCCACCAGGTTTATAAACGCTTCGGTGATTTTGATGTCACACTGAACAGTGCAGGTTTTTTAAATTGAAATCACTGCAGTTGTTCGAGCACTGAGTCCAAACCCAAAATGAAAAGTGCGCAGAGGTTTCAGATCAAATAAAGGTGCCACATCGGGGTGGAAAGTGGGGTGTTGTCAAATCCTCAAATGACGAAGGTCGATTACGACGCAACCAGTCCCTGATCACGCATACACGAGGCAATGTCATCATTTACGCGTTTCACAAAATCGTCGTAGGCCTGGCTCAATTGCTCTGAGTTGGCTTGCGATTCCGCTTGCATTTGCTCTGTAAAAGCGCGGGTGTTTTCCAGCATCCGGGTTTTTTTTGCGATCTGGCAGGTGGTGGTAGCTACCGCAATGGTGGCGTGGTCAACCTGCGAGCCATTGATGCCCACCCAGTTGCTCGCGCACCCGGTCAAGAGGGCTATCGGCAGGGCGAGTGAGGCATGGAAAAGTCGCATTATCTTACGGTTTTGTTCTGGTAGCGTCGGATTATGCCTGTGTAGTCCGTGCAGGTCACCGGTAATTACACAATGCGTGATCATCTTCGTGTCTCTGTGGCGGCATTCGCATCGCTAGCTGTTTCGCACTGCCATGATGTGATGCAGTTCTGCTGAACTATTTACAATCGCTGACAGTTTGCTCTGGAATTTACATCGCTTAACTTAAGTTGGTGTGTGGGATTGCGCTACAGGGCGTAGAATCCGGGCATAGCAAGCTAAAAGAAGGAGTAGGGCGGTTTTGCCGCTGAAAATATAATGAAAGAAAACCTGCAAACCATGACGCGGGATCTCTTTGGCAAAAAGGCCAGAGAGCATCTCGGACAGCTGTTGGGGCGGTCTCCCGAGAGCCTTGAAAAGAGTGTCGATCGATCTATCGACTCAGTGCTCGAAGGCTTTTCGTCGGTCGTGCATTCCGAAAACGGCCGCAAGGTCCTGCACGAGGCGATTCAGAACAGTGACGATGCGGCGGTGCGAGATCCTGCCTCCCGATTCCAGCAGCGCCTCTCATCCGACGTTTTCCGCGATGGCAATAGTCAGTTGGCGAGCATCGTCGGCGATGTGCGGCGTCGAACCATGGTTGAAGAGCTGCAAGTGGCCTCGAACCTGCCCTACGCTGAATCTGAAAAGATTCTCGGCTATGTGGTGCCCGGCGTTTTAAGCGTTGCGAAAACCCGCGTGAGCCGGGGTGGTGCTACCAATACGCCAGACGGCATCGGCAGACTGTTCCAGAGTGAGGCGGCAGCAGGCGCGACGGGTGCAGCCAGTGCCGGTGCCGGTCAGGCCGCAGCGGCGGTGCAGAGCAGCGGTAGCCAAACGGCGGCAGCTGGTGGTGCTTATGCGGCGACAGCTGCCAATGATGGAGGTTTTGGGATGTCACGATTTTTCCGGTTTTTCCTGCCGCTCTTGCTGCTGCTCGGTCTCGTCCTGTTGACGATGAAAAATTGCAGCGTGCAGAAATCTGCCAACGAGCAACAGACGAAGCTTGAGACCGAGCTCGTTGGTGTCAAGGGGCAATACGAAACAGCCACTGCCAGCGTCGAGACACTGACCGGTGAGCTGGAGGCGACCGGAGCCGAACTTGAAGAGGCTAAGTCTGAGTCGGCCAGGCTGGGTGAAGAGGTAACGTCCCTGACCACAGAACTCACGACTACCCGTGAATCGCTTGAGCAATCTGAAGCTAACGCTGCCGAACTCGATGGCAAGTTGCAATCGGTTTCAGCGGAGCTGGAAGAAGTGAAGGATGTGCCCACCGACACGGCTGAGCTGCAGCAGCTGCTTGGCAACGTATCGAGTGAGCGAGATGCGGCAAATGGTTTCTATGAAGAGACGTTGCAGAGCCTGGATACCAGAACGGCGGAGCTGGCGGCCATGACCGAAGGCCGCGATGCGGCGAAACTTCGCATTGGCGAGTATGAGTCTGCCAACGCGACGTTGAACAAACGGCTCGATCGTGCCATCGACAAGAACATGAAGCTTCGCGAGCAACTGAATGCAGCTGAAGCCACTGGCAAAGAGCTCGAGTCACAACTGGCCGACACCAACGCCGAGCTTGAAAAGCAAACTGCGGGTAGAGCGGCCGACGTAAATCGTCTTTCGGCTAACTCTGCGGACTTGCAGGGCCAGCTCAGCACCATGCTGGGTATGCGTGACGAGGCCAACCGCCAGCTCACAGAGCGCGATGGTGAAGTAACGGCGCTGAGCGATAAGGTCACTGTACTCGAAGGTGAAATTGTCGAGCTGAACGAGGCCAATGCCCAGGCGCAGCAAGAGGCTGCGGCACTTGAAGAAAAGATTCTGGCGCTCAACGGTGAACTCGATACAACGCGCCAGAGCGTCGATGAAACCAGCGCCACACTCGCCACGACCGAGGAAAGTCTCGCGACTGCGAACTCGGATCTTGAAGCAGTGCGAGCCGACATCGAAAAGACAACCGCCGAGCGCGATGACCTGCTGCAGCAACGAGATGCGTTGACCACGCAGGTTGAAACGCTAAGCGCTGAAAAAGATGCTGCATTGCAGGATATCGAGGCGCTCAACGGGCAAGTGGCAACACTGTCTGAAGATCTGTCTACTGCTCGTGCAGCCGATGCGGATTCTCAGGAAAAACTGGGCGCGCTGAATGGTCTGTTCTCAGGGCTTCAGTCTGAGCTGGGTACTGTGCGTGGCGCCAGAGACGATGCGTCTGCGCAATCAAAACAGCTGCAGGGTCAGGTCGCTGATCTGGAAAAGGAGCTGGTCAAGGTTGCCGAAGATCTGGGTGCTGCGCAGGATGAACACAACCAGGCACTGGCGGCGATGCAGGGTGAACGCGACGACACCAAAGCCGAGCTGGACAGTGTGCAGAAAACTTTGCAGGCCGAAATTGCCTCGCTTGAAACCCAGCGCGATGAGGCGCTTGCCAAAATCGAACAGGCCAACGCTGATCTCGCAACGCTGAACGCAGAGAAGGCCGAAGCGCAAACGACTATCGAAGAAATGAACACAGCCGCACTTGCATTGCAGGCCGATCTCGATACCGAGCGCGACGCGGTGGCTGGATTGCAGGCAAACGTTGGTGATCTCGAGGCGACTCGCGATTCACTCAGCGCTGCACGTGACAGCTCGAACGTTAAAGTGGATGAGCTCAATGGTGAAATCACAACGCTGCAAGGTGCTTTGCAGGGTGAGCGTGAGAAAGTCGGTGAGTTGAGTGCAACGATTTCCGAGCTGGAAGGCGTTAGAGACGGTTTAACCAAAGAGCGTGACGATGCGCTGGGTACAATTGATTCCCTGGAAGGTCAGCTGCAGGAATCAGGCAACACCATAGCGGCCCTGAACGATAGTAACCAGGGGCTGCAGGGTCAGATTGACGATGCAGCAGCTGAGCAGCAGTCACAGCTTGATGCAACCGCATCGGTGCGCTCTGAAATCGAGGCGAAGCTTGCTGATGCCGGGGTTGCCTCTGCATCTGTCGCCGCCATTGAAGATAGCCGTGCGGTGGCGATTGTGCTTGAGTCAGGTGATCTTTTTAACGTCGGCAGCTCAACCGTCAGC
Organism: uncultured Granulosicoccaceae bacterium; assembly: GCA_937920585.1. Taxonomy (GTDB): domain Bacteria; phylum Pseudomonadota; class Gammaproteobacteria; order Granulosicoccales; family Granulosicoccaceae; genus CAKZSB01. Next base: position 18,220 of record CAKZSB010000069.1, on the reverse strand, counting down.
AACCAGGGCAGAGAGATTCTCGGTACTGTCGGTTCAGTGGTCGCCGAGTACCCTGACTGGAAACTGGATGTCGAAGGACACACCGACTCGCAGGGTATTGGGGCGGTGTTGCGGCAAAAGTTTCCTACCAACTGGGAACTGTCGACAGCACGTGCATCGGCTGCCGTTCGCTACCTGAGTGCCAGAGCCGGTATCGATGCGACGCGTATGTCTGCACGAGGCTTTGGCGATACCAAGCCGCTGGAAAGTAATGACACAGCGGCAGGGCGTGAGAAGAATCGTCGCGTTGAGCTTATCCTGCGACGCTAGCGGCCACTTCCGCCAACCGCGGTATTGTCACCGCGACTCGAAAAACGCCTGCGTATGCAGGCGTTTTTTTTGCGTGCCCTGAAAAGGATTTACGCTGGTGTCAGGTGTACAAAACCGATTTTGTTGCCGTCCGGATCACGCACGTAGCCACCGTAGAAGAATGGCATCGCCTGCTCCGGTGCGCCTGCGTCTGATGCGCCCAGTTCGAGCGCGCGTTTGTATAGCGCGTCCACGCCCTCGGGTGATCCGCCGGGAATGGCGATCATCTGGCCATTGCCGCAGCTCTGCGCACTGCCGTCTGCCGGCTTGCACACCGCCAGCATCGCACCGCCGGCATCAGTGCCGTAAAACTTGATTCGATCCAGCCCCATCAGCTGCTTGCCACCAATGGTTTCGAGCAGCGAATCGTAGAACGCCAGTAGTTTGTCCAGATCTCTGGCACCGATTACCGAGTAAGCTAACATATTGTTTATCCTGTGAAAAATATAGATATTGCCCGGGCTGCTGGAGATCGCAGTGGCAGGCGTCGACGGTAAAGCAACTGTGAGTGTAAACTATCTATAGGTAGATAGATAGGCGAGGCATAAAAATATATTCAACGGTCCACAGGTTGTGAGAACAACAGCGAGTGGAGAAGTGAAGCGTAAGGCGCGCGATCGAGAAATGGTTGTTCTATCATAAGTACACGCCAATCAGAGCACAGGGCTGTTGATCGACGCGTGACATTCCTCGAACAGCCATCTAATAAAAGCCGATACCCGATGATCTTCGGATGCATTGGGCAGGGTGACGAGGTGGTAGGCGTGGCTCACCTCCATCGACCGATCGAATACCGGCACCAAAAGCCCTTTGTTCATGTCGTGCTGGGCCAGTTGTTCGAGTGTCAGCACCACGCCCTGGCCAGAGATCGCAGCCGAGAGTGCCAGCGATACGCTGTTGAAGTACAGGTTGTGCTTTGCCACTTCTCCGGCAAGCCCTGCCAGGCCGAACCAGCTCGCCCAGTGCGGCCGGCCCTCATAGGGTGACTCGTCATGCAGCAAAGTGTGCTGGCACAGGTCGGCCGGTTTGCGAAGTGGCAGGCCGGCGTCGGCGCGCAATAGTTCCGGACTGCAAAGTGGAATTGCCACTACATCCATTAATCGCCGGACCTCACAGCCGGGGTAGTTGCCGCTGCCAAACCGTATGGCGATGTCAATGTTGTGTGCCTTGAGTGTTTCAGCGCTCAGGGACGGTGCTGTGGAATTGGAGTCTATCAATGCCGCGCTGCCGGAAATGCGCAGATCGACTGATGAGTTTGATTCAATAAAGCGATGCATGCGCGGCATAAGCCACTTTGAGGCAAATGATGGCGCAGTCCAGATATTCAGTTCGCTCGATGCGCTGCCGGCTTTCATGCGCTCGACTGCCTGCTGGATATTCTCGAACCCGGTCTGCAAACCAGCCAGTCCGGCCTGGCCTGCGTCGGTCAGTGCCAGCCCCCTGTTCAGGCGATGGAAAAGCTGTACACCCAGTGATTCTTCCAGGGAGCGTATCTGTTGGCTGACTGCTGCAGGCGTGACGTGAAGGTCGTCGGCGGCCTTGCTGAAGCTCAGGTGGCGCGCCGCGACGACGAAGGCATTCAGTGCGTTGAGGGGGAGTGGTCCGGCCAATGAAGGATCGCTTTAAGTTTTACTTTCAGGGGCTTCAAGAAACTATCGTTTGTGAGAAGCCGGGGTCGGTCGTAGATTGTTGTGGAAGCTGCTAACCGATCAATGTCGGTAAGCATAACGCCTGAATATGACAATTGCGGAGATACTTGATGGCAACCTTTTTCGGAGATTTCGGTCGGCGCTACACAAACCACATGCTCAAGATAGGGCGTAAGCATGCGCGCGACGCACTGATGGGTAAAAGCGACCGTTTGCTGGCTGACATTGGCATTTCGAGAGCCTTACTGGAAAAAGGGATCGATCACTGGCCGTGGACGCTGGGTGAGTCGGATGTTGTGCAACTGGCGCCAAAGCCTGTGGTTAAGCAAAATCGACGCGAGGAGCGACGTGCCATTCGCGCACTGCGTGCACTGTCTGACCGCGAGTTGAGTGACATGGGTATCACCCGTGGGTCGATTGCTCACGCAGTGCGTTACGGCCGGCCACGTGACAACGAAGTGGCGAAGCTCGCGAAGCCGGTTGTGATGCCGACAACTCTCAAGCCAGCCGACAAGGCCGTGGCAGAACAGCCTGTGGCAGAGCGTTTGCAAGCGGCCTGATGGCAGGCTGCGATATCGCCGCACGTTGCGCGGCGGTATTGCCTGGCAACTGCTGGATGGAGCACCCAAACACTTTAGCATGCTGTTGATGTGCCGCTAGCGAGGACGACGCTGCAACGGACCTGCAAATGTGTTTATAAGATTAAGAGAGTTCTTTTCCGGGTTATTTTGTTTGGACAACGTTCGACTGGTAAATGAGTTCCTGGAAGACGAAGAAAGTGAAGCCGGTTAGCGTGTCCCGTTAATTAACAGAGCACGCCAGGCTTTTGACCAGCATCACATCCGGGTGCTGGTTTATTATATCCGCTGGTACCAAGGCGGAATTCAACTATGACGAATCTGGACGTCGACGCATTGATCGGTGGCGCAGATACCGTTCCCCGAGTGGTCGCGGCAGAGCAAATGCTGTTTGGCCCCGGCGATGATTGCGCGCATTATGTTTTTGTACGCGACGGATGCGTGCGAGTTGAATTGCTTGCAAGCAGCGGTCAGCAAATGCTTCTGTATCGCATTCAGAGCGGCGAATCGTGCGTGATGACAACCGCCTGTTTGCTGGGCGAGAGCCGCTACTATGCCCAGGCAATAACAGAAACGCAGGTAGAACTGTTATTGATGCCTGTTGCCGGGTTTCGCCGACGTCTGGCGGATTCAGAGCGGTTCAGGGCTTTTGTATTCGCCGGTTTTTCCGAACGGCTTGCGGCCATGATGCAGCGCACTGCAGAGCTCGCGACACACACAGTCGACCAGCGGCTCGCCGCCGCGTTGCTGGCACACAGCGATAACGCAGCTGGCGATGTAATTGAGCTCACTCACCAGCAATTAGCGATCGAGATTGGCACGGTGCGGGAAGTTGTGAGCCGGCGCCTGTCGGCGTTTGAAAAAATCGGTTTTGTATCCAGACAGCGCGGGCAAGTCCAGATACTGGATACTGCGGGCTTGATGCAGCAACTGGCGAGCTGATATCTGTTGTCGCTCGCGCGAGTGACAATGTCACCGAGGTCTGCCATCACTGCACTCTACACTCCAGACTCTTTTTAAAGCAGAGTGTGCGAGATGAATTTCAATCGAAACGTTGGATCAATAGATAAAAATATTCGCCTGTTGGCTGGCATCGTGTTGCTTGGCTGGGCAATGCTCGGCGCAGGGCTTGCCAGCACCGCCGGCATAGTGTCAGCCATAGTCGGTGCGATTCTATTGTTCACCGGTGTAATGAATTTTTGTCCGCTGTTCAAGCTACTGGGCGTCAGCTCGTACCGACATAATGACGGTTGAAGTGGCTCGTTTATCGTCACCCGGCCGATCGCACAATGCAGGTCGACGAAGCTTCACCGGCGGCCTGATCGGTTGTGGTCTGGCCGCCGCTGGGTATCAGGGACGAGCCGTTGCAGCCGGTGGTCAGCTTTCAATGCCCTTCCGTCGCCACGCCGGGTCCGTTGCACAGGCGCCGTTTGGCAACAAGGTCTCCGGCCAGATTGAAAATTACAATCGTGTGTCGCCGTATGTGGCCACCGCAGGTTTGCTGCACGAAGGCGGACTTCAGCAAGTGATGGCGCTGGGGTTCAAAACTCTGATTGATCTGCGTGGTGCAAACGAAAGTGGCGTGCGTGCCGAGGCGCGCCTGGCCGAGCGGGTCGGGCTGTCGCGAATTCATTTACCCGTGACATCCCGCGCCCCGGATCACGATCAGGTGGCGCGTTTTGCCGAATGGGTTGAAAGCCCTGCAAGCTACCCGATGCTTGTGCATTGCGTCAGCGCCAACCGAGCCGGTGCGATTTGGGCTCTCTATCGGGCGGCGACGGGTGTCGATGCCCGGGTAGCCCTGGAGGAGGGCAGAGCGGCAGGGCTTGAAAGCCGGGAGGGCGCCGTGCGGTCTATTTTGGGATTGCCTGCGGCTGAGTGAATTTGTGCAGCCGATTCTGCACAGGCTCACTGCCCGGGTGACATGGTCGCCAGCGGCGAGCGCTTGACGCATAATGCAGGCATCGCCTGCGAGATGCGGCAATGACAGACCAGCGGTCAACTCATAATTCGGTCCGGTCTGGATCTGTTGCTTGCAGGCACCATCAACCGAGGTGTCAGCTCAATGGCAAGCAAACCCAATGTCGTATTGATATTCACCGATAATCAACAGGCGTCAACACTGGCTTGTTACGGAAATTCCGAGGTTCATACGCCCAACCTCGATCGGCTGGCAAGCCAGGGCATGAAATTCGACAACGCCTACTGCCCGAATGCTTTTTGCTCTCCGTGCCGTGCCTCAGTGCTGACCGGCACCCTGCCGTCCCGGCACGGTGTGCACTCCTGGATAGACGATCGCAATATGCAGAACTGGCCCGCTGGCTGGCACGCTTTGAACGGCATGCAGACACTGCCCTCACAGTTGCAGGCCGAGGGCTACACAACGGCGCTGATTGGAAAATATCATCTCGGTGAACCCACGACGCCTGCCGACGGTTTCGATCACTGGGTAACCCTCGAAGATGGCCATGTGCGCAGCTTTTATCGCAATAGAATTTTTGATAATGGCGAAGTCTATGAGCAACCCGGTCACTCGGTAGATTTTTTTACAGACAAGGCCAAAGCATTCATGCAGCAACAGGTTGATGCAGATAATCCGTTTTTTCTGTTTCTGCCGTATCCGGCACCTTACGGCCACTGGCCGGCAACCAAAGAGACCGATGAAAATCGTCACACAGCACGCTACGCCGATTGCCCGATGCAATCGGTCACTCGCGAGGCATTAAGTAAAAAGGCGGTTGAAGGGTTTCTGATGAATCACGCTGAGTCCACCAGCGACCTCGATTTTTCCATGTTGATGCGAGCACCAAACGATTTACCAACGCTGCGAAATTACTACTCACAAATATCGATGGTTGACGACGGTGTTGGTGAAATCATGGCGTCGCTCGAGGCGCTGGGGATCGAAGACGATACGCTGCTGATTTTTACAACCGATCACGGTTTATCGGTTGGCCAGCATGGCTTTTGGGGCCATGGTGGTTCGAGCTTTCCATCCAATTTGCATCAGGCCGCGCATTCCATTCCGCTCATTGTGCGGCAGAAGGGTGTGGTACCGGCAGCAGAGGTGTCGAATCTGATGGTGTCGAATATGGATTTATACACAACGATTCTCGATCATAGTGGCATAGCATTGCCGGACGGCGATAATGAAGTGCCAAGTCGAAATCTGATGCCGGTGCTGAAGGGAGATATGCCTGCCGACTGGGGAGATGATGCGGTCTATTCAGAGCAGGAAGAAACCAGAGTAGTGCGCACGCAAAAGTGGGCGTTTTTCAAACGTTTTGACGGGCCTGGCAATCGTGGCATTGGCGATGAACTCTATGACGTCGAAAACGATCCCGGTGAAACCGTCAATCTGTCAGGGCTTGCGGCCCACGCCGAAACAGAAGCTGAACTCAACGCTATGTTGACAGAATTCTTTCGTCGTCACGCGCGCTCGGAGGCAGATCTGTGGGCCGGTGGAACACCGATTCAAAATTCCATGCGAATGTCGTTCTGGCGTGAAGTCTGGGGCGAGGAATGGGCGCCGGTTTATCAGTATGAATAGTGGGTATATTGCCACGCATGCAGGGTAATCAGCGCAACTGCTGCGTACCGCATCGCACAGCAGATGTCGATGTAGAAAAACCCATACCAGTCGATCGGCGCAACGGATCTGCCGCTGGTCATCTGCGTTTGTTGGGGGGTGACTGGTTCAACATGGGCAGTGACAACGCGGTCCATCCCGAGGATGGCGAGGGCCCCTGTCGGCCAGTGTGGCTGGATGAATTTAGCATTGCAGCCACGGCGGTCAGCAATCTGGAATTTCAGCGTTTTGTCGATGATACCGGCTATATCACCGATGCCGAACGTGTCGGATCCTCGTTTGTTTTTCACGCGATGCTGGTTGAGCCACAAGTGAGTTCAGCATCGTCGGTGGCGCCCTGGTGGCGCGACGTGGCCGGAGCCTGTTGGCACAGCCCCGAGGGGCCTGGTAGTGATGTTGCCGATCGTGCGACGCACCCTGTCGTTCACGTTAGCCGCGATGATGCGCTGGCGTATTGCCAGTGGGCCGGCTGTTGCCTGCCCAGCGAAGCGCAGTGGGAGTACGCGGCACGCGGTGGTTTAGCGCAGGCGCTGTTCCCGTGGGGCGATGAGCTATTGCCGGCCGGACAACATCGCTGCAACATCTGGCAGGGAGAGTTTCCCCGTTCGAATACCTGTGAGGATGGTTTTTTCGGTACTGCACCGGTCGACGAATTTAAGCCCAATGCGTACGGTCTGTACAACATGACAGGCAACGTATGGGAGTGGGTGGCCGATCGATTCACGCGTTTGCACTCGCCGCGCAAAGTACGCAATCCGCGCGGGCCCCTGAATGGTGAAAGCTTTGTATCCAAAGGCGGTTCGTGGTTGTGTCACGAATCTTATTGTCTTCGCTATCGAAATGCCTCGCGCCAGGCGCTGCCGGCTGGCACATCGGCGGCCAACCTGGGTTTCCGTGTGGCGCGCGATGTTATCCCCGGCTAATCGATTTTCATTCTCGCGATGTCGGCCGGCTGGTAGGGCTCGAGCATATAGAGCTTGCGGATGTGCTGGCGAAAGTTAGCCCACCTGAAAAAGCGTGAATAGCCGTAGCGATTAAATTGCAGTATCCACGCTGCCCTGGTGGCATCACCCTGATGCGGGTGGCTGCGGTGGAGTGTCATCGGGGTGTGAATGCAAACATCACCAGGTTGCATATCCGGGCTGACAGTTGGCCCTGTTGGTCTGTGTTTTTCTGCGACGAAATGCGCGTGCGAACCTTTCGATACAGGCGTGTGAGGCAGCAGGTCGTAGTCTCCGGTGGCGTACTCCATGCCGCCGTTTTGCGCGTTGGCTGGCTGCAGTGGAATCCAGAATGACAGGCATTGCTTGTCGAGGTCGAAGCGCGAATAGTGCTGGTCCTGATGCCAATCGACCGAGCCACTACCGGGTTCCTTGAATATGGCGTGATCAAAACCGTAGTGGCAGGGGGCGCCAAAGTATTCTGTGGCAATTTGCTGGCATTTCGTAAATGCCTGCGAATGGGTCAGCGCAGAGTTCAGTCGACAGACGCGCTCCAGTTCGGTGATCAAGCCCGCCTTGTCGCGTGCTTGCAACGCTGCCTCGCTGCCTGACTTGCCATGGGTAAACTGGCCGAGGAGGCGCGCGACAGCCTGAACTTCTCCAGGCAGAAGCAACTGGCGAACGTGCGCAACTCGGTGGGTCTGTAGATCAGCCCTGATGGCGGTAATTTTGCCAGAGGGACTTTTCGCCATGGGTATCTCGTTGACCGCCCCGGTATACGGGCAGTCGATGCTGGTGACGAGCGCGGTGTTGTCAGTGATCATCCTTCTAATTCCGTTTTTGTCGGGCAACGATCAGGTTGCTTTGCCAGGCTGCTAGCTGCAATGAGACTGGAGCGCATCGGGAACTATAGACAGTATAATGTCATGACGTAAAATGTCAATGGATTCGCCGTCTGAGTTCGTAATCCGGGAAAAGGAGGCGCTGTGGTTTGATCGTGTCAATCGTGTGGCGCAGGCGGGTATTGTTGATATGGCCGAAGACCAATTGATTCTCCACGCGACTGGTCCCGGCGATAGCGAATAGTCGCGTTAGCGCGTTGATCGGGGCAAGGTTTGCGAAAGTGGACAAGCGCCGGAAAAAAGCGCCAGAGCGTTGTAGTGAGGTGTTCGCATGATGCCATTCAACAGCGATGATTGAATAAAAGTATTGTTAAATCATCCAGTCAAACGTGACCTGTCATTGCAGTGACGAGGTGGAGTCGAAGGCAGGGCATGGGCGCGCCGCCTGGGTCGGGGACTTTTTGGTGGCGTGTCTGTTATCGATAATGCAAAGAATGGCCAGCCTCGATTGGCAGGCTAAAAGCCGTTGCGGCACACTGCCTGGTCGCCGGCGTGGCTGGGGAATATTGGCGCGATGATCATCGCGCCTTGCGAGGAAAAGTTTGCGTGTCGCGTGCGCGAGTCAGGCAGAATCCGCCTTAACGAAGGCGGGTCTGGCTTCCAGATGATCCGCGTAGGCTGACAGATTTGGCAGCGCCGAGAAATCGACACCGGCCCGGCGCGCCATAATTATTGCGTGTCCGGTAATAGTGTCTGCGATAGTAAAATCGTTTGCGAGAAATTCGCGATCCGCCATATGAGGTTCCACTGCGGCGATGGCGCGACTCATCACCTTCAGTGCGCGGGCAGCGAGCTGCGGATTTCTGCGATCGGGTGGCAGCAGAATGGTTTCGACCACGTAGTTGCTGAACGGTGGCATGATCATTCCCTCTGCGTACTGCAGCCACTGCAGGTACTGCGCGAAATTCGCGGCATCGGGGGTCGGTACGAGTTCGGGTGCGTGTTTCATCGCGAGATACTGAGCGATCGCCGTGCTCTCGGTGATCGTGGTTTCGCCATCCACCAGGGTTGGTACACGACCATTGGGATTGAGCCGTGTGTACTCTGGTGCCCGCATTTCTTTCTGGCCAAGTTCGAACCGTTCCAGTTCATAGGGCAGGCCAATTTCTTCCAGCAGCCAGACGGTTCGCACGGCGCGGGATCGAGGACTGAAATAGACTTTCACGTTGGGTTTCGCTCAGGGTAACCGGGTAGATTCGCCGTTATGTTAGCCCAGATAGTCTGACCATTGGCGATTACTCTTGCCGAAGGCGAAAAAGTCAGGATTGAGCAGTGAATCGCGCGAGTTGTAGCGCAGCGCTCTCATTTGCGTGTCGGTGATCTGCCCGCCTGCCTCCTCGACAATACACTGTGCGGCGCCAGTGTCCCATTCACCGGTTGGTCCCAGGCAGGCATAGAGATCGGCGCGGCCCTCGGCGACAAGACACGATTTCAGGGCGCCACCCATGCGAAGCTCCTGATGAGTGCCGAGCCTGTCGAGAAAACGTTCCATGCGATGACTAAATCGCGCTGACCATCCAAGTGCGACTGTGATGCCCTGCGCCGGTGCAGTTCGTACATTAATTTTTCTGGGCTGGTCGTCACCCGCCTGTTTCCATGCGCCGCTACCCCGACAGGCCCAGTAGGTAATCTCCAGCACCGGTGCGTGAATCACACCCAATACAGGTTGGCCCCGGTGGATAAGAGCGATGTTGACACTGAATTCACCGTTCTTCTTGATGAATTCACGTGTGCCATCGAGTGGGTCCACCAGCCAGTAAGTGTCCCAGGTTGCGCGTTCCGAGAGTGAGGCGGCATCGGATTCCTCTGTAATCACCGGCAGCGCCGGTTCAAGCGCTTTGAGTCGACTTACGATCACCCGGTGTGCGGCGAGGTCTGCAGCGGTGAGCGGCGTGTCATCGGGTTTTTGTGAAACCGCGATCTCTGGCAGGAAGAGTTCGAGAATTCGCTGCCCGGCAATTTTGGCAATCTCCACCGCCAGTTCCGTGTGCCGGTTGAGTTCCTGTGGTTCAAGTGTCATCACAGCGGCACCTTATTCGAAGCGGCATCGGGTCTGGGGCTCGTGGCATGCGGACGGGGTTTGCGGTACTGCCGAACAGTTTGCCGGACACGCGCTGATTTACCAACTGGATTTGGCAATGTTCAATCCTGTGCGCGACGCCTGCCATGCACTTTTTCGATCTGTCGCACGGGACTGTGGCTATTATTCATCGTGAACCAAGCAAGTTTGGTGCTTTAAACGGATTCTTCAGCGCTCAATGCAGACATTGATCGTTTCAGAACAGGATCAAGTGTCTTTTTCGCCAGGGGAGGGTGAACTTACCTGCGAATGAATGGGCTCGATTCACTCCGGGTGATCGCCTCGCCGCAGATGGCCTGGGCTCTTTATTGCATTTCCCCCGGGACCGCTGGTAGTGATCAATAGCCTGAACTTTGACTTCACACTTGCTGCAAGGTTTTTTCGTACGCTGTCGCTTTGGCCGCTGCAAGACGTGGCGAGTTGTAACCTGGAGTGACAAATACATGTTGATAGCTGCGTTGCGGCGAATTGCCTTTTTAGTTTTCCTCGTTGCAGGCGGATCAGCTTTGATCGGTTGTGGTAGCGGCAGCGGGAGTGTTGTTGAAGAGAGCGACGGCCAGGCCGATGGCAACACCGACGGCAACACGGGCACGACTGACGGTGGTGCAGATTCCGGCAACGGCGATAGCGATGGGGGTGAAACTGCCGATGCGGTGTTGCCCAACATCCTGTTTATCATCACCGACGATCAGGGGCTGGATGCATCTGCACAATACTCGTTGAGTGAAGATACGCCTAATACGCCCGTTGTCGATCAGCTGGCGCGCGATGGCATTGTGTTCGACAACATGTGGGCGACGCCGTCCTGCACGACGACACGCGGTAGCTTGTTAACCGGGCTGCACGGGGTCAACAGCGGTGTTGATACCACCCCGTCTTTGCTGGATACCAGCATGCTGACGATACAACGCCACCTGGGCGCCGAGGCGGGTTACCAAACCGCGGTTTTCGGTAAATGGCATGTTGCAGGTGGTCGTGACCCATCGCTCAACCACCCCAACGAAACCGGTGTCGATCACTACGCGGGCAACATCGAGGGCACACTGGATGACTACGCCAACTGGCCGCTGGTAATCAATGGTGTAGCGCAGACTTCAAACAGCTATCACACCACTGCTATCACGGATATGGCAATCGACTGGATTGCCGCCCAAACGGGGCCGTGGTTTAGCTGGGTGGCTTATGTTGCACCGCATTCGCCGTTTCATTTGCCTCCAGCCGATTTGCACAACCGCAGCTTGTCCGGCAGTGCCGAGGATATCGAAAACAATCCCCGGCAATACTACCTGGCTGCCATTGAGGCGATGGATAGCGAGATTGGTCGACTGATTGACTCGCTCGATTCCGCGCAGCGAGATAACACGTTGATAATGGTGCTGGGCGACAACGGCACGCCGTCGACGGTGATCGACACGGCAGCATTTCCTCGCTCGCACGGCAAAAGCTCGTTGTACGAAGGTGGCCTGCGCGTGCCATTCGTTGTCTCCGGTGCCGCGGTTTCCAGTGGCAATGTGAGGGCGCCGGCAATGGTCAATACAGTCGATATACTGCCCACACTGAGCGAGGTGGCCGGTGCCAGTGTGCCAGCCGCGATTGACGGACTGAGTTTTCTGGAGGTTCTAACGGGCGAAGGGTTGGGCGACAGGCTGTACAACTACAGTGAGTTCATCGGCGACCGTGCGAACGGCTGGGTAGTCAGAGACGATGATTTTAAATTGATCGAGTTTGCCGATGGCAGCCGTGAATTCTACGATCTGCGCAGCGATATTCGCGAAGAGAACAACCTCATCACACAGAGCGCGGCCTATGCCGAACGCATTGCGCAACTCGACGCGTTTGCCGCTCAGGTACGCGACGGCGAAACGACTGTCGACGGCGGTGGCTCTGAACCGATTGATCTGACCGGCGCCATACTCAGCAGTACCGTCGCGAATTGCGCCAGTTACGCTGCAAGCTATGAGTCACGGGTACTCGATGTCAATAACAATCGCGAGTTTGCCGGTAGCCTGCAAATCGAGGTGGCTGATGAACGCTGTACGTTTTCAACCAATGCGATACCCAATCACGATCTGAACGACAGCACAGATTCTTTTCCCAACGATGTGGCCGAGCAGAGTATTCAGTACGTAGTGACGACCAGTCCTGCCATAGCGACGCTAAGCACGCCGCTGTCATTGACAATGGACAATGCCATTCTGCTAAACGGGGTCAAAGTGGATATGCTGGCTGCCGGTTGTTTTGGTGTAGGCGACGGGAGAGTTGGCTGCAACGATCCGGAGCAGCCCTGGCGCTTTGATCCACTGTTTGCCGCCAACGGATTTCGGGTTGATACCCATAACGCACACACCCAACCCGATGGCACTTACCATTATCACGGCGTGCCTAATGCCTTATTCGCCGACGACTCATCGGCCGCCTCACCGGTTGTCGGGTTTGCCGCGGATGGATTTCCGATATTTGGCAGTTATTTCAATGATGCCGGAACGATTAGAAAAGCAGTTTCAGGTTACCGCCTCAAAACTGCCGATCGCCCTGTTGGAGAGGGTAATCCGGGAGGCACACCAGACGGCAGTTTCCGAGACGACTACGAGTATGTTGATGGTCTCGGCGATCTGGATGAGTGTAACGGCATGACAGTCGGTGGTGTCTACGGCTACTACATGATCGACGCGTTTCCCTATGTGCTGGGCTGTTTTCGCGGTACACCGGATCCCTCGTTCTTCAAGTAGAGGGCGGACGATTCTCCCACGGCAACCGATGTGCCGGTGTAGCTGCGCGCCGCGCTGGTGCTGGTCAGCTCGCGGTAGCGACGATAACGAAATGTTTTTTAACGTAGCTGTCGACGTGCCAGACGGGATTCAGCCCGTTGTCCATGACAAAACCATCGCCGGCGCGCACGGTAACTTCCTTGCCATCGTCGGTGACAATTCTGGCTTCGCCCTCGATGATGTGGCAGTACTCGATCTGGTTATTCATCGGGCCATTGAATACGCCTGCTGTACTCTCCCACTCGCCGGCCCGGCAATTGCCGTCGGCACTGACGAAATGGGGCCAGGCTGTGTGTTTGGGGCTGCCGGAAACCGCGACATCTGATGTATCTTTTGCAACGGGCTGGGTGCGGCAGTCGGAGAATTTCGTCAGTGTGGTCATATTTATTCGCCTGGTTGGTGACGATACGTTTGCGTGATTTGTTGCATAAAACAGTGCAAGTGGTGCGTTATCGGTTGTTTGGAGCTGTTTGCGCGCTACTGTCGTTGGGATTGACTGGCTGCAGTTTATTACCTACCAGCGCCAGCCTGCCAGCCCTGACCGCGTCGCGTTTGATCGATACCTCGGGGGCGATAATAAATAGATCGCCGTTGCGGCCGTTCAGGCAGTGATCGATGCCGCAGTCTCGCGCCAGGTCAGTGTTTGCCTGCAGGTGCTCGGACTCTCCGTGTACAGGAATTATCGCACGCGGGCGCACCCAGTCGAACATGGTGCGCAGCTCATCTGCCGCCGGGTGGCCGGATGCGTGAATCGGTAGCGGACTGGTGACATCGGTATAGACAGTCGCGCCGAGTGCCTCAAGTCTTGCGATCAGGGCTTCTACCGCGGTTTCATTGCCGGGTATCACCTTTGAACTGAAGATGACGGTATCGCCCGGTTCAATCGACATATCCCTGAAGCGGTTGTTGCTCAGCCGATTGAGCGCTGCGGCAGAGTCCCCCTGGCTGCCGGTTGCCAGCAAGAGCACCGTCTCCGGTGGCAGATACCCCAGGTGCTCGGAATCGACGCTGGGGCTAACATCGGCCAACAGCCCGTTGGCCTTGGCTGCATTGACCATCTCGATCATGGAGCGGCCCAGCAAACCCACGTGTCTGCCGGTTTCATCGGCGATTCGAGCCATGGTTGCCACGCGCGCCACGTTGCTGCCAAAGCAGGTGACGATAACGCGTCCTGTTGCGGCTTCGACAATCTGTTTTAATCCTGCATACAAATCACTCTCGGAGCCGCTGTGGCCGGGCACATTGGCATTGGTTGAATCGCAAACCATGGCGTCGATCGCATCATTGGCCAGCGCTCGACAGCGTTCCTTGTCGTAGGGGTTGCCAACCACCGGGTTGTCGTCCAGTTTCCAGTCGCCGGAGTGAAAGATCTTGCCGGCAGGGGTGTTGATAACCATGCCGTGAGGTTCTGGAATTGAATGGGTCAGGCCGATCCACTCCACATCAAATGGCCCGATATCAAGCCGCTGGCCGCAGTCAACGACGTGAACGGGCACACCCTCGATTTTCGCCTCGGCAAGCTTTCGGCGCAGTACGTGGCCTGTAAATGCTGTGGTGTACACGGGGCATTGAAGGTCTGGCCACAGCAACGGAACCGCGCCAATGTGGTCTTCGTGTGCGTGGGTGATGATCATGCCCGCGATTTGGTCGCGGCGCTCGACGATGAAGGCCGGATCGGCCATGTGCACAACACGGCTTGCCTGGCGCGGCTGTGAGTCGCTCGGCGGTTCCGAAAAAGACAGCCCGCAATCGATGATCAACCACTGGCCGTCGTGCCCGTAAAGGTTGAAATTCATGCCGATTTCGCCACAGCCACCCAGTGGCAGAAACCACAGATCTTGCTTGCCGGGTATCATTGGCAGCCCGGGACGTAATTGTTTGAATGAACGTCTGTACGCATGAGTGGATTCGATTTATTGTAGGGCCGGGCTAATCGATTGACGGTGCAACGAGTCGGCGTGGCGGGAAGGTTGTGTCTGGAACAGGTGGGTAAGAGATTCGCAATCGGACTATATTACACCGATTGCACAACCGGTGAGCGATCATCAGCCGATTGGAGCCTTGTGTGCTGCAACTGCAGAGGACTGCCCCAGGCAAGCAAGTCCGGCCCTGCCTAATCCTGCGAGCTAAGGTTTTACTGGAATTGATCAACCGTCAGGCAAGTGCAAAAAGCGGAACTAAATAGTCGCGCCCGATGTCCACTGCCTGAAACCTGAAAAACGGAGATTTATGATGAAAAAATATGTGAAGCTGGTCGTTGCCACAGTCTTTTTCTCGCTGGCATCGATTGCTCAGGCTGCTGAACCAATCAACACGCTCGAAGGCGGTCTGTTGGGATACAAGTCTTCCGGGGTGGCAATCCGGGGAGGCGATACGGTGGCCTACTGGACTGAGGGTAAACCGAGGGAGGGCAGTGATAAATTCAGCACCGAGTGGATGGGTGCTACCTGGAAATTTGCTTCTCAGGAAAACCTCGACCTCTTCACCGCCAACCCGGAAAAATACGCACCGCAGTATGGTGGATACTGTGCCTACGGTGTGGCTCAGGGAGCGCTGGTCAAAATCGAACTGGAAAACTGGTCGATCATCGACGACAAGCTCTACCTCAACTACAACGACGGCGTTCAGGGTAAGTGGGACAAAGACGTACCGGGCTTTATTGAAACTGCCGACAAACTCTTTGACAAACTGCTGGCAGACAAATAACCTTTTTTCACTGCGGCCCCTTTGCTTCAGCCAGGCTGAAGCAAAGGGCGCAGGCTTGTCTGTTCTATAACCAGTGCTCTGACAACACTAAAAATTGGAATACAGTATGGCCTTTGATGTGCCGGCTGCGCCCGGTACAGGTATCATACTTGGAGTGCGGCACATCAAAAGCCATACCCTGTGGGCGAGCGTATAAGCTGCCATCGCTGCGTTGCGCTCACTCACAATAGAACAACAATTCTTCGATCGCGCGCCTTGCGCTGACCACTTCTACACTCGCTGTACCCCAACTTTTAATATTGTCAGAGCACTAGCGCGGCGCACACGATTCGCGCGTCGTCGCGTTCCAGCCCCAGCCACCATTACTGGCCGCACTGCTATAGTCGCAAGCGTTGCTGGCAACCGGCGGTTCAACGGTAGTTTGTGGCGGGCAGGATTCTCTGGTTTGTGGATTCCAGCCCCAGCCGCCATTGCTGGTCGCGCCGCTGTAGTCGCATGCGCTGCTGACAACCGGTGGTTCAACGGTAGTTTGCGGCGGGCAGGATTCCCTGGTTTGCGGGTTCCAGCCCCAGCCATCATGCAGATCTGCACTGCTGTAATCGCAGCCGTCCGATGCAGGCTCGCCGCCCGACGGGGTGACGCTGCAAGCTTCGAAGTAATTCGAATCCTGCCAGACTCTGACACCACTATCGGTCAACTCCACATACTCCGACATAAACAGCGGATCAACCGTATAACTGGCCTGGCCTCTAAATTGTTCCATAGTGGCGCTGCCGACGAATTGCAATACACCTGAATTGATTTCATAGCTTCCAACTGCAGGCGGAATTTCTTCACGATCACTATTGGTTCTGAAGTAAACCCGGTTTTGTGAATCGGTGTAGTGATGCGGGTGCTGTATGGTTTTGCTTCCCTCCAGCGAATAGCCGTTACCTGAATACACGCCGCTGACGCAACTGTAGCTACCGGCAATGTCGCGATTGTAGTGCCAGCGCGCTTTGACGAGCGCTACTGCCTCGCCGGTTTCCAGATTGAAGATCGAACCGGGACGTTCGGCATCAGAATTAGGGGACACAGTGAATTCCAGATTCGACAACACAACCGGTTCAGCGCTCGGCACACCGATGCGACCGGTGGGCGAGAAATCGCGACCTGATGTGTCGCGGCATTCGAAGTAGCCCGACTGCCGAAAGCCAACCTGGCCCTCGCGTTGCGGCCGGTTCCATGCTGCGAAGCGATCGCTGACCCAGCGACGCACAGCTTTGCTTCCATTGTCGAGCGTGATCAGTTCAAGGTCGGGATAGTCCAGCGGGCCGCCACCACGGTAGATACCGTCTTGAACGCTCCAGACCGACTGTTCCTGCGGCAATTGCTCAGCGCCGGTCTGTTGAGTGGTCTTCCAGCCTTCAAACGGTGCGGTGGGCGACAGGGCAAGGTGCCGGAGCTGATAGCTCGGGTAGCTTGTGTTGGCAAATACGTTCTGCTCGGGCAGATAGCGTTGTTGTGCCTGATCGAAATAGTACAGATCGCATTGAATGGTGCGGTTGGCGATGTCGGCGCTGCCGTCCCAGATCGCACGAGTCAGTTCAACCGGCGTGCCAAACGCTTCATTGATCACCGGATCGCAGGATTGCCCGAGTTCACGGTGCCAGCCATAGCCGCTGTAGAGCGATGCATCGCTGTAGTCGCATCCCGGCGCCAGTGCCGGTGCTGCCAACAGGTTGCTCGACCCGTAAAGTGAAATCAGTAGCAGGGTGGCCTGCATGCTGTAGCTCAGGGGATTTTTCATTCGGATTGATAGCTTGGCGAAAAAAAGTACGATTTATGTCATGACATAATAATGCCAAAACTGGCAGATGTCATATCGAAAACGAACGAAATGTTTATGGCACTGCGCTTTCACAGGCCCGATAGCGGGCCAGGCGACAAAAAGTAACAATTGGCGTGAACAGAGGGTGACCTCGCGATGGACGCCGGCGATGTCGACACAGTCGTGTCCGATCCTTACACTATTGGTTCTTCAAACAATGGCTTGTATTGACGGGCAATATGATCTCACCCTGCCAACTGGTCGATACCAACCCGGATAATCCGTCTGGTGAGCGATTGTCCGGCTCGCGCAGTGGTTTCTTGCTGTGATCGCCGCATCTCACAATCACTTTCTGGTACTCGCGTCAATTGCGGTATCACTGGTGGCGGCATTCACCGGGCTCGCGCTCACCAACAACATTTCTCGCCTGGCCGAGAACAAACGCAAGGCGCTGATTGTGATGTCGGCGTTTGTGCTGGGCAGCGGTATCTGGTCAATGCATTTTGTCGCGATGCTTGCGCACGAGTTTCCGCTGCCGGTGTATTACGATGCGTTGCAGACACTGGGCTCGGCGCTGGTGGCGATTCTCGTCGTCGGCATGGCCCTGCTGATGTTGCATTTCTCTGCGCGTACACCAATGCGATTGAATCTAGCCGGGCTGACGCTCGGTGGCGGCGTCATTGTGATGCACTACATCGGCATGCTGGCGATCCGCGGCGTTCTGCCACGGTTCAGCGCCTGGTCAGTTGCGCTGGCGGTGCTGGTAGCGGCAGTGGCTGGTATGATCGCGATCCGCGTCGCCTACGGGCACCGCTCCCGTCAGAACATCGTACGCGGATCGCTCGTGTT
>CAKZSB010000068.1 GCA_937920585.1 uncultured Granulosicoccaceae bacterium | reverse complement strand
TGATCCCGCAGCGACTGCTTTATTTCGTTCATATCTGCGGTGTCATAAATTGCCGCCTGCACGACATTAAGCGTGAACTCGGTACAATTCTGCTTTGTGTTGTTCAACGGATTGGCTAAAAGCGAATAATCCGGGTTGTGCAGGTTTGCGTAGGTATCGCTGGCGATTACGCTAAGCAGCCGGTTTTGCAGCGCAGTGTCGGGAATAATCAACCCGGTACGCAGCTCCGGCACGGCGGCAAAAAAGTCGAACGGGTAGTCCTGAACCAGCGTGCTGCGTTCTGGCTTGTCTGCCTGCTGATACAGGTTGTAGATTGCGTAGCCGGGCTGTTGCTCGCCGGTTGACAATGTCACCATCGAGTAGACGGCGAACGCCACATGCGTGTATCGAACCCCTTTGGGGAGATCCTTGCTCGGCCGGCCAGCACGCGCAATGATTGCCACTCGTGCGCCTTTGCCGGCCAGTGTTTGCTCTACTTTTTTGGAGAAATCCGCAACCTTTTCTGCCTCCAGCACTGGTACGGCACCGGCCTGGCTGCTATCGACCCCGGCGAAGCCGAGCGGCGCTATCATCAGCGCCGCTGCCGCCAGCAAATTTGCCAGCAATTTCATTGTTTCGCCTCTGTGGTGGCTTGTTTCATCATGTCTGCAGGTGTTGGTGTCTTTTGCAGCACCCTATGACCTATTTTCAGCGGTTGATTGGCTTCTTCGAGCAAAGCTTCACCCGCTGCTGTGCTGGCCTGGCCGGATGCACCGACGACCAGGAGCGGAACTGCGGCCACCGCGGCGGTGCCCTTGATGACCGCGGCACCAGCGTGTGCGGATCCCTGTACCGAATGGGCGGCTGCAGCACTGCTGTGTTGTGATGAGGGGCCTGCCAATGCGGTAGTGCTAAGTGCAAGAGCGGCAATTACTGAAAAGATGTATTGACGAATTTTCATGAGCTATTTTCTCGTTTAACGCTGGTGGCCGATCCATCCAGCTGATGAGAAGTATAATAATGACCACTGTTTTAAGTTTGGTCTGCTAATATTCGGCTATTGGGATAGAAATACTATACTTCCAACGGAGAATCGTAATGGCTGAGACGGTTGCACTGATCGCCACGCTGAAACACGCCCTGAAAGCCAGCGGCAAGACCTATTTTGACGTTGCCGACGCCTTGAACTTGTCGGAGGCGAGCGTGAAGCAAATGTTCGCCGGTAACAGGATCACGCTGTTGCGGCTGGACGCGATCTGCAATGAGGTGCTCGGCATCGAGATTTCCGAGCTGGTGCAGCAAATGAGTGATCGGGTGCAGTACGTGTCGGAACTCACCGAGCAGCAGGAGGCCCAGCTCGTCGCCAACCTGCGATTACTGGTTGTAGCCGTGTCCGTGATGAACAACTGGACGCCGGCAGAGATTGTCAGTCAGTTTCGTATCGACAAGCGCGAGTGCCGGCAGCACCTCGATGTGCTGGAGAAATTGAAGTTGATTAGTGTCAGGCCTAATGGCGGGGTCAGGCTGTTGATCGATCGAAATTTTCAGTGGCAGCCCAACGGGCCGATTCAGAGATTCTTTCAACAACACATTCAGAATGACTTTCTCGACTCTGACTTCGATCGACCGGGGGAAAAGCTGGTGTTTCTAACCGGAATGTTATCGAGGAAGTCTGCGCTGTCGCTGATCAGGAGAATAGAAAAGCTGGCTGCCGAATTTCTTGAGTTGAACAGCGAGGATAGCCGCCTTGACCTGAGCAAACGTATTGGCAGCAGTATTGTTATTGCCCTGAGACCGTGGCAGATGGCCGCGTTTGCAGAACTGCGCCGTGATGCCGACGACGGTTAGGGTGCAGCAGTGTTAGTGAAGTGCTGCGGAAAAATCCGAGTGACACTCAGGCACAGGCTTTTTGTAAATGTCCCGTCAGCTTTTGGTAAATGCAGCGAGGAGACGTAACGGAACACTTTTTGTCGCCGGAAGCAGTGCGAGTTGCACGACGGACTCGTTCGCCGGTGCTGATGTCTGAGGCCAGCCGGCTGCGGCTCTCCGCCAGCCTGTCGGAGTTGTACCAGTGATCGAAAGCGCCCTGGTTATAGTTTGTCATTGTTGTTCTCGTTATATGCCTATGGTTGGAGATTGGTATTTTTTGCAAAATTTCAAGTAGGCTGAAACTTGCAATCGTGCGCACGTTCACGAATAGATTCTGTTCCATACATTCACGGATCAGCCAAGTGCCCGTACAACACTAGTATCGGTCATGTTCGAGAATTCGGCTGGTGTTGAGTACCGGGAATTTATGGGAAAAGTACCATTAACCCTCGAACGGATTAATGGTCAGAGCCAACTCGCCACAGCGGCAAATCATAACTTTACGATATGCTTACAGCTCGAATCAGGGTGAATGCCTAATTCGTTTTTCTTACTTCTACCATCGCATCATAGCTTGCCTGGCCAACGCTAAACGGAAACAGGCTTAATGCAGATTCCGGTAAAATGGCGTCGCCACTGGTTAGTCGGTTGATACCTTGCCAGCCATCCTGAATCCACACGCAGCCCGGGCGGATTTTATTCGTTACTAGTACGGTGGCGCTGAATTCACCGCGTTCGTTAAAGATGCTCACCGTAGTTTGATTGTCGATTGCTCGTGCGGTGGCGTCTGCCGAGGCCATCCACAGTAGCGGGTCAGCGTTTAAACGCGCCAGTGCGGGTAAGGCCTGGCCGTTGTCGTAAAAACTGTGGAAGTGGGTCAGTGTTCGGCCCTGTCGCATTTGCAGCGGATAGGTGGTACTGCTTTGTATTGGAAGGTATTCGGGAAGTGCCGGGAGACCCATATCACTTGCTCTGTCTGAGACAAATTCAAGTTTGCCGCTGGGTGTTGTGTAGCGATGATCGGGATGGCCGTGATGGGATATCTTCAATTCGCAACGGCCTTGCTGTTTGCGCAGTTTTGCTACGGTCGCAAAATCGGTGGCAGGGTGATTGATGATTTCATCGATCATCGCCTCATCCGATGGCCATGGAAAGAAATTATCCACATTTAAACGTGAGGCCAGATCCTGCAGCAATCCGCTAAGTGTTGTGGCTTCACCGGCCGGCTGCATAGCCTGTTCCATTAAATACAAATGGGTGTGCGTCATTTTGGCACCCAGTTGCTCCAGCCAGGCAGTGGCGGGCAAAACGATGTCCGCGCACTCTCTGATCGTATCGTTGAAGAAGAGGTCCTGGCACACGACAAGACTTGTTTTTGCCAGTCCTTCTCGAAGTCGCATTGAATCGGCAAACGAGGAGATCATGTTCGTGCCACTGAGCAGCAGCGCTGTGACCGAACCATCACACAACCCGTCAGTGATCGCAGACATTTGATTGGGAATCGGCTTGCGACACTGATTGCCAGCGGGCGGGATCAGATCGTTGAGGCCCTGGCCATGGCTGGGCGAACCGTGTCGTGGCCCGAGTCCGCCACCGGGTTGTCCCGCGTTGCCGGTTAGTGCCGGCAGGCAGGCAATTGCTCTGGCACCCATCCAGCCATTGCTGCTTTTGTGCATTGAGCTGCCACCTAAAACGATCATGGCGGGGTTAACACTGGCGTAGGCATGCGCCAGGTTTTCGATCTGCTCGACAGTCAGGCCGGTGATGTCGGCAGCCCACTCGGCCGAGTATTGTTTTACGTGTTCACGCAGTTCAGTAAAGCCAACAGTATGTGTTTCGATGAAATCAATGTCGTGCTGATTGCGAGTGATAATCAGGTTCATCATCGCCAGCGCGAGTGCTGCATCGGTGCCAGGGGCGATTATCAGTTTTTCATCGGCTTGTGCGGTGGCCGCGGTTTCACGTATGTCGATCGCAACGACTTTGGCCCCTCTCTTTTTGGCGGTTTTCAGGTGCGGTGCGGTGTTTGGCTGGCTATCGAGGTTGGCGCCCCAGAGTACGATCAGCTCGGCGTTGGCAGCCATGTCTTCTTTGGTGTTCACCTCCAGCAGACCGGTCATGCCAAGGCCGAATCCGCCCAGGCCCCAGCAGATCATCGACGGGTGCCACCACTGACATCCGTAGGTGTGTGCAAATCGGCGTGCAAGCAGCCCCCCGATGCGTGTGCCATAGTTGGTGGCAGCATCCCCGTGTCCTTGCCAGATGCCAAATTGTTCCGCCGGAATCTTCGCGAGTTGAGCACAGATTTTGTCGAGTGCTTCGTCCCAACTGATTTGCCGCCACTGATCACTGCCGCGTTGATCTCTGATCATCGGGTGCAGGATGCGTTTGGGGTTGCCGATTATCTCGCTCGCGGCACGTCCGCGAACGCAAAGAAATCCCCGACTGTCGGGATTTTCCTTGTCACCTGTGACCGTGACGCTTTGATCCGGTGCTACTGTTGCCTTCATGCCGCAGAGGGTGGGGTGGCAATTCATTGGACACATGGTGCGTACGGTTTTGGTTTCCTGCTGCATCGCGAGTGTCTCCGTGAAAAGATGGGCTAACTGAGAAATTCCGTTAATACGTTTTCAACAATACGAGAGATATTGTTGTTGAAATTGTTGTGCGGCAGGCTGCCGCAAAAAGTAATCGAACCGGTTGCAAATACCTTCCCGCCGCCAGGTACATCGAAATACACCATATCAGCGCGCAGGAGGTCATTGATTGGCTCGCCAGACCAGGTAGTGATGTGGGTCAGCTGCTCTTCGGGTACCAGTACAAACGAATCGCTGGCAGTTTCCGAGCTCGCCAGCACGACCACTGACTCAGGTGTGCCGAGGCGGGTATCTGCGCGATCGAGTTCAAAACCCGCGGCACCGCCGCCGCTGAGCCCAAAATCGCCGATGATGTCCTCGTCGACGCCATTGAAAATCCATTGATAGCGATCTTCGTAGCTGGCCGGGCTGCGGCGGTACCAGGTGCCCTCGAATTGGCCCTGAGCCGAAAAACCAATACCGGCGAGCTGTTGTGGTGGCCGGCCATTGCGTCGCCAAAGACCACCGTACTGGCCGTCGAAAGCCTGATAGTACTCACCGGGTTCGGCGGCCCAGGCGCGAATGCCGCCCTCGGCACGGCGAATTTCTATCGCACCGGGCTGTTCGCTGTGCAGCGCCACTCGCCAGTAAAAACCGTTGCCGCCGAGATAGATGAAATTGCCGCCATTGTCGCGATACTGTTGCAGTGCGTCGAGGCTCTCGGGTGTGTGGTACTCCGGGTGACTGCCGGTGGTTAATGCGTGATAGGGTTTCAGGCACTGCGCGCCCTTTTCATGGAGTTCGTCGTCGGTGATGATGTCGTAGTCGATGCCCTTTGCGTGCAACCAGGCGATCAGATGGGTATCGGCCTGTAAGTGGCGCAGACCGGAGCCGGGCCCGTAGCCAAAAGTAAGGTAGCCGGATTTAAGATTGAACAAGGGGCGGCGGTGCGATGCGTGACAAATGCCGGAGCCATCTGAGTGAAAATTGTAGGTCGAGAGCCCGTAGTCAGGATACTCGGCAGGATTCCACGGGTAGGCGCTCCAGCCGCGGAAGCGTTCCTTCCATTCGGGTACAAAATCCGGTCGGGCGTGATTGCCATAGACGGCATAGGTAAAAGTTGAAATGAGTACGGCAAGCCTTGCCGTGGTTTTGCCTGCGGGCGGGCAAACGAAAAACGTGATTGAATCTTCGTGCTCTGCCTGCGATATCCGCGCAGCGTAGATTCCGGATGGCAAGTCTTCGGGAATGGTGAAACTGAAATCGGTTTGCCAGTTAAAGTCGATGATGTCGTCGTCGTGAAAGTGAATTGCACCATATTGTTCCGGCGAGTGTCGCCAGTTCATTTCACTGCCGTCCCAGTTGCTGCCCGTCATTGCGCGCGCCGGCATATTTATCAACTGAGCATGTAGTTTGTCTGGCCCGGTATCCGGTACGGTTAAAGATTCAGTAGCGTGGCTGAAATTCCAATGCGCCAACAGTTTTTTCACATTGGTATCGGTTGAATTGTAAATGGCAGGCGATTCAATTTTACCGTTGTAGTGGTTGTGGGCGACGCCTTGCACATCAAGCTGGGCGGCAATGGATACTTGCGCTTTCGAAGCGTTAACTGAAAATGTTTCAGCGGCGGTTATTGTGGCATTAGTTTGTTGCGGGTGTGTGCTGTTGCACATGCTGCAATCTATTGACAGTACCCGCTGCGTGGCATCCCAGGATAATTGAGCCTGGTACCATTGCCGAATTTCCAGTCGGTTGTCGCAGGTGACTTGCAGCTCACCAAATGCCCCGCTCAGTTTTCCATCGCTATTGATAAAAAGGCGTTTGTTGTCACAGGCGATTATGGTTTGTTCTTTTTCTTTGTGCAGCGTCGGCCAGATACTGGTCTTGATCAGCCAGTCCTGTTTTTCATTCAACGGGGCCAGTGATTCTTTGGTGACTGCAAGGGACCCGGGGTAAAACGGTTGTTCGCGTGAAGGGTACTGGCCATCGAACGCGCAACTAACAGGTTCTTCAATGATGCCTGGGCCCTGTGGATTGGGGTCGGCGCAAATGATTCTTACCAGGCGTGCGTTGTAACCTTCCGATAAGCGGCTTGAGACCTTGAAGTTGACTGTGTCACCGGCTCTGCAGGAGAGCTTGTCGCAATATCCCAGTAGCGGAATGGGTGGCTTGGCAGCGTCGCTCATGTTGGGGCTCGTTCATTGTCTCAGGTGCAGTTGACAGTGTAACTGACCATGCACAATGTAGCGCGCTGCGTTTGAATTGGAGGGGGCCGGTTTTATCCGTCGGTTGGGTGATCACGTCGACTGATCAACGCCAGGCAGACAACTGCAATGGATAGACACAGCAAGACTTCTGGCACGGACAGCCCTCGGATGCGTGAGTAGTTCCGATGGTAGTGGCGGTTGCTCAGGGTGAATGTGATCGATTGCGCGTTTGTGACCCGGAGTTTGTGAAGTGGGCGATTGCCTGTGTTGCGCCCAGTGCGGCGTAGTAGCCTGAGCTGTGGCCGTATTTATTGAGCGCAGTGATGGTTGCCGATGTATCGTCGCGGTCGTTGCGAGCGATGGCGTCGATCAGGTCATGTATCAGCTGGACTGCCGCACCTTCACAGGCGGCACTCAAATGGGCTGCGCTGATCCGGCTGGTGTGTGTGCTCAAAAGCGGTTTTACGGCTGTTGCCAGTTGCTGCGCAGCCGGGTCACCCAGGCAGTGCAGGGCGACCAGATATCCACACAAAATATCGTCTCCGGCGGGGGTTAGTCCCTCGCCACAGCCAAGTATGGCAATTGCGCGCTGCGGCAGTGGATCATGTGATTGCCACTCACCGAGTGCTGCAAGGCCTGCGTGAAGTGTTGTTTGAACCGTGGCGAGTGACGGCAGAGTCTCAAGCTGTCGCAACAGTGGAAGTGCGATGGCCAGGCCTGCGCGCAGCTGATCTGCCTGTGGTTGCAGTGTGGCCGGTGGATGCCAGATTGCCTCGTTATCAATAGTGGCAAGCCGTTGATTGCCGGTTGACAGGCGGCGTCTATCGAAGCTCCATGAATCGCCCGGAGCCGGCAAAAGCAGTGTTTCACGTTCAACGCACAGATTGATTGGCCCGGGCGGCATACTGGCCGGGCCGACGCAGAGCAGCTCGCCGGCGCTGTTCGCCAGATAGGCGGTGGACTGGAAAACGGCGATAGTTTCGCCGCAACCTGCCTCCAGAACCCTCAGTGCCACCGCGCCGCAGTGGCGTGCCGAGGCAGATGCCACGGGCGTAGATCAGCCTGCCTGCAGTTGCGCTATCTCCCCTGCCAGTTGCGCGGCGTCAGCGTTGCAGGCGCAAACAATGACTCCTGCGTTTTGCAGGCTTGCGGTCTGTTGTTGCAGCGACTGTGGATCGCTGTTGGTGCCGCACACTGATGCGATAACAATCGGTCGCTCGGCAGGTGCAGCGGCGAGTGCGTCTGCGACTACATCGGCCGGGTTCTGGTGCGCGCCATAGCCCAGCACCAGATCGATCAGGATCACGGCGACATCGGCGCTTTCGATTGCCTGCTGAAGCGATTCTGTTCGAACCGCAGGTTCAATCATTGGGTGAGGTTTGCCCATGGTGTACTCATCGGCACCCAGATCGATCAGCTGGTGGGCAGCGTTGGTGGTGGCACCCGGGGCGGGGGCGTTTGACTGAACCGGCAAGCCCGCCTGTTGCAACACAATCTGCGCTTCGGTGCACAGCGTGCCGCCGGTGTACAGGCCACGTATTTTTGTGCGAGTTGATGCAAGCGTTGCGGCCAGTGCATTGGCGCTCTGTGTTTGATTAGCTGGTATTGTTGCATTGGCTGCGGTTTCTGCAGCGGCCTTCAATGTGCCTGCATACTGAATGCCGCCTGGCAGTGATGATTCATCGTAGCCGAATACGCAGGCGATGACCGGTTTGCCGCAGTTTGCCAGTTTCTCGAACACGCGATTCGCGGTGGCAGCGCCAGGGGGTTTCGAGATCAGGACAATCTGCTCTACCTGCGAGTCGGCGGCGAGTATATCGATAGCGGTGAGCGTTGAAATCGCGCCGATATCGTCGTTTAAGTCGCGCCCGCCGACGCCGATCGCATGGCGTATGCCGCCGCCCAGCCGGGTGAGCAGCACGCTGAATTCCTGCAAACCGGTTCCGGAGGCGGCAATAACGGCGGTGCCGCCCTGCGGCACGGCATTGGCAAACGCCAGTGCGCGGCCACCTATAATGGCAGTGCCGCAATCTGGCCCCATTACCAGCAGGCCGTTGCTTGCCGCCTGTTGTTTGAGTGCGGCCTCGTCGGCAAGGCTCACGTTATCGCTGAAAATCATCACATTCAGGCCCTGCCGCAATGCGGCTTTCGCCTCGCGTGTGGCGTAGCTGCCGGGTGTTGAAATCAGTGCAAGGTTGGCCGCTGGCAGTTGCGTGCAGGCGCTGGCAAGCGTCGGTGGCAGAGCGTTGCTGCCGGTGCTTTTCAAAGTGCCACCATCCAGTGATTTTTTTGCTTTGGCGATGGCGCGGTTGGCGTCGCCTTCGCTGCCGGCGCGCAGTGCGATGACCAAATCGTTGGCGCTTGCGCGTTCGCCCTGTTCATTGAGCAGACCGGCGTCAGCCATGATCTGTTTGTTGGATGGCGTGCCGATCATCAGCACCGCATCGTCGACGCCATCGGCGGCGGCGATATCGGCAGACATGCGCATCAGTGCGACTGAATCGAGATAAAAGCCTTTGCGCACTTCATTGATAATCACGCTCATGATTGTTGCTCCGCGAGTGCGACACAGGCTTGTTCGAAACAGGCCAGCGGGGCATTCACGACACCGGCGCCAACCTGACCGATACCGGGCTCACGATGGGCGATGCCGGTATTGATGGTAGGTGTGATACCGGTGTTGACGACCTGCCGTACGTCGATGCCGGTGGGAACGCCGGCAAAGTCCATCGCCGGTATGGTCCACTCCGGGTTGCGACCGACGGTGATTTCGATCATCCGATTGGTGTAGGCCACGGCATCGGCGGCGCTGCCAGCGCCGACAAACCCGGCCACTGCCGGGGAGGCTGCCATGGCAAAGCCGCCGAGCCCGATTGTCTCGACGATAGTCGAATCGCCCATATCCGGGTTGGCGTCTTTTTCCGAAAAACCAGGGAAGTACAAGCCACGCGGCATTTCCACATCGGCGACAAACCATTGATCTCCGCAACCGCTCACGCGAATACCGAACTTTGTGCCGTTGCGCGCCATGGCGGTGACCACCGAACTGTTTTTGATATCGCGCACCGGATCCATGATCGCCTTGCCCATGACCATCGCAACATTTAAAAAAAACTGATCATTGCCGGCGATGAATGTAAGGACTTCCGATGCGGTATCACCATCGGTTACCCGTGCGATCGCCGGTGCCAGTTCGCGCAGGATAAGGCTGGTACAGGCGACGTTGCGCTGGTGCATCTCATCACCCATGGACAGACCTCGGGCAATGATGTTTTTCAGGCCGACGCCTTCGCTGGCCAGCAGTGCGTCGGCCATCAGCGGCCCGAGCGTGCTCTCGAGCCAGCGCAGGCGGTCGAGTACCGAGTCGTCGTTGCCACCAAAGCGCATGACCTTGCCCAAACCCTCATTGATCGCGCAGTAAGCGCGATTGCCGAACGCCTTGTTCTCCACCACCATCAATGGCATTGACTGGGTGGTCATGCCGGTCATCGGGCCGACTGCGGCGTGGTGATGATTGGGTTCGAATTCGATTTTGCCGCTGGCGGCAAGCCGCTCGGCTGCCTGCAGGTCTTTTGCCCATCCCTCCAGCACAATGGCGCCGCAAATCGCGCCCTGCATCGGGCCACACATGTCGGGCCATTCCACCGGTGGGCCGGCATGCAGAATTTTGTGGTCACCCAGTGATTCGATTAATTCGCCGGCCGGTCGCACGTCGATCAGGACCGGATCGGCGGCGAGCATGTTCTCCAGTGCCTTCTGGTTGCCACGTTCGACGCTGCCGCTCAGATCGCCGCTCGTCAGGCGATCTGCTGAATCGAGCACCTGTGGATCGGATGTTGCCGGTGGTCGCCAGTCAACGGCGATGGCGTCGGCACCCTGTGACTTGAGATCGTCGATAAATCCTTTTAGTCCCACACCGATGACTGTGGGACCATTATTCAGAAGATCAGTTGCGGACATGCGGCTTGGGCTCAGACTGACTGGATCGAGGGTTCGGAAAAGATGGTTTGCTGTGGATCGCCATAGACCGCCAGTGCGGCATCGACGCCGGCGCCTGCACGAGCGTTGTGGCCGTGGCGGCGAAGGCAGGTTTCCAGCGCGGCCAGGCAACTGACGACGTTGTCCTTGCGGCAACCGTAACCCATGGTGCCGATGCGCCAGATCTTGCCGTGCAAAGGACCGAACGAGGTGCCGATTTCGATCGCGAAGTGGTCGAGCATTTCGGTGCGCACGGCGTCGCCGGTGACAGCGTCGGGGATATAGACGCCAGTGACGTTGGGCATTTTGTTCGATTGATCGCCGAACAGTTGCAAATCCATTGCAGTGAGGCCAGCGCAAAGTGCGGCGCTGGTTTGGCGATGGCGGGCGAAGCGGGTCTGCCAGCCTTCCTGCAACACAATGCGCGCGCACTCGCGTGCGGCATAGAGCATTGATGTAGCCTCGGTGTGGTGATTGAGCCGCGCATCACTCCAGTAATCCATGATCATCGACAGATCAAAGTAGTTCGACTGAATGATCTCGCCGTCACTGGCCTCGTAGTCATCGGGGCGAATTCCCTGCTCAACGTGCTTGCGGGATTGAACCCGTTCGGCAAATCGATCGTTGAACGTTATCGGGGCAATGCCTGGCGGGCCGGACAGACACTTTTGCAAGCCCGCCGATACCGCGTCCAGTTGCCAGTTGTCAGTATCCAGTGGCATGCCGGTGATGGAGGCGGTGGCATCGACGCAGCACAACACCCCGTGGGCGCGGCAGATCCTGCCGACTTCCTCGAGTGGTTGCGCCATCGTAGTGGAGGTGTCGCCCTGCACGCATGCCAGCACCTTTGGCTGGTGTTTTACGATCGCGTCTTCGATCTGCTGCGGGTCGAAAACGGTGCCCCATTCGGTTTCGATGGTGACTACTTCGGCCCTGCAGCGCCCGGCTATTTCGGTGAGCAGATGGCCGAATCGACCGAAAACGGGCACCAGTACTTTATCGCCCGGTTCGAGGATCGATACCATCACCGCTTCTATGCCGGCACGCGCGGTGCCGTCGATCATCAGTGTCCATTGATTGCTGGTCTGAAAAATCGATCGGTACAAGGACATGACCTCATTCATGTACTCGGTAAAGCGGGGATCGAACTGACCCAGCATCGGCATAGACATCGCGCGCAGGACGCGCGGATCAACGTCGACCGGTCCCGGTCCCATCAATCGTCGCAGCGGCGGATTCAAGTCTTCGTAGAGCATTTGCATGTAGTGATTTCGACTCGAGGGGTTAACCCGCCTATGATAATGCAAGCGGTGTGGTTAATGTGTGTAGGGTAACAATCGACAGTGGCTGCGCAGGCAAATTGTGACGAGCGCGGCAAATGGATCAGGCTGTCAGCTGGGTGCCTGTATCTCCATTGAGCGCGGCGATTGCATCATCGAGATGGGCGATTACCGCGCGTTTGCCACCGCCCTGAATGAAGCGGATCGCAGCGGCGACTTTTGGCCCCATGCTGCCAGCGGAAAACTCGCCCTGTTGCTCCCAGTGTTGCAGTTCTTCCAGGGTGATGTTGTCGAGGCGGCGTTGCTGTGGTGTGCCGAAGTTAACGTATACCCCGTCCACGGCAGTCAGAATCATCAGCGTTTCGATACCCAGCACGTTGGCCATGTGGGCAGAGCTGAGGTCTTTGTCGATCACCGCTTCAACGCCCTCGCGCGTGCCATCCGGGTTGCGGACCACCGGGATGCCGCCACCGCCACCGGCGATTACCACAGCACCGCTGTTGGCGATTGTCTCGATCAGCGAAATATCGACAATGTGCCGAGGTTCTGGAGAGGGCACCACGTAACGCCAGCCGCGGCCGGCGTCCTCGCGCATGGTCCAGCCGAGTTTGGCAGCGATGTCGTTCGCGTCTGCCTCGCTTTCATAGAAGAATCCGACAGGCTTGGTCGGGTTGTCGAATGCCGGGTCATCGCGGTCAACCTCCACCTGAGTCAGCAGGCAAACCACATGGCGATCGTTCTTGTGCTGGCGCAGAATATTCTCGAGGCTTTGCATCAGCAGGTAGGCGATGCCGCCCTGGCTGTGTGCCACGCAAACATCCATGCTCATCGGCGGGATGGTGTCGCGCGACAATGCCTGGCGCATCAGGATCTTGCCCACCACCGGGCCGTTGCCGTGAGTGATAATCAGCTGATTGTTCTGCAGCATTACCGGCAGCAACGCGTCAGCGGTTTTTTTGGCAAACTCGATCTGCTGCGCCACAGTGCCCGGGCGTTTGGTGGGGTGAATGGCATTGCCCCCCACTGCGATCAGTATGCGTTCGTTAATCATGTGCTTTGGATTGCCCGGGCATTGGGATTGAAATCGCGCAGAAACCTGAGCATAACCTGCGCTGCTGCATCGGCATCTTCAAGCGTGATCGACTCATCCGGATGATGGCTGAGGCCCTCTTTGCAACGCACAAATAACATCGCGATGGGGGTGATGGCCGCCAGCGCCATTGCATCGTGGCCTGCGCCACTGGGTAGTTCTACAACCCGGTGACCGCAGTTCTGAATGGCGTTGCGCAATTGGGCGCTAAGCGCGCTGTCGCAGGACACGCCGCTCGCAGCGTAGTACCGATCGGGCGCGATGGTGAGCTTTCGCTCAGCGGCGATGCGCGTCAGTTCGTTATGTAGATTCTGTTCGGCAACAGCCAGATCCTGATCTGTCGGCGCGCGTATGTCGATCAGGAATTCGACGCTGCCTGGAATGACATTGCCAGCGCCGGGCAACGCGGTGATCTGGCCAACCGTTGCGACGGTGTCGGGCAGTGCGGTGGCGATTGCCTCGATTGCCAGAATGCACTCTGCCGCGGCACACAGGGCATCCTGACGCATTTCCATCGGAACGGTTCCGGCGTGGCTGGCCTTGCCACTGACGACCGCGCGATAGCGTGCCGCACTGGCAATGGCGCTAACCAGCCCGACCGGCAACTGTTCGCGTTCCAGCACAGGCCCCTGTTCAATATGCAGTTCAACGAAGCCGAGAAAATCGCTGCTTTCCCGGCGAGCGCTGTCGAGCGCTGTCGGAGCCTGACCAAAATCACGCAGTGCGTCGGCGATGCTGATGCCATCGTCATCGGTTTCCCGCAGTGTCTGTTCTGGCAGGGTACCGGCAATCGCCCGGCTGCCGAGCAGGGTCGATGGAAAGCGCACGCCTTCTTCATCGCAGAAGCCGACGATCTCGATCGGGAACGAAAGTTTTTCATCGGCTGCGTGGAGTGCTTCGACACAGGCCAGTGGCACCAGCACGCCGAGCATGCCGTCGTAACGCCCTCCGTCGCGCACGGTGTCAAGGTGTGAGCCCAGCAACAGTGCGGGGCCATCGGTCTGGCCCGGGTAGCGACCGATTATGTTACCAATGGCGTCAGTGCGCACCTGCATACCAGCGGCTGCCATCCAGTCACCCACCAGCGTGTTGGCGCGTTTGTGTTCGATGGTCAGGGAGCGCCGGGTAAGGTTGTCGGGATTTTCGGATATCTCGGCAAGGGCCTCGATGCCCTCGAAAATTCGCCTTCCGGCTGCCAGGCTTTTGCTCAACGATGTCGCTCGTGTCTGTGACGGTTGGACGCCATCTTACAGAATTCGTGGAACGGGCGGTCTGTGCTTAATTGTGCTGCGGCTGACTTACGGATTCATCGAACAGTGCTTTCGAATGGTGCACCTGCTGTTGTCCGCCCTTGTCGACAACGTTTCAGGATGATTATTCATTGACAACCGTACAAGCGACAAGTAGCTTTGAGAAAGCGTCAGGAGTGGCGCGTTGAAGTTTTCCGGCAGTTGCAGATATCCCTCTCGGGCTGATCCTCGCCGCTTTGAGTTCCTCCCGGTTCCGATCAAATTCTTCCGCTAAATCAAAAAGGTATTGTCCATGTCAAACAAGTTTCCATTGCTACGCAAGGCTGCGACAGTTGTCGCCCTGAGCCTTGGCTTAACGGGTCTTGCCAGTGCACAGAACCCGGTTCTGAAAATAGGTTTTGTCGGTGTAACCAGTGGTCCGGCTGCCGCCTGGGGTATCTCCAACCAACGCTCAATGGAGACGCGCGCCGCGTGGATCAACGAGACCGGTGGCTTTGAGATAGACGGCAAGAAATACGACATTGAGATCGTATCCTTCGATGACCAGAAAGACCCCAAGCGCGCCATTGCCGGTATGGAAAAAATGGCTCAGGAAGGCATAAATTACGTCGTGGGTCCTAATGTCGACGATGGCGCGGCGGCTGTTCGCCCGGTAGCCGAAAAGAACGGCATTATGTATTTCCCTTATGCGTTCCCCAAATCACTTTACACCGCACCTGCCTCCAATGCGGTGCTCGGCATGGTGGCCAACTATCAGTCCGGCCCGGCCATCTACAAGTACCTGATGGAGGAGAAAGGGGTTAAGAAGGTGGCGTTTATCGCAGCCAACGAATCGGATCCGTTGAGCCAGCGCGACGGCGGTGTTGCAGCGGCCAAGGCGCTGGGTCTGGAAGTCGTCGCCGATAAAGACACCTATCAGAATGACACCCGCGATTTCGTACCGGTACTAACGCCTGTGCTGCGCGCCCGTCCCGATCTTCTGGTGTTGTCCGGTGTTGCCCCGGGCAATGCGCCGTTACTGATCCGTGCTGCCCGCGAACTGGGCTACACCGGCCTGATCTCAACTGAAACCGCACAGGATGCACAGGTACTCCAGGAGGGCGCCGGGGAACTCGCGAACGGCTTTATTTCGGTTGGTGGAGCTTCCACGCCGGAGATCCGCACCGCAGCGATGGAAGAGTTCATCGACCGCTACACCAAAATGTTCGGTGAATATAACGATGAATCGAACACCAAGGTTTACGCGCTTGAATATATCCTTGAGACAATCAAAGCGAATCCGGCGTCTATGGCCGATGTTGAAGAGTTCAAAAAGACTATGGACACTTTCGAGGCGAAGAACATTTATATGAAGGGCGATGCCACGCTCAAATATGTAGGTTCAACTTCGTTTGGCCAGAAACGCCAGGTATCAGTGCCGATGGTGGTCAATGAGTACATGGATGGCGAGTTCCGCACGCTTTTCATCGCTGAAGTCGACTAAAACTTTTTAGTACCTGCCGGGCCCGGCAATCGCCGGGCCCAATTATCTTCAAGGTCCTTCATGGAACAGGCAATAGTCAACGGTCTGTATCTCGGCTCGCAGTACGCGCTGATTGCACTCGGGCTGACGCTTATCTTCGCGTTGATGAACGTATTGAATTTCGCCCACGGACAACTCTATGTGCTGGGCGGGTTTATAACGTACGTGGTTTACGGACAGCTTGGCCTGCCATTTGTGCTGGCACTGGTGGCAACGGCGGTGACACTTGCGCTGGTGGGGGCGGCGATCGAAAAATTCCTGTTTCGCCCTGTGATCAGGCGCAGCGTGCGGGAAGAAAGCACGATGTTGCTGGCCGCCGCGATCGCATTTTTTCTCGATGCCGTGATACTGCTGTTGTTCGGCGAAAAACAACGCGGCGTGCCCAAAATTATGGACGGTTTGCTGAACTGGGATTTTCGCATCGTGATGCCCTACGATCGCATCCTGATCGGCGTACTGTCGATCTTCATTATCGTTGGGTTCATTCTGTACATGCAGTACAGCAAGCCTGGTCGTGCGATGCGCGCACTGGCACAGGATCGGGTAGCGGCCCAGCTTATGGGAGTCAGGGTGGATCGCTATTCGATGATCGGCTTTGCGCTGGGTGCCATGCTCGCCGGTGTTGTGGGCGGCCTGCTGGTTACGATAACCGGTGTCAATTCGGGCATTGGTGGCCCCATTTCCATTAAGGCGTTTATGATGGTGATGATTGGTGGTGCCGGCGTGATATCCGGTGCGATCGCCGGTGGATTCATCCTCGGTATGATGGAGTCGGTCGGGCTATTTTATTTAAGCTCGTACGGCGATATTACCTACCTCATCATCTTCGCATCACTGATGGTTTTTCTTGCGATTCGCCCGCAAGGGTTGATGGGTAAACCCTGGGGTTAATGATGCCTGGCAAATTAGCAAAAACGGCCGGGTTTCTCATCTATGCCGCTATTCTCCTGATTCTGGTGCCCCGGCTTATCGACTCGTACGAGCGCTGGGACCTCTATTACACACTCACATCGGTAGCGCTGCTGAGTATCGCCAGTGCGGGTGTCTGGTTAACTTTTTTTATTGGCCGGATCAATATCGGCCAGGCCGCCTATGCGCTGATCGGTGGCTATGTGTCGGCTGTGATGGTGGTTGACCACGGTATTTCGTTTTGGTGGACCTTGCCGGCCGCGGGGCTATTCTGCGCTGTTGTCAGTGTTTTTGTGGGCTTGCCTATTTTGCGATTGCGTGGCGTCTACTTTGCGATGGTGACACTGGTTTTCACTGAAGTGGCCAAGATGGTAGCGCTCGCGCTGCCAATCACCCACGGCGCAAGCGGTATCGTGAATATTCCCTTGCCCGGAGCACTGGAAATCTTCGGTTTTACGCTGATACCGGATTTCAATACGCTGGATAATTCCCGGCGCGGCTTTTATTTTCTGTCGGTCGTGTTGATGCTGATCTGCTTTTTGGGGATGTATCGGCTGGTGCATTCGCGCATGGGGCGATTGTGTTTCTCACTGCAGCAGAATGAAGAGCTTGCTTCATCGATCGGGGTGAACATCAGCTACCTGCGTATTGTCGCCTATGCTATCTCATCTTTTCTTGGCGGTATTGGCGGGGCGATATTCGCGGCGATTTCGCAATCGGTCTATCCATCGAGCTTTGCGGTAGCCGATTCAATTAACTTCATGCTCAACTGCTTTCTGGGTGGGCTGGGCTATGTGTTTGGCCCGATGCTCGGCACGTTCGTGTTGTACTTCGGTTGGGACTGGTTGTTTCAAACCGGTAAATACCAGCTGCTGATCTTCTCCAGCATATTGATCGCGCTGATGCTGGTGCTGCCAAACGGATTGCTCAGTATTCGCCTGCCAGGCTGGAAAAAGAATGGCTGATGTACTCACCATAGACAAGCTCACGCGCCGATTCGGCGGTCTGTACGCGGTGAACAATGTCAGTTTCAATGTGGCCGAGAATGAAATCCTCTCGGTTATCGGCCCCAACGGTGCCGGTAAATCCACGTTGTTCAAGTTGATTGCCTCCTTTTTGCGGCCGACCTCTGGCGAGGTGTGCTTCAAAGGTGAGCGAATATCGGGTCTGGCGCCGCATATCGTGGCGCGCAAGGGTGTGGTTCGCACCTTTCAGGAGACGACGATCTTTCGCAATATGTCGGTGCGTGAGAACGTCATCATCGCCCATCACCTGCAGTCTCGTGCGACATTGTTCGGTTATTTTATGGGCTCGCGCAATGCGCGGCAGGATGAACAATCCTTTGGTGAGTCGGCGGACGATATTCTGCAACTGCTGAATCTTGATCACGTCGCCAATGAGCTTGCCAGTAATCTGCCACATGGCAATTTGCGTGCACTGGGGATTGCGATCGGGCTTGCCACCAATGCCACTGTGCTGCTGCTCGATGAACCCTTTGCCGGTATGAATCACGAGGAGACCATGCGCACAGTGCAAATGGTTCAGGGGGTGCGCGATCGCGGTGTCACCGTGCTACTGGTTGAGCACGATATGGCGGCGGTGATGAAAATTTCGGATCGGATTGTGGTGCTGAATTTTGGTGAAAAAATTGCCGAGGGCACGGCGGCCGAAATCCAGCACGATGAACGCGTTATCGAAGCGTATCTGGGTATCGAAGATGAATCGATCGGACTGTAACTTGTGACTGCACTGCTCGATTTTACCGATATCGAACTCCACTATGATCACGTGCATGCATTGCGCGGCGTCTCGCTGCAATTGCAGCAGGGGGAAACGGTTGCGTTGATCGGTGCCAACGGTGCCGGTAAAACCTCTATATTGCGTGCGATCACCGGCCTGCATCCAGTCAGTGCCGGGCAAATTCACTACGATGGCCAGCGCGTTGACGGCTGGCAGCCCCATGCGCTGGTAGAGGCCGGTATCGCGATGGTGCCCGAGGGGCGACGTGTGTTTCCGTTCATGAGCGTGAAAGACAACCTGCTAATGGGGGCTTTCTCACGGACTGACAAAAAAGAAATCAGCCAGTCGCTCGATAGCGTGCTGGCACGTTTTCCAAGGCTTCAGGAACGCTACTCGCAAGCGGCCGGTACCATGAGCGGTGGTGAGCAGCAAATGCTAGTGATTGGCCGCGCACTGATGGCAAAGCCCCGGTTGCTATTGCTGGATGAACCCTCGCTCGGTATCGCGCCGAAGCTGGTGCAGGACATTGCCCGTTCGATTGTGGCGATCAATCGCGATGAAAAAGTCAGCGTCTTGCTGGTTGAGCAGAATTCCCGTATGGCACTGCGTATCTCACACCGTGCCTATGCGCTGGCCACCGGCAGTGTGGTACTGCAGGGCGATTCTGCCGAGCTGTTGCAGGATGATCGCGTGCGCTCGTTGTATCTTGGCGGTGAAGTCTGATTTCGGCATTATGTGCCACACAGATTCTGTTGTTGTAGACCTTCTCAAATCGCGAGTGCCCGATGCGCATACTGGTAATCAATCCCAATACTACGTCCAGCATGACGGACAAGATCGCCGCCACAGCACGTGCGGTGGCCGCGTCGGGCAGTGAGATTGTCGCAACACAACCGGCGATGGGGCCGGTAAGCATCGAGGGTTACTACGATGAGGCCTTCGCGGTACCGGGTTTAATTGGAGAGATACGCTCGGCCGATTCCCCCGATGCGATTGTGCTGGCCTGTTTTGATGATACCGGGCTGGATGCGGCGCGCTGCGCTACTGATGTACCGGTGATTGGAATAGGCGAGGCGGGTTATCACTTTGCCAGCATGGTGGCCAATCGTTTTGGCGTGGTGACGACATTGTCTCGCTCGGTGCCGGCATTGGAACACAACCTTATGCGCTATGGGCTCGCCGCCCGTTGCGCTGGCGTGCGCGCCTCGGATGTGCCGGTACTCGACCTCGAGCGCGAAGGATCAGATGCCCGGGATCGCATCGCCGCCGAGATTGAGCTTTCACTGACGCTCGATCGCGCCGAGGCTATCGTGCTCGGCTGTGCCGGTATGACAGATCTGGCGCGTGCGCTCGAAGAACAATTTCAGGTGCCGGTGATCGACGGGGTCGCCAGTGCAGTCAAACTGGCAGAGTCGATGGTATCGCTTGGCATAAAAACGTCGCGTCGGGGTGGCTACGCGCCGCCAGGCAGGAAAACCTACCGCGGAATTCTGCAGGACTACCAGCCGCAGTAGCGGTACATACAGATCTGCGACCGCCAAAGACAAAACACTAACCATTAACCCCGCCCATAATTCTCCCTCGTCATTCCGGATTTGCTCCGCAGACCAGATGTTTTTGTCACCGTCAAATACATAAACCCAGAACCAACCTCGCCCGTACTGCGCAAGCATCTGGATACCGTGGCGAGCACGGTATGACGGGTCTACGGGAACTTTGACGCACAGAAATAGATAAGCCTGTTTGCCGGCAACCACGCAAAACCAACCACTAACGCCACAATACCTCTCCCCCGTCATTCCGGACTTGCTCCGGAAACCAGATGTTTTGCTCGCCTGACAATCCGGCCCTCGCCGACCACACCGCCCCATCAACACGCCCTTACCGCCACTGCCGCGCTCGGGTTTATCCAGAATTAGATATCAGTTAATCGCAGCCGCGGAATAGTTGCTGACCAAGTGATGCCGTTGGCCAATTTATTGAATGCGAAAGCAGGGTTGACCGACCACAATTAACTGTAGTAGGTTACAGTCAAGAACAACGCAAAGGCACTAAAGAACTCGTATGTCTCGCTCCGCCAATCAAAGCTTTCATCAGTCGCCCGCTTCGGCTAGTGCCGGGCAGGCTGGCGTTCGCGCGCGTGCCGATGTGGCTGGCGGTGTCGTGGTGGGCGTGGTGCTAGCTGTGGTGGTGGCCACACACACAACGCCGTAGCGGTTTGCTAGAAACAAAATTCTAAAAAACCCCTCGGCGAAAGTCGGGGGGTTTTTTTTTGCCCTTTTTATCTGTACTTACGAAAATTTGTCGACCCCACATAGCTTAAAACTGAAAATTGAGAAATGAACGATACTGACACGTTGGCTGCACCGCCGGATCACAAGGAATCAATTGCCCCCTCTGCGTCAGACAACGGCGTGTCTGAGGTGCAATCGCGTGAGTTGTCTGGTGCACAACTGCTCATTGAGATGTTGGAAAGGCAGGGTATCTGCCATATTGCCGGTGTGCCCGGTGGTGCCAATCTGCCGATATACGATGCCCTGAGTGGTTCCAGTATCAAACATGTGCTTGCCCGCCACGAGCAGGGTGCAGGATTTATTGCACAGGGTATGGCCCGCGTCACCGGCGAGGCGCAGGTCTGCTTTGCCAGCTCGGGCCCGGGTGCGACGAACCTGGTGACGGCAGTTGCCGATGCGATGCTCGATTCCATTCCGCTGGTGGCGATAACGGGCCAGGTCCCGCAAGCCATGATTGGTACCGATGCCTTTCAGGAAATTGATACCTTCGGGCTGATGTTGCCGATCACCAAGCACAACTGGCTGGTGCACTCAGCGCGTGAACTGATGGAGGTGATACCCAGGGCGTTCGAGCTAGCACTGTCCGGCCGCCCGGGGCCAGTATCGATCGACATTCCCAAAGATGTGCAAAATGAGCTGATTCAGGTAGACGTGCTGCCGCAGCCCGGTGGTCGCCTGCCAGATCCGCCGGTTCTCGATGCCGAAGTTGATGCTTTGCTGGCCAGAATCAGTGCCGCGAAACAGCCGGTGTTAATGATTGGCGGCGGCATTGTCTACTCAGGCGCCACGCAGGAACTGCGCGAATTCGCCGAGCAGCTCGATGTGCCAGCAGTACAGACTTTCATGGGGCTTGGCGTCCTGCCAGCGGATCATCGTTTATCGCTTGGCATGCTGGGCATGCACGGTGCGCCTTTTACTAATCTCGTGCTTGAAGAATGCGATTTGCTGGTTGGGCTGGGCGTTCGATTTGACGATCGTGCCACCGGCAAGGTAGCAGCGTTTTGTCCGCAAGCCGAAATTGTTCATGTAGACATTGACCACAGTGAAATCGGTAAGGTATTTAAACCGGTGTTGTCGATCACGGCGGATGTTGGCGAGGTGCTGCGCATGGCGGTTGAGCGATTGCAGCCCGCGACACGGCCACAATGGCAAAGTGTGGTGCAGGGCCTGAAGCGTGATCACCCGCTCCAACTGGATGGACACAACGATCTGTTCCGACCCTATGGCGCGATAAAGGCCGTGGCATCGTTGCTCGATGAACGCGCCAATGTGACCACCGACGTCGGTCAGCATCAGATGTGGGTCGCGCAGGCATACCCGATGGTTCGACCCCGGCAATGGATCAGTTCCGGCGGCCTCGGCACCATGGGCTTTGGCTTGCCGGCGGCGATTGGAATGGCGCTGGCGCAACCGGACCGCAAGTGCATCTGTTTTTCAGGCGATGGCAGCCTGATGATGAATATTCAGGAATTTGCCACCGCCGCGGAGCACAACCTGGATCTGAAAGTCATCATCCTGAACAACAATCATCTGGGGCTTGTGCGCCAGCAGCAAACGCTGTTTTATCGCAAGAATCTGTCGGCGGTTGAATTTGAGCAGCGTACCAATTTCCCGATGGCCGCCGCTGCGATGGGAGTTAAGGGCGTGGATTTGAGTGAGTGCGAGGATCCACACGATGCCTTGCGTCAGGCGCTCTCCGAGCACGGCCCCTGTTTGATCAATATCCCGATCAGTGAAACCGAAATGGTGTTTCCGATGGTGGCGCCGGGCGGTGCCAACAAGGATATGATTACCGGTGCACCGGCATGACGGTAACGGATCCGGCGATACTGAAGCTTACGGTAAATAACCATCCGGGTGTACTGTCGCATGTGGCGGGTCTTTTTGCCCGTCGCGCCTATAACCTGGAGGGCGTGATGGTGCGGCCGGTGCCAGGTGGCCCGCCCCACCTGAGCCGTATGTGGCTCCTGGTGAATGAGGAAGATCGCCTGCAGCAATTGATTCGGCAGACGGAAAAGCTGGTTGATGTGATCAGTGTTGAACAGCATCCGATGAAAGGCAGTGTGTTCGAGAGCACGCAGCAGTATTTCACTTAAATAGCAGTAAACCCGCACAGCAATGGCTGTGCGGGATTAGTGGAATGGTGATTATCCGGGCGCGGCGATTGGTGAGCCGGTTGCCGAATGCGTTGAGCGATTGTCGTACTTCCTGCGGGCAATTTCTGCAATGACAACACCCAGTGGTGCCGAAAACCAGATGCAGATCAGCAGTGCTGCGGCCTCGTGATTGCGCAGTAACGGGCCGAGCAGAAATAACATAACCCTGAACAGCCAGAACGAGCCCCACATCGCCCCGGCGAATCGAATCATCCAGATACGATGCGCGGCGCTGTTGCCGCGCACTGCTTTCACGATGCCTACAACCGCGCAAACATAGACGCAAAGCGACATGGAATAGAAGCCCCAGGTCGACATGCTGCCACCGTATTCGCCAACCGGACCGTGCTGAGACGCAAGCCATACCGCACACACAGTCGATAGCGTGAGAAAGCCGAAGGTCACTCTGCCCAGCAGTCGGTGCGACTGCGCATTTGCGCCCGCACCGGTGCGAACCAGTTGTATGTGCATCAGTACAAACGCGAGTGAATTAAAGCCAATGTGGCCATAAAGCAGTGTTGTTCGCCATTGTGTGTCGGACAGGAATCGCTCGTGGAACGCGACGCCCCAGGATGGATGTGTGAGGTAGCGATCTCCCCAGACGGTGCAACCATTGTCCGGACAACTGGCAAGCGCCGCCGCATCTGCAGAGGCGCCCAGGTTATCCAGTACGTCGTAGATACCAATAAAAAATGCGATCGCATCGGGGGCGCCCTCGATGAAATATCTGACGTTCAATGCCAGCAGGAACAACACGCCGAAATTGAGGAAGGTCGAATAGGTGTGTTGTTTCACACCGCGTATCAGCAAAATGATCCAGACGACCAGTGCCGCATAGACCGTCAATACTCCAATTGGTAGCTCCACTGGCTCTCCCCATGCCGATTGAGTAATGATCATCGTACCGTGTCAACGGAAAATCGCAAAGATGTACAGTGCTGATTGTGGGATGAAGATGCGTGGGCATCTATAAATCATTTGCGCGGACGGGTACTGTGATCAGGCTAGAATGGTGGCGCATAACAACCAAGACGATCACTATCAAAGACAGTACTCAACACTCTGAACCCGCGGCAGGCGGTAACGTGCGTGTTCAGGCGCCGCCAATCTGGTTTCTGGCCCTGTGTACGGCCAGTGCAGTGATCGGTCTGACGATACTGACCCCGGCCTTACCGCTGATCAAATCCGAGCTCGGCGTATCCAGTGCCGCCGTTCAGCAACTGCTAACGGTTTACATGATTGCGCTGGCGGCGGGACAATTAATCTGCGGTCCGCTATCCGATTGGCTGGGGCGGCGGCCAGTGTTGCTCGCAGGTGCAGTTTTCTACATTGTCGGTGGTGCGGGTACGGTTGCCACCGATAGCATCCAGTGGTTAATTGTTTTGCGTGTGATTCAGGGACTTGGCGCCGCTGCCTGCATGTCGATGGGGCGTGCCATTGTCAACGACGCTTATGAACGCACTGAGGCCGCCAGGCAGATGTCGACGATTTCCATGGTGTTGGCGGTAGCGCCGGCACTGTCTATTGCGTTTGGTGG
>CAKZSB010000067.1 GCA_937920585.1 uncultured Granulosicoccaceae bacterium | reverse complement strand
AAAACCGGCCGCATGTTTGCCTGCGATCACGACGACGTGGTCCCCGATATTCTCGTCATGGGCAAAGCGCTGGGCGGTGGCATCCTGCCGATGGCAGCGGTTATCGCCCGCGAAGACCTGAACGTTGGCGGGCACTATGCGCTGGGCCACTACACGCACGAAAAAAACCCGGTCAGTGCGCGCGCGGCGCTGACCACAATCGACATTATCGAACAGGAGGGCCTGGTTGAAAATGCCCGCCGTGTTGGCGATCACGCCCTCGCCAGACTGCGCCAGATGCAGCAGCAACATGCCGTCATCGGCGATGTGCGCGGACGCGGCTTTTTACTCGGTATCGAGCTCGTCACAGAGCGCGAGAACAAAACACCCGCTGATGACCTGGCAGAAGCCGTTTTTTATCGTTGTCTCGATAACGGCCTTTCTTTCAAACTGACGATGGGCAACACGATCACCCTGACCCCGCCACTGA
Organism: uncultured Granulosicoccaceae bacterium; assembly: GCA_937920585.1. GTDB lineage: Bacteria > Pseudomonadota > Gammaproteobacteria > Granulosicoccales > Granulosicoccaceae > CAKZSB01. Next base: position 2,257 of record CAKZSB010000067.1, on the reverse strand, counting down.
TTCTCACCCGCGCGCAAATGGATAGTGCGCTGGATATCATTGAATCTGCCATTGCCAAAGAATGCCAACTGGCAGGCCTCACCGGCAAATGAAACGCGCTCACCTCAAGGCAGTTCGCACCGATAGCGAATTGCAATGCCCGCAGCTCGATGAAGCCATGCGAGCCATGGTCGATGAGTATGTGTTACTGCCCGACGGTATCAGCCGAGACAAACTACTCCAGGCGACCAGGGACTCACAGCTGATCCTGATGTGCTACACACCCATTCAGCGTGATGTCATCAGCACGGCCGCCAGCCTTAAGGGCATAGTAAAATATGGTGTTGGCATTGATGCCGTCGATATTGATGCCGCCATTGAGCACGAGGTACCGGTTTGCAATGTACCGGAATACGCTGAACAAACAGTGGCCGAAGGTGCATTTTGCCTGTTACTGGCGCTCGCCAAAAAGCTGATTCCGATCGACCGGCAAATGCATCGCAGCGGCTGGTTCTGGCCTGAGCAACCATGGCTTGCTAATGATATCGCCGGCAAAACGATTGGCCTTGTCGGGCTTGGCAAGATCGGACGCAGCATGGCGCGCATGGCCGGCAGCGGTTTTGCCGCCAATGTAATCGCGTATGATCCCGCGGTCAGCCGCACCGCGATGAATAATATCGGCGTACACAAAATTGACTCTCTGCCGGAATTGCTGGAGCAATCCGATTATGTCTCCCTGCACTGCGTGCTCAACGAAGACACGCATCAGCTACTCAATCGCGAAGCCTTCGATGCCATGAAGCCCGGCGCATCGCTGATTAATGTCTCTCGCGGCGGCCTGATCGACGAAGCTGCCCTGCTCGCAAGCCTCGAGAGCGGCAAACTCGCAGGCGCTGGTCTGGATGTGTTTTGCGACGAGCCTCTGGCACTCTCCGGCCACAGCGTCAGTAGTTTGTTCGAGCACCCCAATGTCATTCTCTCACCGCACATCACGTTCTATACCCGTGAGGCGATGCAGCGACTTGAAACAGAAACAATAGAACGTTGCTGTGAGGTGCTGGGCGGCGAGAAACTGCTTATCAAGTCGACCGACCCGCGGCTGCTGCGCCAACAAAAGGGTGTAACATTTAGCCGCCCCGCCTGATTATTGCCCGCTTTGCACACCACGGAATACCGAAATGCCAATCACTGCCAATGACGTAAGCCCTGAAGAATGGCGCTTGCGACAGGAGCTTGCTGCCTGCTATCGATTGTTTGTTCGCTTTGGCTGGACCGACCTCATTTTCACCCACCTCACCGCACGCCTGCCAGACAACCCCGCGCATTACCTGATCAACCCTTACGGCCTGCTATTCACTGAAATTACCGCCGGCAATCTCTTAAAGGTGACACTCGACGGTGTAGTACTGGCTGGCGACTTTCCCTACAACGATGCCGGTCACGCTATTCATGCGGCTGTGCTGCGCGCCCGGCCCGATGTCAATTGCGTATTGCACAGTCACACGCGCGCGGGCATGGCAGTGTCCTGTATGCAGGATGGGCTGTTGCCTTTCTCACAGCAGGCCGGAGAAATTCATCACCTGGTTTGCTATCACGACTACGACGTCGCCTCGGCAGACGATAATCACGATGAATGTGAACGTCTTGGTCGGGACATGGGACAGCAATGGCTAATGATTATGCGCAATCACGGCCTGCTCTCTGCCGGCCGCACGATCGCCGAAGCGTTTTATCATCTTTATGTGCTGGAAAATGCCTGCAAGGTGCAAGTCGATGTGATGGCAAGCGGTGCCAACCTGGTTTATCCCAAAGCTGAAGCGCTGGAGAAACTGGCCGCCTACACCGGCCCGCACGCAAGCGGACCAACCGACACGGTCACCCTCTGCTGGCAGGCTCTGATACGCCAGCTCGATAAACAACAGCCCGACTATCTCGACTGAAACTTCCACAACACGGTTAGGGCAGCTAACGCGCAACATCAAATCATGAACAACAGACACGAAGGACTGGATCTGGCCCGTTTCCTGGCCTTTGCCGGCATGGTGATCGTTAATTTCAGAATCGTGATGATGCACAGCGAGAGCGATGGCATCAACAACAGCCTGGCGGGCATGATAAGCGGCACACTGGAGGGGCGGGCAGCTGCAACTTTTGTTGTACTGGCGGGCATCGGGCTCGGCCTTGCGGCCACCCGTTATCCGTTGGCGCAAATACGCATCACGACTATAAAACGTGCGTTCTTCCTGTTGGCGCTGGGGCTATTGAATTGCACCATTTT
>CAKZSB010000066.1 GCA_937920585.1 uncultured Granulosicoccaceae bacterium | reverse complement strand
ATGATTCCGGTGTCGTGTACCGCGAGTACTTCGCCAGTCCGGACCTCATGTTTCCTGCAGCGGTGAAGGATGAATCGCCGTTGCATCAAAAGGACATCGTCTTCGGCGTTCACGCCTTTGCCGCAAGTAAGGCCTGGCCACTGCACGTATTCGAAAACACCTCCGTTCTGAATGACCGGGTGGGTCGCGAATCACTGGTCCTGATTGGCGACGCCGAAACGCGAACCGTGCGCGCCTACCGTCGCGAGCAAGACGAGACATTCTCCCGAACAGATCAAGGCAAGCTGAAGACTGCTGGCGGGACAACATGGATTTTGTCGGAAGATTTTTTGTCGAGTGAGTCGGGAGATCAGCGCCGTGCCCGGATACCTGCCCGACTCTCCTACTGGTTTGCCTGGGAGAACTTCATGGGATTTAAAAGCGAACTCTACGAGAGCCAGGCGCACTAAAACAATTGTATTAAGAGCGTTCAGGGTGCAATAGTTCAATCATCATTTGCACGGCACGCTACTCACTGGTTGCGTCGAACATCCCGTGCTCGAGAAAATACACTGTCTGCGAGATGGCGCGCCGGTTTTTCATAATAAACGGATGGGTGGCGGACAAAACCAGAAAATCAGCCATGCCGTCCAGTTGCGCACTTTGCACCGACACCTTGCCGTCATCTACCCCTTCGATCATCGATGACAAAACCCAGTTGATCGATCGATTGCCAGTAATTACACCCAACTCGAAAGTAGCGTCGCCGAGCGTGGCCGGCAGGCTGTTGCCATCGGTACCCAGCTGTAGCCCTGCCGGGCCATTAATCCATTCGAACAATTTAAGATTACCAAGCGTATCTACCACTTCACTGCCGCCATTGGGTGGACTGAGCATCACCACCCTGCCAATTGTCTCGACCAGACGGTGCCTTGCCAGATAACGCAACACAATGCCTCCCATGGAGTGGGTGACAAAATTCAACTGACGATTGGTATCGAACGAACAAGCCTTAAGTGCAGGTAACACATACTCACGCGCGAGCGTGGCGATTTCATGTTCACGCGATGGATAATCGATATTGCAGGTGTAATACCCGCGCCCCGATAGTTCACCCTGCAGCATTGCCATAGACAAACCAGATCGCGCAAGGCCGTGCAGCAAAATCACCTGGCGCTGTGAATGAAGCACACCGGGTTCATGATCGGTGAGTTCAACCGGCAGCCAACACAATACCAATGCGGCCAGTAAGTTTGCGATTTTAACCACGCCGTTTCCGGTTCGTCAGCAACCTGCCCCCTTTGAGCTTACATGCTGCTGGTCGAGCCACTCGCGCCAGCTTTCAATCTCCTGCTTCAGCAGCGCTGGCTGAATTTCAGCGTAGCGCTCGGCACTACCGGTGGCATAAACCTGTTGCAACCACTGTAAAGACTGTTCTGATTGATAGTCTTGCGGCCAGCCCGACAGGCGCTGTTTCACACGCAGTGCAATGCCCTGCGTCAGTGCATGGCGGCTGCGGCAACTGTCGATGATCTCCAGCGCTCGCGTATGATTGCCGTGAAATTCATGCAGCGTGGCGAAACTGATCAGAAAGTCACCATCCTGCCAGCGACGCAACCCGGAGTCAGCGTCGGCTGACTCTGTCAGGCACATTGCCGCATCGACAAGCCGCCCGTCGGCAAGCAGCACTTGTGTTCGACCGATGTCGTGAAAATGGTGCCACTCATCAACTGCTTCGCGCTCGGCCCGATCGATCTGGTTCTGCGCCTGCTCGACTTCGCCTCTGAGCAGATGCGCCAGCACTCGTGTTAGTACCGCCATCGAGCCGGGAAACGGCGCCGTGTATTGCAGAACCTGTTCGGTGCGCCCGCATAGAATATCGAGCCATGATAAATGCATGGCGCAGAACATGGCATTGATTTCGGGGGTTGCGGTCTGGCTTGCGCTGGCCAGCGATTGCTTGAGAATCCGGCGCGCCTGATCGGGATCGACCGTCATGTAGTAAAGTGCCTTCAGGCACATTGCGACCGGCAACAGCCTGAACGATCGGCCGGCGCACAGTGCCACCGCCGAATCGGCACAGCGACTCTGCGATTCCAGCTCCCCCTCTATGCCAAAAAGATAGGCCTCGGTGACCAGCGCATTGAACGCCGTTTCGCTATCCTGCCCGGCGATACTGCGCGACCAGTGCATTCCCCTGCGGTGCTCGCCAGCGCTGTCCAGAGAAATCACCGTACCGGTGGCGATACGTGCAGCGTCCTCGGGCCTGTTGCGGCCAATCGCCCACTCGGCCGCGGCTCGCAGGTTGAGTGTCTCGTGCAAGTGCCGTCGCGCCAGTGCCGGGTGCGGTATAAACGGATGGGCACCGCGCTCAGCCAGTTTGCGGAAGTGTTCGAGGTGGCGATCACGCAACTGATCGGCTTGCGGGTCCGCAGCCAGCTTGTCGCTGGCGAATTGGGCAATCGAGAACAGCATACGAAAACGTAGCTCACCGGTCTGAGTGGTTTGTGTCTCCAGCAGCGACCAGGAAACCAGTGAATCGATCAGATCGTTTGCATCTTCCTCGTCTATCGCCAGTACCGGCGCGACGTCCTGCATACTGAAACCATTCTGAAACACCACCAGCGCGCACAAGCCAGCCTGCTCGTGCGGTGATAGCAAATCATAACTCCAGGCGACAATATCACTGAGCGTTTGCGCACCGGCGGTTCTGCGTGCGCGTCTCGGTGTCAGCGCGTTGAGCCGTTTTTGCAGCTTGCGATGCAAGTCCGCGATTGGCAGAGAACGGGTGCGCGCCGCCGCCAGTTCAATGGCCAGCGGCAGGCCATCCAGCCGCTCACAGATCTCGGCTACCAGTGCCCGATTGACGCCAATATCTATCGGCACTGCACTCTGGCTGGAGGCCTTGCGAATGAAAAGCTCGACCGCGGCGCTTTCCGGCCCGGCCGGCAGCACCGGTACCCGGCACACTTGCTCGCCCTCTATTTCAAGCGCTGCCCTGCTGGTGGCAATCAGTGTGAGACTCGCGCAGCCGTCGAGCAGACGATTGGCAATATCGGCACAGTCGTCGAGCAGATGCTCGCAGTTGTCGAGCAGCAGCACACTGGTGCGCGGCGCCAGATAAGCAATGATCTGGCGAACGCTGTCACCCTCTGGCAGCAAGGTTAGATTGATCGCTTGTGCGAACGCGTGGCTGATATCGCCGGCGTGGTTGATAGACCCAAGATCGATCATGTAGGCACTGTCTGCAACACGATCAAAATAGCGCTGTGCCAGTTCAATACCGAGCCGGGTTTTGCCCACGCCACCAGGGCCTGTCAGTGTTAGCAGACGTTGCTGCTGCAAGTCGCTGTGCAGGGATTGCAGCAGGGTGTCCCGGCCAAGAATCGCGGCGCGCGGCTTGGGTAGTGTATTGACGCGTTGCTCGACATTTCGCAACGGTGCAAAGGCGTGCTTACCATACTGATACACCGCCTGTGGCTGGCTGATCTTGCGCAGCCGGTAGATACCCAGGTAGCGCGTGTCCTGCGAACTGAGCTCATTGGCGAGCTCTTCTGTCAACAATAATTGCCCCGCATGGCCAATCTCGCACAGTATCGCAGTGCGGACGATTTCCGGCCCGTAGGCGCCGCCATCACGCTGTATCACAGGCCCGCTATTGGCAGACATCCGCACAACAATTGGCAACCCGCTAGGCCAGTCACTGCCACGCAGCCGCTCATTGATTGCCTTTGCCGCGCTCAGGCAATCCTCCACTGAACTGAAAATCACCCCGAAACTGTCACCGGCGATTGAAAATACATAGCCGCGATGCTCAGCCAGCACAGCCCTGACAATCTGATCGTGCAATGCCAGACTCGCGGACATCTGATCGAACTGCTCCTCCCAGCCACGGGTAGAGCCAACCACATCAGTGAAAAGAATGGCCAGATTGCCGTGTTCGTTAACGGGGAGAGTCACAATGTTCAGTGCTGGCCTGGTTGGCAGATCGATGTGTGTGTGGCAACGCTACCACATCGATAAACCCGTGCGCTACGTACAATTACCAGTCGCTGCAATCAGGCTGCACCACGCCTCCGGATAGCGGTAATGCCGCTCGCAAACAAGGTGGCTCTGAACGCCGACTCAGCGCGCGACGATGAGATTGCTGCCAGTCCCGGTGGCGCCATTTTGCGTTCGGCTCCGGCGCCGTGCCAGACAGTTAGTAACATGGCCCCTTATCAGGCACGCGCTCGCCATCCATCACCCTTTTGCCGCAACGGCTACTTCCTCTGCAAGATCGCGCGTACGGGTTGGACTCATGACAATCTGCTCCACCAGCGTCCGCCCTGGCATGGCGGCGCACAGCATAATGGCAGCGGCGATATCTTCGGCCTGCATCATGTTGTCACGTGCCTGCTGATCCGGAGGCTTGGGGCGATTATCGAGAATGGGCGTGTTTACCTCACTGGGGATGATCGTACATGCACGTACACCGTGGTTGCGTAGCTCTGCACTCAAGCCCTGCATCATGTTCAGCGAGGCCGCCTTGGCTGCTCCATAGGGCACGCCGCCGAGCAACCCCGGCGCCAATGCCGCCATAGACGATACGGTTATCACCGTGCCGCTCTGGCGCTCGACCATTGAACCGAGCAATGACTGCGTCAAACGATAGATGCCCTCAACATTGATACGGAATACCGAGAGGAACTCTTCCGGGCTGACATGGCTCAACGAGCGCACCCGGCTGCTGTGCCCGGCATTGTTGATCAGGATATCGACGGCACCCAGTGTATACAGCGCCCATTGCCCGAAAGCCGCAGCAGCATCGCCGTCCTCAAGATCGACGCTCTGTGTGTACACCGTGGCACCCTGCTCCCGGCATTCACTGGCGACAGATTCGAGCGGCTCGATCCGACGCCCTGCCAGCACCAGCGACTGACCGTCCGCGGCAAAGGCCAGCGCCGTGGCGCGACCAATGCCACTACCGGCACCGGTGATGATAATTTTTTGATCTGGTGGTAGTGACACGGTGGCCTCCATTGTCGGCTGCGCCAATTACTTACACAGCCTGTTTGCAAATGTTGAGCTAGTGGATCTTCACCACCGAATAGGCACCGTTCTCGATTACCTGCTCCTTGTAGGAACCGTTGGTTTCACCGACATCATTCAACTCGACAGCAGTAGCACCAACATAGTCGACATCGCCACCGGCGGCCAGAATCTCCAGCGCTTTGGCAAGTTCGCCCGGCATGATCTTCTCTCCTGGTGCATTGGCGACTTTCATAACATTCGCGGTGATCGCTGTGCGATCCGCCTTGCCACCAGCCTGCATCGCCAGCACGATCAGCGCAGCGGCATCATAGGCTTCGGCAACGAATGGCCCAACGGAAATGCCAGCTCCCTCGGCAAGTTTCGCGAACAATTCTCCACCTGCTGACTCGCCACCGGGGATGGTAGTGACCATACCTTCCACATCAGCGCCCAAAGCTTCGATCAGCGAGTTACCCACCATGCCGTCGCCGCCATAGAAGCTGCTGAATGCATCGGTATCGAGTGCCGCCTGAACAATTCCTTTGCCACCCTGGTCAACGTATCCGAATACCACCAGATGCTCCGCTCCCGAAGCCGCAAGCGCACCCACCTCGGCTGAGTAGTCGGCTTTGCCGTCTTCATGTGAGGCGGTAATCTCGATTTTGCCGCCGGCTGCGGCAAAAGCCGAAGCGAACGAATCCGACAACCCCTTGCCATAGTCGTTGTTGGTGTAAGTCACCGCGACGGTATCAACGCCACGCGATTTTAGAACATCAGATAGTACCTGCCCCTGACGCGCGTCCGATGGTACGACGCGAAAAAAGGTACCATTATCATCAATGGTGCTAAGTGCCGGCGACGTTGCCGACGGCGATATCATGGTCACGCCATTGGGAATACCGACGTTATTGGCGATGGCGGTGGTGACCCCGGAGCAATCAGCCCCCATGATCGCAACCACACCTTCGGCGGTTATCAGCCGCTCGGCCGCTGCAGTTGCGGCAGCAGAATCTGTGCAGGTGCTGTCTCCCCTGGCTGATTCCACAGTCATGCCGCCGAGCAATTTTCCGCTGTCGCTCACTTCCTTAAAGGCCATTTCAGCACTGGCAGCCATCGGCGGTGTCAGCGATTCGATGGGGCCGGTGAAGCCCAGTATCACGCCCACTTTTACAGTTTCTGCAAGGCCGGCAGTGCTGAACATCGAAGTAAAAACCAGCGCACCTGCCGAGACAATCAGGTTCTTTCGAAAAGAATTTTTCATGCATTTCTCCAGGTTAGTGCCTTGCATATTACCTACCTTTAAAATCGCTGTATAGACAAACTAACCCGAGCATAGCCCGGTTGCGGACAGTCAATTGTCGTCACAATGCCGGGTGGAAAACGATCCCGGCAAGCTGACTTCGATCATCTGTAAATCCGGTGAATACTCGTTGATCACTGTCGGTAGTCCGGGTGGAATCACAAACGCATCACCACCCTCCATCCGGTAGCTGCCAGCCTGGCTCGCATCAGAGACTTCGAGATCGAGATAACCATCGGTCACAAACATGAACATAATTTCCGCGTCGTGTACGGTGGCAGGGTTAGTGTTGCGCTGGTGCTGCCCGACAGGTCTGTGCACGACCACCGATGCGACATTAGCAGTGGCCTTGCCGATACCGGTTTCACGATATTCAAATCCGGGCAACCGAGACGCCAGCCATTGCGCATCATTGCGCAGACTGTGGCAAAAGGTCTGTCCATCAAACCGGCGTTGCGGCTTATAGATATCGGTTGGCAGCGTCATGTCATGATCGATGGTAGTTAAATGTTCAGCGGGCACGCCTATTTCCAGCACCTCGAGATTGTCTGAAGATTCCAGCACGCGATGCCTTATTTTCGGCGGCTGAGTCACGCAGTCGCCAGCGTTGAGCACGAAAGGCGGCCCCTGATCTTCATAAACCAGACGCACCCAGCCCGACAGACAGAAAATCAGCTGAAATCCAATGGTGTGGTAGTGCACCATATCAGGTACCGGCCCGCCCTCGGGGATACGTATGTGCGAGGCGATGATACTGCCACCCAGCCTGTCGTCGATCAGGTCCCGATACAGCATTCCAGCGCGTCCGACCACCCAGGAGTCGGAATCCACCAGACGGCGCGTTTGAAATCGATGGCGGGTTGGCGGAATAACAGCCTGTTCGATATGGTTTC
>CAKZSB010000065.1 GCA_937920585.1 uncultured Granulosicoccaceae bacterium | reverse complement strand
TAGGCCCAGCCGCCAAGGCCATCTTCAATATGTTGATAACCCTGTACCGGAAACCATTCGAGTTTTACCGCCAGAAAATAAATCAGCAGATAGCCGATCACAAACACCGGCACGGAAAAACCCACCACTGAAAACCCCATCACCAGGCGATCGATCCAGGAACCATGCTTGTAGGCTGCAAGCGTGCCCAGCGGCACCGCTACACACACAGCGATGACAATAGTAAACAACGCCAGTGACAGCGTTGGCTCAATGCCATCTGCGATCATGTTGACGACAGGGCGTTTGTAATAGAAGGATTCGCCAAAATCGCCTTTGAGCAGATTTTTAGCGTAAATCGCAAACTGCACCGGCAGCGGTTCCTCAAGCCCGAGCTTGACGCGCAGCTTGGCAATATCTTCGGAGGTGGCGGCATCGCCTGCGATATTGGCGGCCGGATCGCCGGGCGTGAGCCGCAGCATCAGGAACACGATGATCATGACCACCAGCAAAACCGGAATGGTGGCGACAATTCTCTTCAGCAGGTATGACCACATAGCGACGGGTGGCTTTTATTATTGGTTTATCGAAAAACGGGCCGCGTCGCAGCGACGCGGTCCGTTACTAACAGACGAGACTATTCGTCTTTCTTGTATCCCCAGAACGCAGATACCGGTGAAACCGGAGCGCCGGAGATGTTCTTGCCAATCGCTGTCGGCTGATACCACTGACCCAGATGCACGTGTGTCGGCGCTTCAGAGACGCGAGTCTGCAGTTTCTCAACGATTGCCAGTTGCTTGGCAGCATCGGGCTCGCGAGAGAAATCATCACGCAGTGCCTGGATTTCATCGTCACAGGGCCATCCGAACAACGCCTGACCACAGGCCGCATTCAGGAACGGAGTAGACAACGGGCTGGCGTTATCAACCGAGTTCCACGACGTGATGAACGCATTCCAGCCGCCGTTTTCAGGCAACTCTTTCTTGTTGCGTCGACCTACCAGCGTCTGCCAGTCCATCGCGATCATATCGACCTTGAGGCCAATCTTTTCCATGATGTCTTTGGCAACCGGCGGCAGCGGCTCAAGCACGGCCAGGTCGGTCGGGTGCATCAGGATCAGCGGCCGGCCATCGTAGCTGGACTCGGCGATCAGCTCTTTGGCCTTGGCGATGTTGCCTTCGAGTTTGTCTTCGAAGCCCTTCTCGCTGGCGATCGGTGTGCCACAGATGAACATGGCTTTACACAGTTTGAAGTATTTCTCGTCACCGATCGCGGCGTAGAGGAATTCTTCCTGATCAAATGCATACAGCAGCGCCTGGCGAACCTTGGGATCGTTGAATGGAGGGTGCAGCTGGTTGTAACGGAAGGTGTACTGGTTGCCAAAGGGGTTCAGATCGACCAGTTGAATGTTCGGATCTTCCTCCATCAGCGGCAGCAGATCGTGCGCCGGTGATTCGATGACATCGATCTCGCCCTTGGACAGCGCATTCATTTTAGTTTGCTGATCGCGGATCACTTTCCAGACGACTTTATCGACGTGGACCATCTTGCCACCGGACAGACCATCGCCCGGCTCATCGCGCGGAACATAACCTTCAAACTTGGCGAACTCGGCTTTATCACCCGGCTTCCATTCATCTTCCAGGAAGATGTAGGGGCCGCTGCCGATGTATTCAGTGATTTGATCGCCCGGCGGTGTTGCAGCGATACGTGCCGGCATGATGAACGGCACGTTTGAAGACGGCTTGCCCAGCGCTTGCAGGATCAGGCCGGTGGGCTCATTGAGCTTAAACTGAAATGAGTTGTCGCCGGTGGCGGTCATGTCAGCGACGAAAGTCATCATCTTCTGACCCATCGCATCCTTGGCGCCCCAGCGCTGAATCGAGGCGATTACGTCGGCGCTGGTGACAGCTGCATCGTCGTGGAATTTCAGTCCGTCGCGCAGGGTGAAATCGTAGGTGAGGCCGTCATCGGAGATGGTGTAAGTGTCAACCATCTGCGGCTTGACTTCGCCCTTGGTGTTGATAGCAAACAGTGTGTCATACACCATATAGCCGTAGTTGCGCGACATATATGCCGTGGTCCAGATCGGGTCGACGATCTTGAGATCCGAGTGCATATTAACGTTCAGCACAGTCTCGGCATTTGCCGCGCCGCCAGCCAGTAGGCCGGTTGCCAGCACGCTGACCGCGAGCCCGCGTTGCACGGCGCGCCTGATGGATTGATTTAATTTCACTGAATGCTCCTGATTTGGGATTCGCGATTGCGTTGCCGGCCGGGGACATTCACACCACCGGAGCTCACTGGCAACACGGTAAGTACCACAAGGCTGCTATTGCCGTTGCGACACTGCCGTTCGACTATATCGCAATTTTTGCCAACTGGCCGCACTTATGCGCGATGACTACGCGCGAACGGCCTGCCGGCATCTATCCTGGAACACACAGACGCCAATAAACTACTATTGACGCGACTTATTTTTTTTGTTACCCGCAGGCACCTGGCATCTCCTGCCAGATCAGCGACAAATTGGCTCACCACCTATAATCGATCGCAGGCAACCGGGAAACTCAAATGACATCACCATTGTTCAATCAGCACAACGCCGCCCTTATCACAGGCGCAGCCATGGGCATCGGCCGTGCCACCGCGCTGGCCTGTGCACGCATCGGCATGCGAATCGCCGCCGTTGACCTGCCCGGCCCGGATCTCGACGCACTGGAAAAGGAACTGGATTCTGTCACTGACAACCCCGCGCACACGCTGTGCATTGCGGCCGACCTGTCCGAACAAGGCAGTGCGGCGCACATATTCTCGCGAGTGACAGATCAACTGGGCAGTGTGAATCTGCTGATGAACAATGCCGTCTCGCGCGAAGGACGCACTTTCGATGGAACGACTGACCAATGGCGCAGGCTATTCGATGTGAATTTGTGGGCAGTGGTCGAAGCGAGCCGACTGTTCATGCCAGAGATGATCAAAAACGGCCAACGAGCGGCGATTGTCAATGTTGGCTCGAAACAGGGCATCACCAATCCGCCCGGCACCCCGGCTTATAATATGTCCAAGGCAGCGGTGAAAAGTTTTACCGAGCAACTTGAGCACGAGTTGCGCAGCAACGAACAAAACCACGGCCAGGTGACAAGCCATCTATTGGTACCAGGCTGGACCACTACCGGCAAGAACGAACACAAGCAGGGAGCATGGCTGCCGGAACAAGTCGTCGACTACATGATGCAGGCGATTGATCGCGGCAGTTTTTATATCGTTTGCCCGGACGACGAAGTATCGAGCGACATGGACAACCGCCGCATTATCTGGGGTGCTGAAGATATCACCAAAGATCGCCCGCCGTTATCGAGATGGCATGCGGGGTTCAGGGAAGCGGCGGATAAGGCGTGTTCGTAAACGCGGCCGAGTAACAAACCGAATACCCGTAGGTCAGGCCACAGCGTAGCAAAGCAAAGCGTGCCCGACGTAATGTCACGTATAGCACGTCCCCTCACGACATTGTCGGGCACGCGATCTTGACGGTGGTGGCGGATTGATTGATGTGCGGGCTTTGAATAAACAATAACCGTATCGCTGGCTTTGCCCGACCTACAGAATCGCGCCTGCGGCATGCCAAACAACAAACCGAATACCCGTAGGTCGGGCCACAGCGTAGCAAAGCAAAGCGTGCCCGACGTAATGTCGTATATAGCACGTCCCCTCACGACATTGTCGGGCACGCGATCTGGTGGCGGATTGATTATTGTGCGGGCTTTTAATAAACAATAACCGTATCGCTGGCTTTGCCCGACCTACAAATGCGTGCCTGCGGCATGCCGAACAACAAACCGAATACCCGTAGGTCGGGCCACAGCGCAGCAAAGCGAAGCGTGCCCGACGTTAATGTCGTATATAGTACGTCCCCTCACGACATTGTCGGGCACGCGATCTTGATGGTGGCGGCGAATTGATTTTTGTGCGGGCTATGAATAAACAATAACCGTAACGCTGGCTTTGCCCGACCTACAAAAGCTCGCTTGTGGCGTGCCGGATACGGTGATCCCTACATTGCTTTCAACTGCTGTGCTATCGCCTCTTTTACCTGCACAATCGATTTCTCTTTCACTGGCCCGTAACCGCGAATGCCAACTGGCCCGTCCATGATCGCTCGCCAATGACCGATGTTATCGGCTGTCACATTGTCGGCGCATTGCTGCATTAAATCGGTGTACCAGGGAATCAGTGAACGCTCCAGCTTGCGTTCGGCGGTGTAGCCAAAAACATCAAACGGGGTGCCGCGCAGTTTTTTCATTGTCGATAGCATCGATAGCGGCTTGCCCAGCCAGGCACCTATTTCACGCTTGCGCGGTCGACCACGTGCATCGGTAGCTGCCGGGAGAAACGGCGGCGCCATGTGGTAGCGAACTTCAAAACCATCTTCGAACTGCTGTTCCAGTTGCTCTTTGAATGCCGAGTCGCTGTGCAGCCGGGCAACTTCGTACTCATCCTTGTAGCTCATCAGCTTAAATAACGACACCACCACTGAACGGCACAGGCTTTCGCGTTGCTCGGCTGGCAGACTGACAAGCGACGGGCTGTTGGCAAACCGCTCTACCTGCTTTCGATATCGTCTAGCGTAGCGGGCACTTTGATAGTTAGTCAAAAAATCTGTTCGCCTGTCGAGCAGTTGCTCGAACCCGGGATCATCATCACCGACTATAGCTTGCTTCGGCTCAAACGCATCAGGGTGAACTGCCGCGATTCGGCCAACTTCAAACGCTTTGTGGTTTTGCGCTACCGCAACCGCGTTCAACTCGATGGCTTTTTGCAATGAGGCCAATGCAATCGGCACAAGCCCTTGCTGCCATGCATAACCCAACAAAATCACATTGGCAAAAACAGTGTTGCCAAACAGCCTGTCGGCAAGATGATTGGCATCAATACACGGCAGTTGCGCACATCCGGTTGCCTGCTCGATACTGGCGATACGCGCATCTATCGCAAGGCTCGCATCACGATGGCGAACGATATCGCCGGTTGGCATGGCGGCGGTGTTGACGACCGCTTGCATACCTTTTCGATAGCTGCGCGATGCCTTGGGACTGGACGACACAACGATATCGCATCCGATCAGTGCATCGGCAGCGCCATCATCGATCCTGACCTGATGGACCGATGGCGGATCGGCACCGAGCCGAACATAACTCAACACCGGGCCGAATTTTTGTGCAAAGCCTGTAAAAT
>CAKZSB010000064.1 GCA_937920585.1 uncultured Granulosicoccaceae bacterium | reverse complement strand
GTTTGATATAGCCAACAGCGACAATCGAGTGGTTAAATCTGTCAGATTCGATTCTATTGACATACCCGCCGATACCAGCACGAATCTGAACTTCACCTGGTTGCCCGACACCACCGGCAACTACCAGGTCAATGTCAGTTTTTATCGCAACAACACCAATCGGCTGATTCAACCGGTAGTCAATCGAGCTGATGCCTTGAGTGTGGTGGCCCGCGCCAGATCGATAGTGACGGTGGGATTGGGGGCGATGCAGCCATTCGATAGTTTGGCGTTGTTGGCGATCGTTCTCGCAGTATTGCAGCGCAGGCGGAAATTTCGCGGTAAATCCGGTGCAGCGGTTCGAAAATAGCCGCTGGCGTTCTGTTTCGTTTTCACTTCGACTGAGTTCATCCGGTTGATAATGAAAACCTCACCATCGGTCGCTGCGATCGACTAAAACAGCTACCACTCCCGACTGCGGCAGCTATTACAGTACAATCCGGGATTTTGGCGGCACTACTCCAATGCCCGATACCACATACGGCAAAATCTCCGATACCGCGCTGCAGATCGCGGAAGCCTATGCGGTCATCTACCCCGCCAGACCAGCTCGCACCAAGGTCGTGAGCTGGATCAATAAGGCCCGGGCCGCCAACGGCGACAAAGGGCTGAAGCCCGATCAGATCCGCATCGCCATCGATGAACTGGTGAACGCCAGATTGCTGATGCCATCGGTTGAATCCGGCCGTGGTTACGCTGCTAAAGGGCCAGGCGCTGTGCCGGGTACCATTACGCGGTTTTGCCTGGCAGCCCACCAGCGTGGTACCGACAACCGTATCCTCGAACATTTTCTCATCGATTGCCGTTACGACTACTATGACACCACGATGGAGCAGCAGTTACGCCAGGCGCTGATCCGCAACCGGCTTGGTGACATAACGCTGGAACGCATCGACGATGACGATCTGCTGTGGCTTACCGAACCCAGGGCAGAACCGCTGTTGAAACGTTTGCCCGATCCGTGGCGTCAGGCCGCCTGTAAATCCGGCTTGCACTATCTGATCGACAGCTTTCAGTCGATTACCGTGTTCGAGCGAACCTGCAAGTCCAGCGCACCAGACTACGACGAATTGCTGCAATCGATCGCTTTGGCGCACGTACTGCGCGGTGACTTCACACAGGCGCGTAAGACATTCAGCGACCTGCCACCCGGCAGACGAGAGAAAAAGGTGCCACAGGTGGGGGCGTTGTGTATAGAGGCGCTTATCGCAACACTGCGTGACGACGATGCGGTTGCCATTACGCACATAAAAGCTGCGATCGAGGCGGAGCGCAGTGGCACGCGAAAACGAAAGATATACCCTCATTATCTCAGCTTCTCGCTGTCGCTTCTGTCGCTGGCGAGAGAGGGCACTGACGAGTCGAAAAAGCTGCTGACCGAGCTTCGCTCGATGAAAAAGTCCAACCCTATGGCAGCCCAAATAGACCCCATTTTCGAATTGGCCGACCATGCCCATCACCCTGCCCTGCGCACGTATCCTGTGAATATACAGGGGTTTGGACTGCTGGCCTTGTTAATGGCAATTGCCAGCCGCTGGAACAAAGCCTTTCAACCACCCGCTAATCGCAGCAACTATATGATGCTGCAGCGACTATTTGAAAATGCCAGTGAGAACGGCTACGCCTGGGTGGCGGCCGAGTCGCTGACCGTGCTGGAGTCAGCGGGCATGACAACCTCATTAAAACCCGCCTATATCGAGAACGACAGTGCCGCACAGCACAAAGCGCTGGATACCGTCAGCCTGACGAACCTGGTACAGCCGTTTGAACTTTGGGAATACTCGATACGCCAACTGGAGAGCATCGCACCGAAAGCGACACAAGCCGACGCTCACGAAAAGATTATCGATGTGGAGAAGAAAAACGTCTCGCGCCTGGTGTGGATAGTGGACACAGGGGACTTTGATTATTTGCATGTTGAACCACGCGAGCAGCGTATGAGCAAAACGGGGACGTGGAGCAAAGGCAAACCCGTCGCACTAAAGCGATTGCACGAAAAACATGAGCAGATAGATTTTCTGATCGACAAGGACAGAGCCGCTGCACTTGCTCTCGATACCAACACCAGCTACAACTGGCACAATCAATCTGTCGAGTACGAGGTCGGTGATGCCGCACTCGACAGATTGATTGGCCACCCGTATGTTTTCGATACAGAGGGCAATAAAGTGGATATCGTTGAGCGCCCGGTTAGTCTGAACCTCGAGACACATACCGACGGCCTGCACTTAAGCATGCAACCACACCCACGTGGAAGCTCGTTGTATCGATCCCACTGGAACGCCAGTGAAAACACAGTTGAAGTCACCTGCTTCAGCGCCATGCAGTTGCGTATCTTTGAAGCCCTGCCCGAGCAGGATGGTTTGCGCGTGCCGCTTGGAGCGCGACAGCGACTGCTCGACCTGGTGGCATCACTTGCCGATGATATTGCCGTACAGAGTGATTCGCAGGATGAGAACACCGAGCAGTTGCCAGGCAACCCCGAACCCGCCCTGCAGCTGACGTTTGCAGGTGATGTACTCAGCGTACGAATTGTGGTTGAACCCGTTGCCAATAGCGGTACTTTCTTTGATTCCGGCGAAGGCGGGCGCGTGGTTTATGTGAAAGCAAAGGCCGGAACGGTGCCGGTATTGCGTGAGCTGGAACGCGAGCGCGAATTGATGCAGTCACTGATCGCCAATTCGATGGTATTGACGCAGGTATTTGATGGTCGCGCTGTGGTTCAGATTAGCGGTACCGAGCGGGCACTTGAATTACTTGATGAACTGCAGCAATCCGATATTCGATGTCTCTGGCCAGAGGATATTCCCTTTCGGGTCAGTGCTCGCGCCGACACCGGAAATATGAATTTGTCGATTAAATCCGCCGAGCAATGGTTCAGTGCCAGCGGCGAGCTGCAATACAATGAGGACGATGCGCTGTCACTGGCTCGATTGATGGAGTTGCTGCGAGAGAACCCGGGATCGCGTTTCATCGAACTGGCCAAAGGCGAGTTTCTGGCCTTGTCG
>CAKZSB010000063.1 GCA_937920585.1 uncultured Granulosicoccaceae bacterium | reverse complement strand
AGCCGGGGTCAATCTCAAGCGACTGGCGCTGTCCGCCAAAACCCAGCGCCTGATCAACATACTGATGGGTCTGTCGATGATGATCGTGGTCGCACTGGCGCTGGTTACGTTGCTTAATTCACCTTAGCAGACTAACAATATCCCACCGCCACCCCTTGTTGCGGCTACACTGGCGCGCCAATTTACAGCGAATATAACCCGATGAAACGCATCTGTGTTTTTTGCGGCTCGAGCAAAGGGCGTCGACAGGAATATGCCACCGCGGCACAGGAACTGGCGCAGGCGATGGTCGAGCGCGGCATCGATCTGGTCTACGGTGGCGCCTCTATCGGCATTATGGGGGCGGTAGCCGATGCCGTGCTGGACGCCGGTGGAAAAGTATATGGCGTGATTCCCGAGCATCTGCAGAACTACGAAATCGGCCACACCAACCTCACCGAGCTCTTCATCGTCGCCGACATGCACGAGCGCAAGGCAAAGATGGCTGATCTTGCAGATGGTTTCATCGCGATGCCCGGTGGCATCGGCACACTGGAAGAACTGATCGAGATCTGTACCTGGCAGCAGCTGGCCCTGCACAACAAGCCCTGTGCCATGCTCAACGTATGCGGCTACTTCGACAAACTCAGTGAATTTCTGCTGCATTGCGAGCAAGAGGGCTTTCTGCTCGAAGAGCATCGGCTGAATCTGTTATCACAGCCGCAGCCGGCAGCGCTGCTGGATGTCATGCAGGCCTACATCGACAATGCGGGTGAGCAGGTGCTGAAGATTCCCGATCAATAATCGAAAGTGTCGCGCCGTGCGGCTATCGAAGCACCATGGCTCGCGCCATTCGGCAGTGACAGATCGAAAATTGCATCAGGCTGATATAATCTGAAATTGCACAAACCATCTGCAAGGACTCCATCGCTATGCAGGATTTCTGGAGCGACAACGCGCCATTTCCTATCCAAACGGAACAACACTGGCGCGAACTCGTGGAGCAAACCGTCGATCGCGCCAGTTTTGATCGCAAACTGGTCCACACCGATCTCGACGGCAACCACCGGCAACCCGTCTATCCGCAGGCCCCGGTTGATGCGCTGCCCGGCCAGTTCCCGTACACGCGCGGCAGCCGGCGCAACCTTGCAAATCGCCACGGCTGGCAAATCGCGCAAAGCTACGACACGGCCGATGCCAGCGCGCTGAACCAGCAGCTAATACACGAGCTTGAAGGTGGCGTCGCATCGATCGAACTGCGCCTGGCAACCGGTGGCCACGGCGCCGGCCTGCAATGCAACGACATCGCCACGCTCGATACCGCACTGACCGGCGTTCAGCTCGAACTGATTCACATCGCCTTATACCCGGATGCCGACAACACAGCCCAGGCCGCCCTGTTACTGGCGCTTTGCAACAAGCGCGAAATCGATACCTCGACATTGCAACTGTCGCTGAATATAGATCCACTGGGCCAGCTTGCACGGCACGGCCAAATCACACTTGCCGACTCATGGCAAAACACCATCGCCAAGACGGCGCAATATATTGCCGGGCACTGCCACAACGCCACTGTACTGTGCGCCGATGGCAGCCCGTATCACAACAGCGGGGCCTCGGCCGCACAGCAAATCGCCTGCGCGATTGCCACCGGCATCGAGTATCTTCGCGTGTTGTGTGGCGCCGGTATTGATCCGGCTATCGCGGCGCGGCAGATCGAATTCAATCTCTCACTCGACAGCGAGTTATTTGAATCCGTGGCAATGCACCGCGCGATACGCAAACTCTGGGCAACGGTGCTGCATCACAGCGGCATCAGCCAGGCCAATGCCGATATGTCGCTGCGTTCGCGCTCGGGGGTACGGTCACTCACACAACGCGATAACTCGGTAAACATGCTGCGGATCACTACGCAATGCCTGGCGGCAGCGCTGGGTGGTGCAACAAGCTTCAACAGCGCAAGCTACGATCAGTTGTGCGGCGAATCAGCCAAAGGCCGTCGCATCGCACGCAACACACAACTCATCCTGATGGAAGAGAGCGGCATACACCACGTGCTCGATCCCATGGGCGGTTCCGGACACATCGAGGCATTAACCGATCAACTGGCAGAATCTGCCTGGGCCATGATTCAAAGCATCGATGCCGCTGGCGGTATGTGTGCCGCGCTGTTAAACAACACCGTTCAGGATGCGATTGCAAACACCCGTGAGCTTCGGATTAAATCCATTGCGGTGGGAAAGACACCGGTTACCGGTGTCAGCGAATTTCCGCAACTGGAAGATCCCGATTCTCGCTCCGACGGTAATCCGCTCATCGCAACCGATGCCAGCCCGGTGTATACAGCGACACTCGCTGAAATTATCGAAACATATTCAAACGGCGACACACCGGCCCAGGCCGCTACACAGGTGTCACTGGAAACCACTGCACTGCAAAGTTTTCGCGATGCAGCCGTATTCGAATCGATGCGGGATCGATCAGACTCACACACCCTCGCAAATGGCCGTGCTCCCACCGCAGCGCTGATCACGCTGGGTGAACAAAGTGATTATGGTCCCAGAGTCAATTTCAGCCAGAATTTTCTGGCGGTGGCGGGCATTCACGCAAACGTCTGCACACTGGCGCAGTGGATTGCATTGAAAGAAAAACCGGCACTGGCAGTATTGTGTGGTTCGGATTCAAGCTACCGCAAGCTCGGCGTGCAGGCCTGTGCCGATATCGCCGCCAACAGCGATGCGACACTGTGGCTGGCCGGCAAGCTCGCCGCACTCGAACTGGATAATCCCCCTGCGAATATCGCACAGGACATTCATCTGGGCTGCGACCGCGTCGGCCGGTTGAATCAAGCGCTCAGCGCACTGGAGGTGGCATGACTCAAATCCCCGATTTCAGCAAAATTGCCTATGCGG
>CAKZSB010000062.1 GCA_937920585.1 uncultured Granulosicoccaceae bacterium | reverse complement strand
ATTGAAATCCACCCGATGAGCGATACCAACTCGACGCGCGTCAGCGATTCTTCTTGCGGGCCTTTTTGGCTTCCTTGCGCTTTTTCTTCTTTGCATTGCTATCGACCGGTTTTCCCGCTGGTGCCGGCGGAAAACCCGTCGCCGGCATTCCCGCCTGACCCAGCGACAAGCCCGGCGGCAATTGCCCCGAACTACCAGCAAGCATGCCACTGGCAAGCGCAGCCTTGCCGGGACCAAACCCACCAGTATCAGACAAGGCCGCTTTCAACCTGGCGATAGCGTTGCCACCGAGCACCTCCAGACACTGGTCGGCTTGTGGCAGCGAATACACGCGTTTTAAAAAACGGTAAAACAACCGGTACTCTTCAATAATTGCACGAGCTGTATCGGGCGGCGTCATTACCTTGCGTGGCACGATCTCAAAAACGATTTCCTCCAAAGAACCTGCCTGCAGGGTAGCGATGGTTGCACTTTGATACGTAAAAGAGAAATGTAAAAGCGGTGTTACCATCGATGCGCCACCTTTACATTTTTTTCCTTCGGGGGATTTAAAAAACAATGCCTGCAAGTCTTCGCAGATCTCGGCATTGGCCTCATAACTGGGTTCATCAGCGGTATGGGAGAGCAGCGCCAACTCGACCATAGTTGAATCGAACGGGTCCTTCGCGCCATAGCAATTTTCGAACGGATACGGCGCGGCAATCTCCACGGCAACTCGCTCACCGACACTGTCCACGGTGATGCGCTTGCGGTAATCGTCTTCACCGTTCCAGCAATTAATCAGTGTCCTGCGATCTTTCAGTACCACCGGCAACGCGCGGCTGAGCGCTTCAAAGAGTGCGACATCAGTCGCCGCCAGCGGGCGCAGGAAGTTGTCGCGATCGGGGGTAAACAGAATCGGATAGCTCGATGTGTTGGGAACCTGCCAGCCATGCTCGGCAATTTCCTTTCGTATAGATGCAGACACGTCAGCACCTTCATCAAAGCTAAGTGCAGAATGCGGCGGGATATCGCATTCCAGGCCACGACGCATGCGATCACTGGCGATGTGATAATGGCAATATTGCTGCATGCTGGCATACACGATGATGCCAAAACTCTCTCCCTTCTGGCCGATTACCGAAAGCACTGCATCGTGAATGCCGAGAGATTCTATCGTCACACTCAACAGACAGGCGTCGTGCGGGACTTGCTCCCAGGGCGCGCTGTGGTAGAGCAGCGCCGCGGCATCAAAGAAATCAGAGATGCGTTCGGCACTTAGCCCCGTCGACAGATACGTATCCACGGGCTCGCCCGGCGGCATCCCGTTCGCAATACCATCAACCACCTCATCCAGCATCGGTGTTGCGCCGTGCTCAATGTTGATGCCGGTTACACGCTCGGCAAGATAGTTGGCAATCTCAGCGTCGTTGACAGTGATGTATTTCGGCTGCTGAGGTGGCTTGCCGGTCATCGGAGAGTGGAGCGCTTGCCGCAGTGTCGAAAGCGCCACCTCCTTCGGATCGGACTCGGGCTCGCAGACCTCGGTCGCAGCGACCAGACCGTCGCTATCCAGCCACATCAACACATGGGGTCGATACGATTGACCGCCGTCAGATACGTATGCCGGCATCTCGATAACACCGCCGTACCAGCGACCTGCGATTTGGTTCGTCGCGGCGGTCGGCAGCACGGATACGTTGCCCGCCGTGGACGATATCTCCTGCTCGAACAAATCGCCCGTGGTCGGCTCATTAATCTGGCATAACTCAGGGGCGACATTCCAGCGCTCACCGTCATCGGTGACCAGGCTGAGAGTCTTTTTGTTCAAACGCAAGACGGTGGCATCGACACGCTGTTGCTGCTTGTCGGTAAAAAACACAGCGTCGCCAACCTCAAACGCAGCCATGCTCTGCACTTTCTTTTCTGCACGCACCACTTTGATCCGCTCAGCAATCAGCTGATTGAGGGCCAACAGATCCTGTTCGCCAAGGTGGTTAACGATGTTGCTAAAAACCTGCAGATCTATCTGGCTGTCGTCGTCCAACGGGCTCTCCCAATACGAACCTGAAGCTTACCGATTTGACAGAATTTACACCATGCCTGAGTTGCGCCAGTGCGCGGCTATTTCGCCAGCCGATCGGCGACTGCAATCACCTCGATCTCGATCAACATGTTCTCGTAAACCAGCGATGGCACCGGAATGCCGCTGGTAGCAGGCCCGGGATGCTGATAACTGCCGGAGCGAACCAGCAAATTCTGATGCAGCGCCTCTGCCGAGGCCTGGCCCTGATAGAACGTTGTCACCTTGACGACATCATCCAGCGTGGCACCAAAGCCCTCGAGCACGCGGGCGATGTTGTCCATCGCGCGCCTGGTCTGCGCGACGATATCGCCCGGATCGATCACTCGCGCCTGGCTATCGAGCGATACCTGGCCGCCCAGATGGATGAGATCGCCGCAGCGATTGCCGTGCTTGTAGGGCAACTTTGCCGTCCAGTCCCAATGGCCTTGCGGCCAGCTGAAGGTCCGTGGCAGACGCTCACCATCACGGGCACGCATCGCGGTGACGGCGATTTTAGTCATCAGGCCACTGTGGGCAAACGCCGGCACTGTGATACCGGTGGCTGCCGGCCCGGGCTCGGCAAAGTAACCGGCTCTGATCAGGGCTGGCTGCTCCCAGTTCTCAGCCGTGCCATCGCCAACATAAAACACATTGAGTTTCAGCACGTCGTCGCAATCGGCACCCGCCGCTGCCAGCGCCAGACGAAGGTTTTCCATCATCGTCGTGGTTTGTGCGATCACATCACCGCCGTGTTGCACGTCGCCATCAGGGGTCATCGCACAGATGTCGCCGGTGAAGATAACGTCGGCACAACGCACCACATGCGAAAACGCCTGTGGCAGCCGGGGCTGTTCGAGCAGATGAAAATGTTCGCGGGGAAGCATTTTGCCGCTGGCAGATTTCATCGCCATACCTTCCAGCTCGATCAACATGCCGGCATAGCAAAGCTGTGGCAGCGCAATGGTATTTACCACCGGCTTGACGTGCGGCCCGATGGCATCGGCCAGCCGGTTGAGGATTGTCGATTCGGCTGCAGCGTCACCAACGAAGTACACCACCAGCCGCACCAGATCATCGGTGTCAGCACCCAGGTCGCGAAGCACTGCACGCAGGTATGAGATCACGCTATCGATCTGGGCTGGCAGGTCATTCGGGTGTTGTACTGCGCCCGCGGCATCCAGATCGGCCTGACCACCGGTAAAAATGAAATCACCGGCACGCACGCCATGCTGGTGGGTGAGTCTTACCGGCCAGTTCCAGTGACCCTCGGGCCAGCTGTAGCGACGTGTCATGTTGAAATCCATCGGGGCGGCGAACGCGAGAGCGGCAAGGCTAACAGACTGGGCCACAGACACAAAAAAGCCCCGCATGGCGGGGCTTTTTTTACTTCAGCGGGAGGGCTGAATTACATCATGCCGCCCATTCCACCCATACCGCCCATGCCACCCATATCCGGCATGCCGCCGCCACCGGCGTCGTCGGACGGCAGGTCAGCGACCATCGCTTCGGTGGTGATCATCAAACCGGCAATCGATGCAGCATTCTGCAGCGCGGTGCGAGACACTTTGGTGGGATCGAGAATACCCATCGCCAGCATGTCGCCATACTCACCGGTTGAAGCGTTGTAACCATAGCTGCCGCTTTCGTTAGCCACCTGGTTTACTACCACCGAAGGCTCATCACCTGCATTGGCGACGATCTGACGCAGCGGCTCCTGCATGGCGCGACGCGCTATGGCGATGCCGTGATCCTGATCGGCATTGATGCCTTTGAGATCTTTCAGTGAAGCCACGGCGCGAACCAGTGCAACACCGCCACCGGCAACCACACCCTCTTCTACTGCAGCACGTGTGGCGTGCAGGGCGTCGTCGACGCGATCTTTCTTCTCTTTCATTTCAACTTCAGTGGCAGCACCGACCTTGATTACCGCAACACCACCGGCCAGACGAGCCATGCGCTCCTGCAGTTTTTCACGATCATAGTCTGAAGAGGTATTTTCAATCTCGGTGCGAATCTGCTCAACACGACCCTGGATCTCTTCTTTTGAGCCAGCACCGTCAACGATGATGGTGTTGTCTTTGTCGATGGTGACGCGCTTGGTGCTACCCAGATCTTCGAGTGTGACCTTCTCCAGCGACAGTCCCACTTCTTCAGAGATTACCTGGCCACCAGTCAGTACCGCAATATCCTGCAGCATGGCCTTGCGTCGATCGCCGAAGCCCGGCGCCTTGACTGCACATACCTTAACGATGCCGCGCATATTGTTGATGACCAGAGTCGCCAGCGCTTCACCGTCGATATCTTCGGCGATCAGCAGCAGCGGACGACCGGCCTTGGCAACGGCTTCAAGTGTTGCCAGCAGATCGCGAATGTTGGAGATCTTCTTGTCGTAAAGAAGCACATAGGGGTCTTCCAGAACCGCGCTCATGGTGTCCTGGTTGTTGATGAAGTAAGGAGACAGATAGCCGCGATCGAACTGCATGCCTTCAACGACATCCAGCTCGTTCTCGAGCGTGGTGCCTTCTTCAACGGTGATTACACCGGCGTTGCCGACTTTTTCCATCGCCTGGGCAATCAGGTCGCCAATGTTGGCGTCGCTGTTGGCAGAGATAGTGCCGACCTGGGCAATTTCCTTGGCGTCGCTGCATGGCTGGGACAGATCAGCCAGCGACTCAACGGCAACCGCTACGGCTTTGTCGAGACCGCGCTTGAGATCCATCGGATTCATGCCGGCGGCAACGGCTTTGAGGCCTTCGCGAACAATGCTCTGCGCCAGAACAGTTGCTGTGGTGGTGCCGTCACCGGCGACGTCGTTGGTTTTGGAAGCTACTTCCTTTACCATTTGGGCGCCCATGTTTTCGAACTTGTCTTCCAGTTCGATTTCTTTGGCAACCGTGACACCATCTTTAGTGACCGCTGGTGCGCCGAAAGATTTGTCGATTACAACGTTTCGTCCCTTGGGACCGAGCGTGACCTTGACCGCATTGGCCAGCGTGTCAACGCCTTTGAGCATCCGCGAACGGGCTGCATTTGAGAACTGCACATCTTTGCTGCTCATTGAATTCTTTCCTGATAGTCGGGTTTGTTTGGAGGTTCGGTGGTGGTTACCGAGGGCCGGCGCAGTGCCTAGCCTTCAACAACGGCCATGATGTCGTCTTCCCGCATGACCAGGAAATCGTCACCGTCGATTTTGACTTCGGTGCCGGAGTACTTGCCAAAAATCACGGTATCGCCCACGGCAATATCGAGTGCGCGCACGGTGCCGCTATCGGTGATGGCGCCATTGCCAACCGCGATAATTTCGCCACGGATAGGTTTCTCAGTGGCGGAATCAGGTATGACAATTCCTCCTGCACTGGTTTTTTCTTCTTCCATGCGACGGACGACCACACGATCGTGCAGAGGGCGAATATTCATTGAGCTGCCTGTGGGTAGAAAACAAGAAATGAGCGGGTGCGTTGGCACTCGCTTAGAGAGAGTGCTAATAGTCTGGTAGATCAGCCGGAAATTCAAGCGTTGCAGCAAAATAAACTGCGTAGAATGCGCGTTACTCGACACGCGCCGGCCGGCGGCGCTTGCGGGAGTTCACGGAGATGGGCATGAGCGACGACCAGACAATCAACGTCTACGATGCGCAGATAGACAGCTACACCGACCTGGTAGATCAAAAGGAGCCGGATACCCACCTGCTGGCCTTCATCTCGCGGATCGCCCCCGACGGCCTGGTGCTGGATCTTGGGTGTGGCCCGGCTGCAGACTCATCGATCATGCGCGATCGCGGATTGCGCGTAGACCCGGTCGATGCCTCCGCCGAGATGGTGCGCCACGCCAACGAAACCTATGCCATCAATGCCCGCCAGGCAACCTTTGCCGACATCAACGAGGAACAACATTACGACGGCATCTGGGCCAGCTTCAGCCTGCTACACGCGAGCGCCGAAGAACTCCCGGGGCTATTGGCGGCGCTGCACCGCGCCCTGAAACCGGCTGGCATTTTCCATCTGGCGATGAAAACCGGCAACGGCGCCAGGCGTGACAAGCTCGGCCGTTACTACAGTTACTACTCGGAACAGCAACTGCAGCAGTATTTAACGGACGCCGGGTTCACCATCGACGCCACGGTACACGGTGAGGCCATGGGGCTTGCCGGCGACGTTGAACCCTGGATCATTTTGACGAGCGTGCGCACATGAGCACCGCTGACTTGCACCAGTCTGGCCGGCAACACTGGCTGGATGCAGAAACCGATGATTTTGAGGCTTTCAAACAAAGCGTCTCACGCACCACCCGGCAGGCAGACTGGCCACTGGCCCAAAGGGTGGATCAGAACGCCTTGATCTACAGCGGCGATCAGGTTCGCGCCGCCGCAAACAACCAGCGGGATCGCCGCGCCCTGCAATCCGAGTGGATCGAAGTGCTGGCCAACGGCCCCGGCGTACTGGTGATCACCGCAGCTTTTAACAACCCGGCGGTACTGGAGCGAGCCAACACGCTGTTCAGCGACATCATCGAGCAACAACGCATCGACGCCACCGGTGGCGGTGATCACTTCGCCAAGCCTGGCGCCAACGATCGCATATGGAACGCCTTCGAAAAACACTGTCTGGCCGATCCGCAAGGGTTTTGCGATTACTACGACAATCCGGCCATTGCGCTGGCGAGCGATGCCTGGCTCGGGCGCGGCTATCAGATCACTGCACAGGTTAATCGCGTCAACCCCGGTGGCAGCGCGCAACGCGCCCACCGTGACTATCACCTGGGCTTCATGTCAGCAGCGCAGATGAGCGAGTTCCCCGCCCACATCCACAGGCTGTCACCGGTGCTGACATTGCAGGGTGCGATTGCCCATTGCGACATGCCGCTGGAGACAGGACCGACGCTCTATCTGCCCTATTCGCAAAATTATGAATTTGGCTACCTGGCCTATCAACGCGAAGAGTACCAGCAGTATTTCAACGAACATCGCTCGCAACTCGCGCTGAAAACAGGCGATGCCGTGTTCTTCAATCCCGCACTGATGCACGCCGCCGGCACCAACAAAACCACCGACCAATTTCGCCTTGCCAACCTGCTGCAGGTTTCATCCGCCTTTGGCCGCGCTATGGAGACAGTCAATCGCAGCAGAATGCTCGCAACAATTTATCCGCAACTGCAACTGGCCAGCCAGCAAGGGCAAAAACCAAGACTGAACCGACTTATCGCCGCTGCAGCAGAAGGCTATCCGTTCCCCGCCAATCTGGATAATGTCCCGCCGGGTGATAGCATCGCACCGCTGACACAGGCAGATCATGTGGCGGCTTGTGTTGCAGAGGGCATGGAGTTGGGCCAGTTTACAGATCTTCTTGCCAGGCTGGATGGTGATCGGCTGGCGTGAAGCGGTAGCGGGGTTCGGGGGGCCATTTGATTTTTTTGGTTTTTAAAAAAATATCAAATAACATCTCTTACAACCCGCTCTGGCATTGTCGGGCACGCTGTCGCTTTGCTTCCCTGCGGCCGACCTACCCTTTGATGCGTGCGTGGGATGTGTGGGCGGGAAGAACGGCGTGGTTTAACGCAGTGAAAAAATTAATAACTCTTTCCTCGTGCGGTTACGGCCCACAGCACTTCAACCACTCCGTTTCGCACTCCTACATACCAGTCGTGCAAATTGCAGGTTGGATCGCAGTGACCGGGAATCAGTTTCAGTTTTTCATTGATCTTCAGTGCGTTGGCCGGATCGGCGATGATGCCGTGCTCATCTGAACAGCCTGTGTATTCTAACTCCGGGCGATCGGCTATCACGGGCAAACCACTATCCACCGCATGTGATTTTAATCCCGCGTCGCAAACCGCACGACCCTCTCGCGCCGTACTCATAATAGAAGTCAGTACAAACAGGGCGTTCTCAAACTCTGCGATTGGCTGACCGTCTTTGTTCAGTACGCGCTGGTAGTCGGCATCCATGAATGCGTAGCTGCCACACTGCAGTTCATTATAGATACCCGAGTTGCCCTCGAAATAATAGGTGCCAGTGCCCGCGCCTCCAACAATCTCGCATTCGAATCCGGCTGCCGCAAGCATTTGCACCGATGTGCGAGCCATCGCCACCACCTTGTCGATCGCTTCGCGTCGCGGTTGATATTCACGTATGTGTTGTGCCGATCCCTGATAACAGTGAATACCCGCAAATTGCAGGTTGTCGGCAGCGGCAATCGCGCGGGCAAGTTCTACGACCGGTTGCCCGGGCTCGACACCACAGCGCCCGGCACCGCATTCGATCTCCACCAGTACCTCCAGTGAGGTGCCATGTTGCTTTGCGGCCTGAGACAACTCGGCAACATTATCGACGTCATCGATACAAACCAGTGTTCGGGCCAGTTTTGCAAGCCTTGCCAGCCGATCGATCTTAACCGGATCGCGAACCTGGTTGGTGATCATCACATCACGGATTCCACCGCGCGCAAACGCCTCGGCCTCGGAGACTTTCTGGCAGCAGACGCCGCAGGCATCACCCTGTTCGATTTGATAGCGCGCGACCTCGACACTCCTGTGCATTTTTCCATGTACGCGATG
>CAKZSB010000061.1 GCA_937920585.1 uncultured Granulosicoccaceae bacterium | reverse complement strand
AAGAAGAATTTCGGTGAAGCCTATCCGGGGCAGGCACTGGCCAACCTCAATCCGTGGCCGGCGGAAGCTCAGTGGTATGCAGATGTACGCACCGAGTACGAGAACAAGTTTCAGGCTGCCTAGGCCAGAACCTTTATCGGTCCGGCACCGCAAGGGTGCCGGACAGCTCTCCACTTTATTTACCGGCCGCTCGCCTGTGGCCGCAGAACAGACTAATTATTGATGAGCGCTGATGTTCAACTGGACGATGTCTGGATTCGATTCGGTGACTTCGTCGCAGCTCGCGAAGCAAACATCCACATACGAGAGGGCGAGTTTTTCAGCTTTCTCGGTCCTTCAGGCTGTGGCAAAACCACCTTGCTGCGAGCGGTATCGGGTTTTCTGACACCCTCACAAGGACGAGTTTTAATCGGTGGTAAAGACATGGCTGGCATCGGGCCGCACAAGCGCCCGACGGCATTGATTTTTCAGAATCTCGCCCTGTTCCCGCTGATGAAGGTTTGGGAGAACATCGCCTTTTCGCTCGAGGTGAAAGGCGTATCGGTGGCGCAGCGCCGCAAGCGCGCCGATGAGTTGCTCGAGATGATCGCGCTGCCTGATCAGGGCGGTAAAATGGTCAGCGAGTTATCCGGTGGACAGAAGCAGCGTGTCGCGATTGCGCGGGCACTGGCCGCAGAGCCCGATGTCCTCTTGCTCGACGAACCGCTCTCCGCGCTTGATTTGAAATTGCGCCAGCATATGCGCACCGAGTTGCGGGCGATCCAGCAACAGGTTGGTATCACCTTTATTTATATCACTCACGATCAGGGTGAGGCATTGACCATGTCCGATCACGTCGCCGTGATGAGCCAGGGCGTGATAGAACAGGTGGCCGATGGCAACACTATTTACGACTCCCCTGAAACCGCCTTTGTCGCCTCGTTTGTGGGTGAGAATAATCTTTTTGCCGGTACAGTCGATTCCATTGATAGCGGTGTTGCAACCGTCAACACGCCAGCCGGTGTACTCCGCGCACGCACCGTGAAACGCAACGGGCAGGCGCAGTTGAATCGCGGCGACTCATGTTACGTGTTCGTCCGGCCCGAATCACTCCGTGTGGGCAATAACGATACGCTCGATAACACGGTGCAGGGCAAACTGGTTCGGCAGGAATTTGAAGGCAATCTCTGGCATTTATTTTTCGATGCGCCCGGCGTCGACCGGCAACTGAGTCTGTCTACCGTCAACGACGGTCGCGCGACCGGATTAACACTCGACAGCACAGTGTCACTCGGGTTTAGTGCAGAGCTTGCAGTTGCACTGCCCGTCGGTTCGCTTGCGGCCGAGTGATAGTGCAATGAAATACTGGTCAAACTACTTTCGCCAGAACGGCATAGGCCTGGGTCTGTTTCTGCTGATATCGGTGGTGCTGTGGGTTGTGGTAATGATTGTATTACCGCAAGCCTACATGCTCGATTTTTCCTTTCGCGCCAACGTGCCACCGCCGCAGTGGGGTACCGAAACCCATAGTTACACGCTCGAGCACTACCGCTATCTGCTCTATGGCAGCGCGCGCTCTTCCGATAGCTTCAACTACATTGATCTGGGTGTGTTTGCGCGCACCATTGGCGCTGCAATCCTGGTGACACTGGTGGATTTGTGCCTGTGTTATCCGGTTGCCTATTACCTCGCGCACGTGGCCCGTGGCGGTTGGGGCAGATTGATGGTGATGTCATTGATCATTCCATTCTGGGTCAACGAAATCCTGCGTGCGTTTGCGTTCAAGGTGCTGTTTGGCAGTAGCGGGGTAATCAATAGCAGCCTTATGGCAATTGGCCTGCTCGATCAGCCCTACGACTTCATACGCGAAAATGTCGCGCTCTATTCCGGGCTTTGCTACGCCTACATATTGCTGATGATCTTTCCGATCTACAATGCCGTGGAAAGCCTCGACAAAAACCAGATCGAAGCGGCGCGCGACATGGGATCACCCTGGTGGCGGATTCACTGGCGCATTGTGTTGCCGCATGCCAAACCCGGTATCAGTAGCGGTTGCACCATGGTATTCATGCTCACAGCCGGTGCGCTGGCGGCACCACAGGTGCTCGGCGGGCCGAGCAGCTTGTGGTTTACCCAGTTGATCTACAAAGCTTTCAACAACTCGGCCAACTGGGCACGCGGCTCTGCCTATGCACTGGTGCTGCTGGTTGCCTGCATCATATTCGTGCTGCTGGTTATGCGTATCTTCAAAGTCAGGCTGGGAGAGATTGCCCGGTGACCTCGGATCGTTTGCGTCAGGGCTTTACGCTGCTGTTTGTACTGGGCTTTTTTGTCTATCTGTTTGGCCCGTTGATCATCATGGGGCTAACAGCCTTTAACAGCTCTGCGTTTCCGCGGGTCGCGCCGTGGGAGTGTTTTACTGTTGAGTGGTTCAATGCACTGGCCAATGATCAGCGTCTGCTCACCGGCCTGAAAAACAGCTTTCTGATTGGTATCGGCGTTGTATTGCTGGCGGTGCCACTGGGACTGTCGGGCGCGCTGTTGCTAACTCATGTC
This sequence comes from uncultured Granulosicoccaceae bacterium, assembly GCA_937920585.1. GTDB lineage: Bacteria > Pseudomonadota > Gammaproteobacteria > Granulosicoccales > Granulosicoccaceae > CAKZSB01. The sequence continues at coordinate 299 of CAKZSB010000061.1, read as the reverse complement.
AGCGAGCGCGTGCGCCCCTGGTACTACACGATTCTGATCTCACCCATACTCGTGCCCGGTGTGGTGCTGGGTATTTCGACACTGCTGTTCTGGGATCGAATGGGCCTGATGTTTGGCGCGGAGCGCAGCTCCATTTTTTACGATGGCTTTTTTCTCACCATCATTGGCCAGTCAACGTTTATCGCGGCCTACACCATGCTGGTGTTTATCTCACGGCTGCAACGTTTCGATCGTGGCCAGGAGGAAGCTGCACTGGATCTTGGCGCCACACACTGGCAGGCGTTTCGAAAAATACTGAT
>CAKZSB010000060.1 GCA_937920585.1 uncultured Granulosicoccaceae bacterium | reverse complement strand
CAGGTACGAATTTATGAGCTCATGCGAACAGGCACACCAGAATCAATCGCTGAAGCGGAAAGCCTGCATCGCCAGTTGCTGCCGCTGATCGTGTTTATGATGAGCTCGGTGGAGAACTTCATCGCCTATGGCAAACACTTAGCCGCTTTAAGATTAAACCTGCCGAACGGACTGGCACGCCAGCCGTCAGTTCCGGTCACAGAATTTGGCCTTCAGATCATGGCGCATTGGGCAGAACATCTGGGTCCTATGGCTGAAAGCTAGAGACCACAACGTGCAGCAACCCGCCCACGATCACAATACGTTATCCTGCAATGTGGAGAACAGCCGGCAGCAGGACAGTAAATGCAATCATACAATAGCAAAGAGCCCATCGATTTCAATGCAAATGGAATACAGCGGTAACAGGCGATGAGTACACGTGTGTTGATCCCATCCGGCGTGCTTGGCCTTGGCTTCTCCGACGAGGCGCTGCACAATGGCATCAAAGCCCGGCCCGATATCATTGCAATCGACGGCGGCTCCACCGATAGCGGCCCGTGGTACCTAGGCACCGGCAACTCTAAATATTCACAAGCCGTATGCAGGGCTGAATGGCGCAAACTGATGGAGGCACGTGCTGAACTCGGTGTACCGCTAATCATCGGGTCCTGCGGCACATGTGGTGTCGACGACATGGTCGACTGGATGGCCGAGATCACGCGCGAGATAGCAACAGAATTCGGCCAATCCCTGAAGATCGCAAAAATCTATTCCAGCCAGCCGCACGCGTTTATCGTTGAACGGCTTAACAGCGGCAACTGGCGAGCGCTGGAACCCGAATTACCGATTGCAGTAAACGACATCGAATCGGCCAGTAATATCGTAGCGCTGGCAGGGGTTGAGCAAATTCAACAGGCACTATTGGCGGGCGCCGATATCGTGCTGGCTGGCCGCGCCACCGATACCGCCAGCATTGCAGCGCTGCCGATAGCCAACGGTGAAAATATTGCAGCAGCCTGGCACGGCGCCAAGATCACCGAATGCGGCGCACTGTGCTCCACCCACCCGACCAGCGGCGTGGTGCTGCTGGATGTAGACCACACCGGGTTTACCGTAACCCCCATGGCTGCTGACGCGCACTGCACGCCACACACCGTGTCTGCGCATATGCTTTATGAGAACGCAGACCCGTTCCATCTGCACGAACCCGGCGGCACACTCGATGTGACCAATGCACACTACGAGGCTATCGATCAAAAGTCGGTGCGTGTTACCGGCTCGCGCTGGATCACCGATGACACCTACACCGTAAAACTTGAAGCTGCCCGCTCGGCAGGATATCAAACCACACTACTGGCACTGCTTCGCGAACGCCGATACGTTGAAAACGCAAGGCAGTGGATTGAACGCCTGCATGCTTTTCTCACAACGTTGATAAGCGAACGTCTGGCGATGGAACCTGTCAGCTACGATCTAGATTTTCGCCTCATTGGCATGAGCGCCACGCTGGGTGCACAGGAGCGCCGGGATACCATACCCACAGAGGTTGGGGTACTACTGACAGTGACGGCCCAATCAGCAGAACAATCCATGGAAATTGCACGACTGTGCAACCCGCATATGCTGCACTTCCCGCTGACCGACCACGAAGAGCTGCCCACCTTTGCATTCCCCTTTTCACCGGTAGAGACAGCACGCGGCGAACTCTACGAATTTTTTATCAATCACGTGATCACACTGGATAACCCGATGCAGGCATTCCGACTGGAAACGGAGACAATCAATGCAACTGGGTAAACTGGCCGAGCGCGTAAGATCAAAAAATGCAGGCCCCTTCTGGATCAGTATCGATGTTTTCTGCGGCGACCAGCAGCGCTTTGACACCATAGTTAAGGCACTGAGCAGCGACACGGTGGCAGCGATCTATAAAGTTGAAGCAGTGAATCTGCTGCGATTCGAAATACCATCGCTGAACGTATTGAAGTTCAGTTTTCCGCGCCCGGTGATGCAAGGCAGCAAGGAAGATCGCGACATGCATGGCGCCCAGTGGAGTGTTCTGCTGGCTGAAACCGAACTGCCATGAGCCTGGCTTATAACGGCAATAGTTTGCTTAATCGCAAGATCGACGAAGCCCTGCCCGACTCGAAGCCAGCCATCCTGCCGCGCTACCCAAATCACAGGTAGAGGACGCGGCAATATCGTCACTGAATACTTACTGGCGTTCATCGCAATACAGGCCAATCTCACTCTGCTATATCCAGCCGCGCCATCGCGATACCCTGTTCGCCACGCACCGAATACAAAAGGTACGTGACTCCATCCTCCTGATAAATACAGGGGTCGCGCACCTCCCGCACCGGTGCCATACAACCACCGTAGGCAGATGCCTGCAACGGCTCATCCGCACCTTCCCAGGCGCGTTCCGGCTGATGCAGAAGCTGCGTGGAGGCAAGCCGCCACTGCTGCCAGTGTGCCTGCCCCGCCGAATCATCCAGTCTGGAAAGTAGCAACGACTCCGGACAATCACCCGCACGAGACCAGATCACATACACCGTATCACCAAGCGGCAGAATCGCACCATGACGATAATTCTCGTCGGTCAAACGCGGACCAGCTTCAAAACTTCGTCCCCCATCTACCGACCGATACAACACACTGCCCCAGGCAATCGCATAGTGACAATCGCGATGCGCAAACACCCTGAAGTAGGAATCACCCAGCAGCGGCGGCAGCGCCTGGAAAGTTACCCCGTCATCAGACTCCGCCAGACGGGTCTGCTGCGTTCCATCCGCATTGCGTCCGTGGTAATACATCCGGATCTTCTGCCGCCCATGATCAATATGGACGTCTGGCGATGCGATATGAGGGTAATCACCATCGATGCCTGACTCGATCGCCGCCAGCACATCAGGGTGCATATCGGTCGGCGATGGCGGCTGCTGGCAAAAGAGACTCTGCTCAAGCGACATCACACCCGGTTGATACCATTGCCAGGGGCCGGTTAATGCATCCGCCATCGCCAGGCGAATCGTTCTGCCCTCATGATGGGCAAAATACAGATAGTATCTGGCCAGTGGGGTTGCCACCCAGTCGGGCACCCGAATTAGCGAGGGGCCGTTAATATTGCCACCCAGCGAAGGGTGCTCCGTCACATCCAGAATCGGGCGATCTAACAGGTAGTTGAACGAAAATGCGGCCATAGCAATTCAGTTGTCCAATGTTTATAGATGACTTCCAGACGAACGCTAATTTTTCACGAACATATGGTTGGCCAGGGTCACCCCGCGATCGTAAGTGCAGAATGTATCTGTCGCCGCTTCGGTTTTACTATGTATTTTGATATTGGTGATAACCTCGAGAGCGCCAGCGTCATAGCAAGCCTGTTGGGCGCTTTTTACAATTTCAAGCAAGTGATTAAGCTCACCTCTCATGGTAGTCTCCATAGCGGCTACCTGATAGGGAACAGCAGCGGCTTTCACAACCTCGATGGCTTTATCAACCACTTCAAAGTTGTTGCCTTCTTTCGGCCTGGGAATAACCTGGAACGCAAGAAATACGTCTTTCACGAATGGGTTTTCGGCAGTCATTTTCGCCAGATCCAAACAAGATTTATCAAGGTGACATAGTAGCATTTTGGCACCTGATGTCACGCCGACAAACAACGGCCAGGCAACGCATCTGGCAGTCACGCTGTCATACACCGGTTTACCTCCGGTATCTTGCGCTCTTGCATTTGCGCTGGCTCTTGTCTATCGTGGATTCCCGCGGCCAAAATTGCACTTGTCTATCACCACGTTATGTTTAGCCGATTGACATTGTGTCCGATATCACCAAGTTGCAGGGATTCGTCAGGATTGGCACACGGATCGAAAA
>CAKZSB010000059.1 GCA_937920585.1 uncultured Granulosicoccaceae bacterium | reverse complement strand
AGCAGTATCGAAGACAGACAGCAACCAAAGATGGAACAGACCGTCCTGGATGGACGATGCCTCTTTTCCGTCACTGCTCGAAGGTCAGCCGACAAGTCATACGCTTTCTGAAATTCAGTTTCAACAAACACGCTTCACACGACCTCTACAGTGTTCATCTATGGCCGCTCATGCAGCGGTACCTTTGAAACAAGTCGGACACCGTTGCCCGTGTGCCTGACGGATCGAAGCCGGCAACTGGTAGCCCGCAGCGTGAGCAAGGTGACTATACATAGCCTCGCTAACGCGTCGGGTTACCCCGTGTGCATGACGGATCGAAGTCGGCAACTGGTAGCCCGCAGCGTGAGCAAGGTGAATACAAATAGCCTCGCTAAACGTGTCGGTTTACCCCACCGCACAACCCGGACCAAAAGGAAACCCGACGCATCATCGAGGCGAATCGCGGGTAAAAAAATACGGCCTCGAAAAGCCAGTGGCAGACGATTCGAGCTATGGGCAGCGTGATCGACGCAATCGAGTACCACTAACCCACAAACCAGGTCTCCAACCGGCCTTTACCTTTGACGTCAATGGTTCCGCGTAACTCACAGGGGAATTTGTCCCCAATGCGATCGAAGGTGGCTTTGGCAATCTGAATCCGACCGGGTACACCCAGTGATTCCATACGGGCGGCGACATTGACCGCATCGCCCCACAGATCGTAGTGAAATCGGGTGGTGCCGATAACGCCGGCAACGACTTCGCCGGTGTTCAGACCAATGCGAATCTGCAATGGCTGGTCCAGTGGACTTGCGGCCATATAGTCACGCATTTCAATGGCGACTCGCGTCATCACTGTGGCGTGATCTTTCCGTTTTACGGGTGCACCGGCTACAGCCATGTAGCCATCGCCGATGGTGCGGATCTTTTCAACGCCGGCGCGGTCGCAGATGGCGTCGAACTCGCGAAAGATGTGATTCAATAATTCAACCGTTTTCTCCGCGCTCAGTTGTGTGGACAGTGGCGTGAACCCGACGATGTCAGCGAACAGTATGGTGACTTCGTCGTAGCGATCGGCGATAGCCTCGTCCGGCGACTGTTTCAGGCGCTCGGCTGCTGATGCCGGCAGTACATTAAGCAAGAGTGCATCGGCGCGCTCGCGCTCGCGTTCCAGCGCTGATTCAGTGTCATCGACCAGCCCGCGAAAGGCGGCAGCCATCAACAGCAATGCCAGTGCCGCAATCGCCGTGTTGATAATGTGTTGCAAGTGAACTTCGAGAATGGTGACTCGCGCGGGAAAGGTATCCGCAAATATCGTAAGCAGCACCATCAGCACGAACGCCAGAATCGCGAATGCATGGGCGAAAAGATGGTATCGGGTCCGAAACAATACATAGGGCAGAAAAACTGCCAGCACATAATAGAGGGTGATGCCGGACCTGGCGCCAAACATCCAGGCTGACCAGGCGAGCTGCGCGTGCGCGGTGATCAGTAGCAGCATCGTGGCATCGCGATGGCGACCCACATAGTTCATGCGAAGCACCCAAAGAAGCGCTAGTCCAACGGCCAGGTTTTCGGCCGCGATCAATCCCTCACCACTCCAGATGCTGACCGGCACCCAGGGCAGAATCATCGCCGCGGCAAGGATCGCGACGATGTTGGTGATGCGTACGTGTTTCGCATCCGTCGCTGTCATGTCGGCAGTGATGCCCAGGTCGAGCAGGCGTCGGGCAAACCGTCGATTTGTCATTGGTCGAGCCCGTCTTTGACGATCGCGTTTAATTGTTGGTAGCGGGTGTTGATTCGAGGTCCCTTCAGGTTGTCTTACTAGCCATGTGGTCGCTGGTAGTCAAAGTGCGATTTGACTGAATCACAGCGTTCATCGATTTAAGCAACTTGGTGTTGTTTGTCCATGCCCTTGCGCTGGAACTGGAACAGATTGTCGCACGTGACACGCAGATAGAATACATCGCCGAACCAGTTTGCGAAGCTGCCGAAGCGTCGAATTTGGTGGGAGTCGGACTCTGTCCAGCGAACAAGTCAGCACGGGAATTGTGTTCCGCGGCAATTGATATGCAGTCCCTCACAGCATGTTCCCGGATCGGAGATCTGGTCCCACGGGGGAGTTTGCGAAGCTGCCGAAGCGTGTGCCGAACTTGGTGGGAGTCGGACTCCGTCCAGCGAACAAGCTAGAGCGGGGTTGTGTTGTTTGCCGATAGAAGCGCGGCCCCTCACGGCATTTTCTCCGATCGGAGATCAGGTCCCACGGGGGGCGTTTGTTGAGCTACAGGCGCACACGACGGTATTGATCATCACCAGCATCGCCACTGACCGCTAGCCGCCGCTGTGTTCCGGACGAAATCGTTCCACCCATTCCCGACTCACATCATCGCCAAGTTTCGCAACGCCTGCAACCACACCGCGCGCATGTGTGGTGTCAACATCCAGATACGCCAGAATGTCACGCAAAACTCCCTGTGCATCCTGCGCCAGGCGCTCGTATTCAATTTCCAGCGGCTCGATCGACTCACGGGCAAACCATTGCCTCCACTCACTGTCCCAGGTTTGCATCTGCTCGACCGACGCGGCTATGCGCGCAGCGTCATATCGGGCTGGTGCGGGCGGTGCCAGACGTTCCAGTTCGGTGCCATCGGCCGCCTTGTGCCACAGGCCAGTTTGTTCGGCTTTTACCAACGATACGGCCTGACTGATCTTGTCCAGTCGCGGCAGATAAATAAACCCGACGCGCCCAAACGCTGCATTTATACGCTGAACATCGCCACTGACACCTGGCTTCAAAATGGACAATTGTCGGGTAAAAAAATCAAAGCTGTGTCGTTGAAGGCGAAGACCGAACATGCCGTTGTTCGAACTGCCTGCAGAAATCGCCGCGTTAAATGCCCGTTTAACATTTTCACGTGCTGGCAAGTTTTTATCGATAGTTAAATCAAACTGTTCCAGCCAGTCTGAAACTGATGGCGTATGAAACCAGGAAGCCGGCTTGCCAGCCACGCCGGTACTCGCCAACAGATTGCACAAGTGCGTGCTGCCGCTGCGCGGCGAGGTGCACAGAACGTAGGCGTCATAACGGGCCAAGGGAATGCTCTATGCCGGTTTCACATCTACCAGACAGCTATGCGCGCTGCTGCCCTGGCCCAGTTGTGATGTGCCTACATCGCGAGTGAGTGTGTTCGGGTTGCCCTGGCTGTCCGTCCCGTTTGCGTCTGGCGAGAACCACGCGCCGGTCGGCAGTGCGACGACGCCGGGCATGATGTCGGCGCTGATCTTCGCGCGCGCCAGGCTTTCACAGCGATCATTGAATACACACACCAGGCTACCGTGAGTGATTGATCTCGCCGCGGCATCTGCGGGATTGAGTGTGACCGGTGCCGGGCGTTCACCGGGAATGTCGGCGATCGCGCATTCGAGCTGGCTGTGCAGTTTGTCACCGGGTTGGGGTGACACCAGGTGCAGTGGAAATTGTGTGGCGCGCTCGGCGCCCAGCCATTCGCGTGGTGGCAGCCAGGTGGCGTGGCCGGGGCAGTCGTCGTAGCCAAAGGATGCGATCGTTTCGGAGAATATTTCGATCTTGCCGGATGGTGTAGATAAGGGGGCCGCTGTCGGGTCTTCACGAAAGGCGGCAAACGGCACATCGGAAAATCGGGCGTCTCGCACGGGCAGGTCAATCCAGTTTTTTTGCTGCATCTCATCGAAGGTGGGAACATCGATACTCTGCTCGGCCGATTCGTGTCGGAACTCATCGTACATGTGTTGTAACCACGCTTCGCTGCTGCGGCCTTCGGTGAATGCTTCGCCAAATCCTGCGCGCTGTGCCAGTTCTGCAAAGATATCGTAGTCGTCGCGAGCCTCGCCAACCGGTGGTATCAGTGCCGGCATGTCGAATAGATACGAGTCGCCTTGTGCACGACCAATATCGTGCCGCTCGTAGGCGGTGGTGGCCGGAAAAACGATATCGGCGCGTTTAGCAGTGGCGGTCCACCACGGCTCGTGCACGATGATGGTTTCAGGCTGTTGCCAGGCCTGGTTCAATCGATTCAAATCCTGGTGATGGTGAAACGGGTTGCCGCCGCACCAATACACGAGCTTGATATCGGGATAGTTCAGCGCTTTACCATTGAAATTGAAGGGCTCACCAGGCTGCAGCAACATGTCGGCGATGCGCGCGACCGGAATCGATTGCTTCACCGGGTTCTGCATTTGCGGGAATGTGAGGCCGGACAAACGCTTGACCGATATGCCGATACCGCCAATCGCGCCATAGCCATAACCGATTCCACCACCGGGCAAACCGATTTGGCCGAGCATGGCAGCAAGGGTTGCGGCCATCCAGTAGGGTTGCTCGCCATGTTCGGCGCGCTGTAGCGACCAGGAAAGGGTGATCAGGGTGCGCGTGGCCGCCATGGTGCGTGCGAGCTCGCGAATGATTTTTGCTTCAACGCCACACAGGCTGGCCGCCCACTCGGGCATTTTAGCTATGCCATCGCTCTCACCGGTGAGGTATTGGCGAAAAATTTCAAAACCCGTGGTATTGCGTTCGAGAAATTGCTCATCGAGCAGACCTTCGCTGTTTATCACGTAGGCAAGGCCCAGCATCATCGCGGTATCGGTGCCGGGTTTGATTGGCTGCCATGTGGCACCATCAGGTGTATCGGTGCGTTGCGGGCTGATATTAATACGCTTGATACCGCGCTTTTCGAACTCTTTAAACCAGCTATTGGTCTCGTGGTGGGTGACGCCACCCATGCTCACTTGCGAGTTTTTCGGATTGATACCACCGAACATCACAAGCGTTTGCGTGTTATCGGCGATCATCTGCCAGCTGTTTATTTCAGACCACATCATTTTTAAAAACGGCATGCCGAACACGTGCGGAATAATCGCCTGTGCCGCGGCCGTGCTGTAGCTTGCGACCGACGCAACATAGCCGCCGCCACAGTTTAAAAAACGATGTAACTGGCCCAGTGCATGATGAAAGCGACCGGCGCTGGCCCAGCCATAGGAGCCACCGAAAATCGACTCATTGCCGTGTGATTGCCGGACGCGGTTAATTTCTGCCGCGGCAATATCGAGTGCCTCATCCCAGGGTAGTTCTACAAACTCCTCGGCCCCCCGCAGTTCTCTGGATTGTGCATGGGAGGGGCCGTGTTCGAGCCAGCTTTTTCGAATCGAGGGTTTAGCCACGCGCGACTCGTGATGTACTGCTGCGGGCAGCACTTTGGATATGGCAGACGGATTGGGATCGAGCTCAAAGTCGCTGACGCCAACGATGCGATCGTTTTCGGTAGTAACATTGAAGGCACCCCAGTGGCTGGTCGTGGTGCGGGTTTTGGTTGTCATTGGGCAGTGCCTGAACGATCGTTGAAATTGGAGTTACGTGAAAAACTACTACGGGATGTTGCGATCAATCCCTCTGACTATTTTCTTTTCATCATCGAAAAAAGGAATGTCTACAATGTCGCAAGAGTGAACACTGTTATCAGGCAATTGAAGTTTTAGTGTGCGGCCCGGCCAGTCGCCGGGTGAGTCAAAACGCACATAGCCGATACCGCAATCGAGCGTAGGCGAGGGTACGCCCGCGGTCACATAGCCAACGGCCTTGTCGTTATCCATTATCGTGCTGCCCGCAGCCGGTGTTTCACTTTGGCAGGTCACACCCATCAGCAGCGAGCGCTGATCGGCACCTTCCAGGGCGGCTCGCCCGACGAAGTCTTTGTCCATATCGATAAAAGGCGCAAGACCTGCCTCAAACGGTGTCATCGTCATATCCATATCGGTGAGGTTGCCGAGGATGCCGGCCTCGATTCGGCGGATCGTCATCGCGCGTGTCGATGAGAATTCCATGCCGAAAGGTTCACCTGCAGCGATTAAATGGTCCCAGAGTGCAAGATGATCTGTATTGGCGCCATCGCAGTAGATTTCAAAACCGAGTTCACCGGTGAATCCTGTTCGTGATACATACAGTGTTTGCCCGCCAATTGAATAGAAACCGGCGCGAAAATATCGCATGCTGTCATCGATCGCACCATCCGATGCCGCCTGCATGATATCGATTGAAGCCGGGCCCTGAATCTGTAGCACGCGCGATTGCGGGTCGGAGATTGTGACATCGAAGCCGCCGCTATGGGCGATCAGCCAGGTCTCGAAAGCGCCATCGGCCTGCACATACCAGTAGCGATCCGGGCCGAGTTTGAACACCACACCGTCCATAAATACGCCGCCCTGCGGTGTGCAGGCGATCGCGTAGAGACCACGGCCTTCCTGCAGCGGGGCGATTTTTCGCGACAGTACTTTTTCCAGTAGTGCCAGCGCATCCGGGCCGCTGATCTCAACCGGTTTTTCCGGCACATCGAAAATCAGCGCCCGGCGCCGCAGCGTCCAGTATTTTTCGACCGGGTCTTCGCCGTTGTAGATGGCGAGAAAGCGTCCGGCGTAGACACCACGCACCATCGCAGGGTTGTCGGTGCGGGCGATAAATGGCGATTCTTCGAATCGCCGCGCGCTGATTCGGACCGTGTTTTCAAGATCGGAGGCTTCTTGCAGGTTTTTCATGGTTCTTCCGGCGTCACCGCCAGGCGTTGCTCGTATCGCGACATTGTAGACCTGTTGGATTGGTTCACCTAGTGCAGGTCGTGAAGTATCGGTAGCAAGGGCCAATACGCAATGAGAGCAGTGAGAAATAGCCCCCGCCGCGAACAAGTAAGAGCGGGCATCTGTTCATTGGCACTGGACAAGTTTCCCCGGCACGACTTGTTCGTGGATCGGGGATCTCCTCCCAAACGAAAGACAGAGCAAGCACGAGTGCATGTCCGGATTTGCATCCCTCAGCCAGTCTCTGCTTGCGAATCGCCTGGCAGGCGGGTAGCCTCGTGGCGATTGGACTAACAAGGACTGCATTCAAATGAAGGCTGCCTGTAATGAACACTCTGGCACTTGTGTGATTCCACGTGCTGCGGCGCGGCAGTCACTGTCGGCTGGGTTACTCAGTGCGTTGTTAGCCCTGTCAAGTGCTGCACCCGCAATTGCGCAGGAGCAGTGGCACCCGGGATTGATTGACCAGAAAACCCGAGCGGTGGCTACAGATGCCAAACGCCAGTTCGAACACTGTATCGTTGAGCAGCTTGAAAAACTGACAGATGCTGCCAACGTCGATCCGCGAGATACAACTAACGAGCTGATCAACCAGTGCACGGATAAACTGGAAGTAATCAGCGTTGCCCACAAACAGAACGATGTGCCCGAGCAGTTTACCCTTCAGTTTATTAGCAAGATCAAGAACGGATTTGTCCGCCAGCTACTGCCGATGATGCAGCGTCGTGCAGCGGCGGCTGGCTGACAGCGAAAGCCTTCAATAGCAAAGATGAAGGCCAGTGGTCAACTCGATCGCGCTTTTGCAGCGAAACGTGCCTCTCAGGCGCCGGCAGTATCCAGCCCAAGCTGCGCCTGACGTTTTTTGCTCCAGGCCTGTGTCATTCGATCGACGATGATGGCGATCACTGCCATACACAGGCCGGCGGTCATACCCACGCCGAAGTTGCCGTCACTCAAGCCTATATAAACGTTTTGCTCCAGTCCTTTGGTGCCGACCAGTGCGGTGATCACAAGCATCGCAATGCCGTACATGA
>CAKZSB010000058.1 GCA_937920585.1 uncultured Granulosicoccaceae bacterium | reverse complement strand
TGCGCTGATCGCAAGATCACCGCGCGTAAACGGCGCATTTTGCACCAGCCATTCGTTGGCGCTGATGCGCTTCAGATCCACATCCAGAATGGCCGGCACCTCGGCGACATTGATCCAGCGATCTTCATAAACCCAGGGTTTGTCGTCGGCCAGATGCAGGGCTTGCAGATGAAGCATTTTGCGCCGATTGCCCGGCGCCCATTCTCGCCTTTTCGCGGCGGGCGGATGCTCACGTGAGCAATGCAGCAGTTTGTGTCGATACGCCGCACCAGTGCGCTCGATCTCCTCGCGAACAATGGGGATCTCAAGTGTTGCGCGGCGCACCGGATTGAGCGCCACCCGGGTGCCTGCCTTACGACGCCGATTAACCAGCCCTCGATTAGCGATCTCCTGCAACGCGCGGTTGACAGTCGTGCGCGCACAGCCAAACTCGCGCGCGAGCTCAAGTTCCCCTGGTATGACTTCACCCGGTTGCCAGACCCGATCATTGATGCGCCGGATGATCTCGCGCTTGATTGCCTCGGCCGATTGCATGTGAATTTACAGCCGATCGCGCAGACCGGAAAGCGTTCGCAGATAGTTTGCAACAATCGCGTCACGCGCGATATGGCGCCCGCCGCGCACCTGGTGGCGACCGGCGGCCCAGACATCGCTGACGACCCGATCATCGCCTGCGAAAAACCAGTGATCGAGAATGTCATCGTCGCGGCTGCCATGCAGATGCACACCGCTGCGATCGATCGCGACCAAATCGGCAAGCGCCCCGGCAGCCAGCGCCCCGCTTTTGCGTTTGCAGGCCTGTGCGCCGCCTGCATTTATCGCGTCGAACAAGCGTCGGCCGGTGGAGTGATCCCCACTTGCCAGCACCGCCCTGCTCTTGTCGCGCAAACGCTGAGAGTATTCGAGCGTGCGCAATTCTTCGACAAGCGAGATGCGAATATTGGAATCGGAGCCAACGCCAATCGAGCCGCCGGCCTGCAGAAAAGCCTTTGCCGCGAATATACCGTCTCCCAGGCTCGACTCGGTGATCGGACAAAGGCCTGCCACCGCCCCGCTTTTGGCGAGCGCTTCAATTTCATGATCGAGCATCTGCGTGCAATGGATCAGACACCAGCGCGCATCGGGCTGGTGATTCTCCAGCAACCACTCCACCGGGCGACGTCCCCAGGCGCTCAATACTTCCTCGACTTCCAGATCCTGTTCCGCCACGTGAATGTGAAACGGCTGATCCGGTGCAATATCGATCGCACGTTGCAGACTCTCGCGACTGACCGCACGCAATGAGTGCGGCGCAACACCGCACTGTGCATCGGGCGGCAACTGCTGCACGGCGCGCTGTGCGCCAGTGTAGAGGTTTTCGAAGCTGTCGATCGTGCGGCCAAACCGTCGTTGACCGGCACCCAGCGCGCGGCCGTCACAACCACCCTGTTCGTAGAGCACCGGTAACAGCGTCAGCCCGATACCGGTGTCGCTTGCGGCACTTGCCACCTGTTCGGACAGTTCGGCCGGATTGTCATAGGGATTGCCATCGCTGTGATTGTGCAGGTAGTGAAACTCGCCCACGGCAGCGTAGCCGGCCTCCAGCATTTCCATTTGCACCAGTGCGGTAATCGCACGTACATCATCAGGCGTCAGCTGATCCAGAAATCGATACATCAGTTTGCGCCAGGTCCAGAAACTGTCGCGCGGGTCTGGCCCGCGATGTTCGGTCATGCCTGCCATCGCGCGCTGAAAACCGTGGCTGTGGAGATTGACCGGTGCCGGCAACAAAACATCCACATGGTGATCGGCCACAGAACCGGATTCAGCGGATGTCACTGCGGCAATGGTGCCGTCGTCTGCCAGTTCAACGCAGACCGACGATTGCCAGCCAGCGGGGGTCAGGGCTGTGTCTGCCACTATTTTCATTGATCAAAAGCCTTGCCGTGTGCACGCTTGACAGAATTATTATGTGCAGACATATTATCAGCATTTCTCACCCGAACCATAGTGAAATGCCATGTCGCAACCGTTGTTACTCACCGATGCGAACGTCGCGACCATGCAGGCGGAGCGGCAGAGCTACGGCCTTATTGAAGATGCGGCCATCGCCATCGCCGATGGAAAAATAGCGTGGTGTGGTGAACGTGCCGGTTTACCCGCCGAGTATCAATCGTGGCCAACACGCGCATTAGAGGGCAGACTGGTCTCGCCCGCGCTGATCGATTGCCACACCCATCTGGTGTTCGGCGGCAATCGCGCGCGCGAGTTTGAAATGCGTCTGCAGGGTGCAAGCTATGAGGAGCTTGCGCGCGCCGGTGGCGGTATTGTTTCAACCGTCACCGCCACCCGCGAATACAGCGAAGCGCAGTTGCTCGATAGCGCGCTGGCCCGCGTCGACGCCTTAATCGCAGAGGGGGTCAGCACAATCGAAGTGAAGTCCGGCTACGGCCTCGACATCGATACAGAACTTAAAATGCTTCGCGTCGCACGGCAGATAGCACAGCAGCGGCCGGTCAGAATTCTAACCAGCTTTCTTGGCGCACACGCAGTGCCGGCGGAATACCGTGATCGCGAGGACGCCTACATTGAATCGGTTTGCCTGCCCGCGCTCGACGCCGCACATCGCGAGGGTCTGGTCGACTGCGTCGACGGCTTTTGCGAGGGCATCGCGTTCAATCCGGCGCAAATCGCGCGCGTGTTCGACCGGGCCCTTGAACTGAATCTGCCGGTCAAATTACACGCCGAGCAGTTATCCAATCTCGGCGGCGCCGCACTGGCCGCCAGCTACGGCGCGCTGTCTGCCGATCATCTGGAATATCTGGATGAAGCTGGTGTCGAGGCAATGGCGAACGCCGGCAGCGTTGCGGTGGTGTTGCCCGGTGCGTTCTACACATTGCGCGAGCAGCAAAAGCCCCCGATCGATTTATTTGTCGAGCATCAGGTACCGATCGCCGTCGCCACCGACTGCAATCCGGGATCCTCACCACTCGCATCCCTTTTACTGGCGATGAATATGGCCTGCACGCTGTTTCGAATGACACCGGAACAGGCGTTTGCGGGTACTACCCGCAATGCGGCTCGCGCACTCGGACTCTCTGACACTGGCACCATTGAGCCGGAAATGCGCGCCGATCTGGCGATCTGGAACGTCGATCACCCGGCCGAGCTGTGCTATCGCATCGGTTTTAACGCACTGCACCAGCGGATATTTGCAGGTCATCATGATTGAACTGACCCCGGGCAACACTACCCTGCTGCAACTGGAGCAGGTTCATCGCAGCGCTATAGATATCGAGCTGACAGCCACCTGCAGAGAACCGGTGGCGCGCAGCGCCGAGCAGGTTGCGAAGGCCGCAGCGGGCGACGACGCAGTTTATGGTGTCAACACCGGGTTCGGCAAACTGGCGACAATTAAAATAGCGCCCGAGGATACCGCAAGGCTGCAGCGCAACCTGATTTTATCCCATGCCTGCGGCGTCGGTGAGCCGGCATCCGATGCCGTGGTGCGATTGATGATGGTGCTGAAACTGCTATCGCTCGGGCGCGGTGCATCCGGTGTGCGCTGGGAACTGCTTGAACTGCTGCATGCGATGATCAACAAGCGCGTAACACCGGTGGTGCCCAGCCAGGGTTCGGTGGGTGCTTCCGGCGACCTGGCCCCATTAGCCCATATGGCCGCGGTGATGCTCGGCGCCGGTGAGGCGATGTTCAACAATCAGCGTTTGTCCGGCGCAGGTGCGCTGGCGGCGGCCGGCCTGGAACCTTTACGGCTCGCGGCCAAAGAGGGCCTGGCGCTGATCAACGGCACCCAATTTTCAACCGCCTGCGCACTCGATGCCCTTTTTGATACCGCGCGACTGGCCAGCGCGGCGATTGTCACCAGTGCGCTGTCGACCGACGCGATCATGGGCTCAACGGCACCCCTGCGTCCCGAGATTCACGAACTGCGCGGCCACCGCGGGCAAATGCTGGTGGCGGCGGAAATGCGCCGGCTGATGCAGGACTCCGTCATTCGCGAAAGCCATCGCGACGGCGATACACGCGTTCAGGACCCATATTGCATCCGCTGCCAGCCACAGGTCACCGGCGCCTGTATCGATCTATTGCTGCAGGCAGCCAACACGCTTACCACGGAGTCGAATGCCGTCACCGACAATCCGCTGGTCATCGCTGACACCGACGATATTCTATCGGGCGGAAATTTTCACGCCGAACCGGTTGCGTTCGCCGCCGATCAACTCGCGCTCGCCATCGCCGAGACCGGTGCTATCGCGCAGCGGCGCGTCGCCCTGATGGTCGACCCGGCGCTGTCGTTCGATCTGCCCCCTTTTCTTACCCCGGAACCGGGTTTGAACTCGGGCTTCATGGTGGCAGAGGTCACCACCGCCGCGCTGATGAGCGAGAACAAGCATCTGGCCAATCCCTGCTCCACCGACTCCACCCCGACCAGCGCCAATCAGGAAGACCATGTATCGATGGCAGCCCACGCCGCCTGCCGGCTGCAACGGATGAACCGCAATCTGGCCGGTATTCTCGGTGTCGAGCTATTGTGCGCCGCCCAGGGCATAGAGTTTCGTGCACCACTCACTACCAGCCCGTTGTTGCAACAGGTAATCGAGCGGCTGCGAGAACATGTACCGCGCCTACAGGAAGATCGTTATCTCGCCGGCGACATCGCCAGCGCCAGTGAACTGATCGCCACCGGTGCGCTGCTGCCGGTCTGCAACATCGATCCACTCAGCTGCCTGCTCCATTAATACGTCTGGAACCACTGTTATGAACGACCGACGCAACACGCGAGATATTTATCCGCCCACGGGCAACGAACTTAACGCGCTGTCGTGGCAGACCGAAGCGCCATTGCGAATGCTGATGAATAATCTGCATCCGGACGTGGCTGAAAATCCACATGAACTCGTGGTCTACGGCGGTATCGGCCGGGCCGCGCGCAGCTGGCAGGATTTCGACAACATCACAGCATCACTTAAAACCCTCGCCGACAATGAAACCCTGCTGGTGCAATCGGGTAAACCCGTCGGGGTTTTTCGAACCCATAGCGATGCGCCCCGCGTGCTGATCGCCAACTCCAATCTGGTGCCACACTGGGCCAACTGGGAACACTTCAACGAACTCGATCAGCGCGGCCTGATGATGTACGGTCAGATGACCGCGGGATCATGGATCTACATCGGCACCCAGGGCATTGTGCAAGGCACCTATGAAACCTTTGTCGAAGCGGGTCGCCAGCACTACGATGGCAATTTAAAAGGCCGCTGGATACTGACCGCAGGGCTGGGCGGCATGGGTGGCGCGCAGCCACTGGCAGCGGTTTTTGCCGGCGCCTGCTGCCTGGCAGTTGAATGCGATTCCGATCGAATAGACGCGCGCCTGCGCACCGCCTATCTCGATGAGCGCGCCGAGACCCTTGAACAGGCGCTTGAGATGATCGAGCGCTGGACTGCTGCAGGCAAGGCTCGCTCCGTCGGCCTGCTGGGCAATGCCGCCGAGATATTTCCACAACTGTTGGCACGCGGCATCCGGCCCGATATCGTGACCGATCAAACCTCGGCACACGATCCGATCAATGGCTATTTACCCGTCGGCTGGTCGCTTGCCGACTGGCGCGAAAAGCGCGAGAGCGATCCTGCTGCCGTTGAAAAAGCCTCGCGCGCATCGATGAAAACACACGTCGAGGCGATGCTGGGCTTCTGGCGCCAGGACATTCCCACCCTGGATTACGGCAACAATATCCGCCAGGTCGCATTCGATGAAGGACTATCCGACGCATTCGACTTCCCGGGCTTCGTGCCCGCCTATATCCGGCCCCTTTTCTGCCGCGGGGTGGGACCTTTTCGCTGGTGCGCACTTTCCGGTGATCCTGAAGACATCTATCGCACCGATGCCAAAGTAAAGGAACTGCTGCCCGACGACACCCACCTGCATCAGTGGCTCGACATGGCGCGCGAGCGAATAAAGTTTCAGGGCCTGCCAGCCAGAATCTGCTGGGTTGGCCTGGGGGTACGCGACAAGCTCGGCCTTGCTTTCAATGAAATGGTGCGCAATGGTGAATTGTCCGCACCGGTTGTGATCGGACGCGACCATCTGGATTCAGGCTCGGTGGCCTCGCCCAATCGCGAGACCGAATCGATGAAAGACGGATCAGACGCGGTATCTGACTGGCCGCTGCTCAACGCCTTATTGAACTGTGCATCGGGGGCCACCTGGGTCAGCCTGCATCACGGCGGCGGTGTGGGCATGGGATTCTCGCAACACTCCGGCATGGTGATCTGTTGCGACGGCACTACCGATGCCGATGAAAGAATTGCCCGCGTATTGTGGAACGATCCGGCCACCGGCGTTATGCGCCACGCCGATGCCGGCTACGAAACCGCGATTGATTGCGCGCGTGAGCACGGATTGAACCTGCCGTCGATCGCAGACTCCTGAGATGCCTGCTCATACACCGGAACTTTTAAGCGACGCCGAAACAGCCGATCAGCTTGCCCGATTGCCGCACTGGTCGCTCGCAGACAATCACTTGTGCAGGTGTTACAAAACAGCCGGCTGGAAGGCATCGTTGATGGTCGTCAACGCGATCGGCCATCTGGCCGAGGCCGCGTGGCACCACCCCGATTTGCAGGTAACGTTTAATCGCGTGAATGTGAAATTGCAAACGCACTCATCCGGCGGCATCACCGCAATGGATTTTGAACTCGCACAGCAGATTGAAAAACTGATTGGCTGGCAACCGGGTAAGGAAAGCGGCGCGCTTACCGGCAC
>CAKZSB010000057.1 GCA_937920585.1 uncultured Granulosicoccaceae bacterium | reverse complement strand
CATACCGACAACACCGGCGATCCGCAGTACAACCTTGAGCTGTCGATCAATCGAGCACTGGCGATCAGGGGGGCGCTCGAAGCGCGTGGCGTCGATCAGGACAGGGTGAAGACTGAAGGGCTGGGCGAGGAGATGCCGGTGGCGAGCAATGACAGCGCTGCCGGTCGCCAGTTGAATCGCAGGGTCGAGATCATCTTCGAAGAGGCGACGCCATCTCTGACAGCTGCTATAGAAGAGTAATGCGCTGAAGAAGACCACAGCGCTGTGGCGTCGCACTCCGGCCGGGTGCGGCGCCGATTGCCGCTGTGCGCAGAATTGTGACGCAAGTAGGGCTGGACCTACGTTTTCCCCGGGTTTGTCGCTTCACATTTACCTCGCCAGACGCCACTGTGCAGCACTGGATCGCCATGCTGCGACACTAACCTGTGAGGCCCGAATATGACGCTGGATTATTCCAATCTGGATATGGATGCGGTGGTTGAGAATGACCAGACACATGTCTGGCACCATATCACGCAGCACAAGAATTTTGAGTCAGCCAAACCACCCGTGATGGTGAGCGGCAAAGGGATGCGCATTAGCGATGCTAATGGCAAGGAGTATCTCGACGCGGTATCCGGTGGCGTCTGGACTGTAAACGTTGGCTACGGTCGCGAGCGAATCGCTGATGCCGTGCGCGATCAGCTGGTGAAAATGTGCTATTTCGCCAACTCGGCCGGCAACGTGCCAGGTGCTATGTTCGCCGCCAAGCTGATTGAAAAGATGCCCGGTATGAGCCGCGTTTACTTTTCCAACTCAGGCTCCGAGGCCAATGAAAAGGCGTACAAAATGGTACGCCAGCTCGCGGCGATCGAAAATAATGGTGTCAAACACAAGATCATCTATCGCGAGCGCGATTACCACGGCACAACGATTGGCGCGTTGAGCAGCACCGGACAATCCCAGCGCAAAGACCAGTATGGCCCGTTTGCACCGGGTTTTGTCGAGATGCCGCACTGCCTGGAGTATCGCAGTCAGTACGGCGATGTCGACAACTACGGCGAACTGGCGGCGCGCGAACTGGAGAAGGTCATTCTGCGCGAAGGCCCTGAAACAGTTGGCGCGGTGGTGCTGGAACCCATCACAGCCGGCGGTGGCGTTATTACTCCACCCGAGGGATATTGGGAGACCATTCAGCAGATCTGCAAGCAATACAACGTGCTGCTGCACATCGATGAAGTGGTGTGCGGACTGGGCCGCACCGGCAAGTGGTTTGGCTACCAGCACTATGGCATCAAGCCGGATTTTGTCACCATGGCGAAAGGGGTGGCCAGCGGCTATGCGGCGATTTCCTGCACCGTGACTACCGAAGAGATCTTTGATCGATTCAAGGCCAATCCCGACGACCCAATGAGCTATTTTCGCGATATCAGCACATTTGGCGGCTGTGCCTCCGGGCCGGCGGCGGCGCTGGAAAACATTCGCATTATTGAAGAGGAAAACCTGGTCGAAAACTCGGCTGTCATGGGTGAATATCTGCTCGAGAAGCTGCAGAACCTGCAGCAGAAGCACCCGATGATTGGCCAGGTGCGTGGCAAGGGCCTGTTTGTCGGCCTGGAGCTTGTGACGGATCGAGCGACCAAAGAACCGGTCCACGAGTCGGTTGCAGTGCAAATTGCTGCAGACTGCCAGAAAGATGGTGTGCTGATCGGGCGAACCAATCGCAGCTTTGACGAATTCAACAATACCCTGTGTTTAAGCCCGGCGCTGATTTGCACTCGCGATGACCTGGACGAAGTGGTCGATGCGCTTGATCGCGCATTGATGAACGCGGCGGGCTAGCGCCGGCTGCGGTAACCAGCAAGGAAAAGCCGGCGCAATGCCGGCTTTTTTGTGGGCGATGTAAGGGTGAGCTTACTGTGCCAATGCTGGCGCTGGCACCACGAAGCAGTTGTCGAATAGTGCAGCCGAACCCTCTGCGTACAAATCCAGTGCGCCATGGATACTGTTGGGCGGCGCATTCAGCTCCAGTGTGTAGAGCTGATAGCCGGCGCTTACGAGCGGTATTTCCTGTGATGCAAGCGGGTTGTAGTTGGTATCGGAGTAAGACAGCGTGATGCTTGCGTAGTCGCTGCCGTTTGCTTTTGCATCGCAGTACAGGCGGTACGTCTGTCCCGCGTTGACAGCAAATTCACTAAATGCGCAGCCTTGCACCGCAAGCGCCTGCGCGCCAGAGGCAGCGTCGCCGGAACGGGCAATTGTGCTTGTGGTCGAGCACTGGAACCAGCCGGATTGATTCTGCTCGAAGGTTGAGTTTATGATCAGATTGCCCTCAGGCTCACTGGGATCTGTTGGATCTGTTGGATCTGTTGGCTCGACTGGCTCTGCCGGTTCGTCACCCGAGATGTTCACCTTGCAGTCGTCAAACAGCGCGTTGCCGTTTTCTGCATAGAAGACCAGCGCGGCGGTTGTGCTGGTGGGTGGTGCCAGCATATTGGTGCCGTAGGTTTGATAGTCGCTGGTGGTTACCGGCAACTCCTGCGATCCCTGCTGCACGAAGTCGTCATCGTTGAATGCGAACGTGATGCTGGCGTAACCTGCGCCGTTGCCGTTGGCAGCACATGAGATATCGTAGCGCTCACCGGCGGTAACGGGGAACTCGGTGTAGGTGCAACCTTCAAGCTGCAATGCGTTGGTGCCAGCGAAGCTGTTGTTACTGATTTCAAGTACGGGGTTGTCGGAACAGCTCAACCAGTCCGACGTGCCTTGCTCAAAATCGGCATTGGCAAGCAGGTTTGCAAGCTCGGGTGCAGGCTCTGCCGGTTCACTCGCCTGCGATACCAGCGAGTTGGTGACATCCTGCTTTGCGATGCCTGGCCCTGCCCACTGAACGGCGAGAACCTGGCCACCGCCTTTTTCGAAAAAGGTCACGACAATCTGGTGCTCGCCGGCAGTCAGATTAACCGCACCCTGCTTTTCGACGGGCGGGTGCACGCCGTTATTGTCGACGACCAGTTGATCGTCGATAAACAGCTGGCTGCCGTCGTCTGAGGTGGTGTAGAACGTATACAGGCCGTCGGCAGGCACTGACAGCGTCGCGTTAAAGCGCATGCCGAAATTGTCGTCGCGTTGGGCAGCGGCGACATTGAAGCTGTTAAGGTTTCCTGTTGCGGTTGGTGTCAGCGCGTCGAAGTCGGGGAGAACGTTCCAGCTTCCCTCGAAGTATTCGTAGCTGACCGCGTTGGTGTCTTCAACTTCAGTTGTACTAAGCGGTTCCGAGACGCCGATATTGATCGTGTGCCCGGTGGACGGGACACCGTCTGCATTCAGGCCAAACACCCAGTAGTTACCCGGCAGCACAACGTTCGGATTGGCCGGAATCGCCAGTTGATAGTTGCCGGTTGAAGGCTTTTGAAAAGGGACTGGCACCAGACGCTGGTCTGTGGTGTGGTGATGGGTGAGCGCAACTAGTCTGACCATATTGAATTCAACCATATCGTCAGTGCCGTTCAGCGTCACGGTATCACCGGCGACAGCCGAACTAACACCTGCGGAAATATTGGGGCGCGCGGCGGGGCTGCCATCGGCATTAAACAGATATGGCGGCTCGAATATTTCACCGTCCTGATGATTGGTGGCGCATCCGCCGCAGAGCCCGCCGCCCATCACCGCGACTCGACCATCCTTCAGCAACAGGGCGGTAGAGTGGTAGTTGCGAGGCACCGCGTGAGGCGCGAGTGTGTCCCACACGCCGGTGTCCGGATCCCAGATTTCCGGCACCAGTTGTGTGCCGTCATCACTGAATTGCACGCCGCTGCTATTGCCGCCAATCACCAGCACTTTGCCGTTCGGCAGCACGATACTGTTGTGCATGGAGCGCGGCAGGTTCATCGGGTTGGCAGCGGTAACTGCCGGCGTGGCGCTGTTGACGTCAATAAGCAATGCAGAGGCCCGTGCAGGCGTACCGCCACCAGCGACGAGCATTTTGCCGATGTCGTACATCACGGTGGTATTGTATAGGCGATGCTGATCGACCGATTCGCGCGAGCCATGCGGGATGACACCGTCAACCGCTGACAGATCGAGCGAAAAGAGCTGGCTGGTCGGGCCCGGGTGAAACAGGGTGCCGTCGGGTGCTACGTTCAGCGCCGGATACCAGTGCCGCTGGCCGTTGACACCGGTGGTGTCGTCGAGAATGGATTGCATCGACAGGTTGGTGCGCAGCTCCCAGCCCTGGTTGGGGGTCCACAGCTCGGGGTAGGGCTGAAATTTGTCACCCATCGAGGTCAGCACCTGGCCGGTGGCCAGTACCGTACTGGTGGCGTACCATCGCGGGCGCTGCATGTCGTCGATCAGAGACCACTGATCGTCGGCGTAAATGCTGGTTGTGGTGATAGTAGCTCCGCCGCCGGCGGCAAAAATCTCCCCGTCGGGCAGCAGCGATACACCGGCGCAGAACGTGTTGTGTACCTGGTTGTCTTTGGGGGTGAACAAGTTGGTGTTCGGGTCGTAGATACTGCCGTGAGTGAAGGTGTTGCCGCCACTGAAGTTGCTTTCGCCGGTTGACGACCACGTCATGATGCGGCCGTCGGGCAGGTTGGCAGCGCCGGTAGCGATTTCCGGCCAGGCGATGACATCACCCCAGCGCCCCTCGTTAATCAGATCTTCCGGGCTCTGTGCCTGGCCGATATTCGGCTCGGGCACGAATGGCGGATAACTCTGGGCCAGTGCCGCCCAGTAAGCGTCATCGAAAACCGGTGTTTGCTCGGTGACAGTGGCTTTGCTGCCATCGCCGAAGCAGGCGCCAAGCGATGCGCTTGCGAGCAGTAACAGCAAGGCGCGAAAATGGCGACGAGTAAACGGGGTCTGATATGGCATGGCTACCGCGGGCAGTTGGTTGACCGGGTCAGCGTTGCAAATTTTGGGCTATCCAGGAGGCGAAGGGGTGTGCGCGGTCCGCCGAAACTGAAAACTCTATTGCCAGGTTGGCAGTTCGATCGACACTCGGGCGCCCCCGCCGGGCGAACGGTTCAGGGTGAGTTCGCCGCCGTAGTTTTCAATCAGCTCGTGGCTGACTGCCAGCCCGATACCCTGACCCTCCTTGTGAGTATCGGCTCGGGTGCCGCGATCCAGCAGGCTGTCGCCGGCATCGGCCGGGAAGCCAGGGCCGTTGTCATCGATTGTGATGCGGGTGATTTGCTCGATGGTATCGGCTGAAATGCTAACGGCCGAGGCGCCGTATTTGCAGGCGTTATCGAGTAGATTGCCGAGAATTTCCAGCCAGTCCGCCGATTCGATTCGCGCGCTCGTTTGCGGATCGATATCGACATCGAAGGCAATGGATTGTTCGGCATAGACCTTCTTCATGGTCGACACCATTCGCTGCACTGACTCTGCCAGTGCCAGCGGTGGCGTCAGCAGCCGCTGGCTGCCTGCATCGGCACGCTTGATGTGATAGCTGACGATCTCATTCATGCGATCGGTCTGGCGGCTGACTTCACCGTGCGAAGCGTTATCCGCCGTATTGATATTGCGCAACACGCTAAGGGGTGTTTTGAGGCTATGGGCCAGATCGTCGAGGGTGTTGCGGTAGCGTTTGCGGCGGTTGCGTTCGCTGGCGATCAGGGTGTTGATGCTGCCGGTCAGCGGGCGCAGTTCTATTGGTAGTCTGCCGGGCAGTGCGTCTCGCTCGCCAGCCTCGATCTCGCGCAACTGCGCGGAGAGTTTACGCAGCGGACGCAATCCCCAGGCGAGAATCAGGGTCATCAGCATCAGCATCAGGCCGCCCATGCTGAGCATCGCAAGCCAGATATTGCGATTGAACTCTTCGCGCTGCTGGTTAAATTTGGCGCTGCTGCTGGCAATAACGTACTGATACGGCATCGCCGGTCCGTCGTTCATCTGCCATTCAACGGCAAAGCGCACGACAAACAACGGCCCTAACTCTGGCGACTCTTCGGTGTTGAAACGCCATTCGCCAATCGCGCCCTCCGGATCACTTGGCAGTGCTGTCGTCAGCGACGGTGAGGCCCAGGCTCTGGCTTCGAAGCTGTTGCGTACCTCAGCGTATTCGCCCGACATCGGTTGTGCCATCAGCGGATTGGGTAAATCGTCAACAGCGATGCTGACTGTGCCGTTTTCATCGATGTCACTAACGCCCAGCAGCGCATACATCTGGCCCTGCAGGCGCGCGAACTGGCTCTGCTCGGAGCGTATATCAACCGCGCTCTGGATCGTGTAGATGGTTATCGTGATGAACAGCGCCAGAACGACCGAAGCAGCCAGCAACAGCCGAACTGAAATAGAATTCATGCAGAATCAGTCACGGCTCGTTCGAGCGCAAACCGATAGCCCCGTCCGCGCAGTGTCTCGATCGGGTTGAGGGTGTTGTCGGGATCGAGTTTACGCCGAAGGCGGCGAACAAAAACCTCCAGCACGTTGGTGTCGCGCTCGGTGTCCTCCTCGTAGAGGTGATCCAGCAGGGTTGGTTTCGATATCACTTCGCCGGCGTGCACGGCGAGATACTCCAGCACTTTGTACTCGTAGGCCGTAAGGGGTATTTCGGTTTGCCCGACAAACACCTGTTGCTCCCGCGTCTCGATTCGCATTTGGCCAAAATCCAGTTGTGATTGTGCCCAGCCACCGACTCGACGCAGCAACGCTCGCAAGCGGGCGAGCAACTCCTGCAGATGAAATGGCTTGCCGAGGTAGTCGTCGGCCCCGGCCTCGAGCCCCTCGACGCGATCCTGCCAGCGATCGCGAGCGGTCAGAATAAGGATCGGGTAGAGATGGCCTTCTTCTCGCACGGTCCTGATAATCTCCATGCCGTCGATACCGGGCAGGCCAAGATCGATGATCGCGACATCGATCGGCATCTCGCGCGCCAGATATAGTCCCTCGGTGCCGTCAGCGGCAGCATCAATCGCAAACCCTTCGCCCTGCAGGGCGTCGATGATCTGCTGTCGCAGCGTGTCTTCGTCCTCGACAATCAGTGCACGCATGATTAGCTTCCCTTGATCACGACCAGCTTGACGGTACCATTGACCAGTACTCGAATTTTCAGATTGACACAATTTTTGGCATCGGATTTTTGCTCGACCTTGAGGATTTTGCCGCCGGGATGTTCGGCCAGTACCCGGGCGATGGCGGCGTCTTTGTCGGGTGCCTGGCAGGCGAGAGCAGCCGGGCTGCCTGACAGTGTGGCCGCCGCGAGGGCAAGAATGGCGATCGCCATTCGGGCTTGATTAAATCCGGAATAATTATTCAAAGTGTTATCCAGTGCATTTTCGGCGGCTGTGACAGTCGCTGCTGCACTCAGTGCATGTCAAATGGTATCAGTGAGAACCGGCAGAGATTGTAATCGTAACCGGAATTCTTTTCCCTGGATGATTCCGGGTGTGCGTTTGAAATTGATTGCCCCGGTAGACGTAGGTCACGTCGTAACCATCGGCAACCCGATGTTCGCGTGTGATCGTGGTCGTGGTGCAATGTCTGCGTCCCGTTCGCCGATGGTTGTCATGGTATCGGCCGGGCTGGTTGTGGCGTGAGTGCCCGGCATTGGCAATTCCAGCCCCGAGCGCGGCACCGGCGAGCGTGGCGCCTGCGTTACTGCGACCATTGATCGAACGGGTCAGGTGGTGGCCAATCGCGCCGCCGATGATACCGCCGACGATCGTGTTGCCGGCATCGTAGCGATGCTGGTGATTGTGTCCGCCCGAGCGGCGATGGGGTCGATCGGGAACAAATTCACAAACGCGCTGCGGTTCGCGAACCTGTTCGATGCGAAAGCTGCGTTCCACTTGCACCACGCGTGCGTAATCGGTGTAGGTGACGGGCTGGCTGGCAATGGCAGCCGAGCAGAATGTTGTGCTGGCAATTAGTCCTGCCAGCAGATTCCTGAGTTTGCAGTTGCGCATGTGTCGATCTCCGGGTGATTGCAAAGTACGGCCACAGGATAGGCACGTGCTTCTGAATGCAATCTGAACTACCTGCGCTACTTGCTCTTTTCCTCGACTGGTCCACCAGCTTCCTTCCAGCCCTTGAAGCCGCCGTCCATGTGACAGACATTTTCAACCCCCATTTCCTGCAGGGCCCGGGCTGCCAGCGCCGATCGCCAGCCGGATGCGCAGTGCAGCACCATGCGCTTGCCACTGGCGAATATTTCCTTGTGATAGGGGCTAGCCGGATCAACCCAGAACTCCAGCATCCCGCGTGGTGCGTGAACGGATCCGGGAATACGGCCTTCGCGCTGCAGCTCGCGAATATCGCGAATGTCGACAATCATGACGCTGTCGTCGCCGTGCAGCGCCAGGCCCTGTTCGACGTCGATGGTTTCAACGACCGCATTGGCCTCCGCAACCAGTTCTTTTACGCCTTTGATCATCTGCTCTCCCGTTTAGTTGGCAGCGGATTCATCGACCGGAAAAATCTTTGCGATGATGCCGATGCGGGTGTGATCGATGTAGTGCATGCGGCGGCTGCGCATGCGTCGATTGGACTCGATCCTGAAGGAGCGGGTTGCATCTGTCGGGGTAAATACCAGTTGACTCTCAAGGTGCAGGAAGCGTCCAACCCAGACTCGTAGCGCGCCGGCCAGGCGATGTGATGTGGTCGCGGTGTAGCCGGAGTCTGCGTTATAGGGCGGACTGGGGTAGGCGACCTGAAAATTGAGATCGTCGGTATTGCTTCGCGCCATGAACAGCTGTTGCGCCGGACCCAGTTCAATACGCATCCAGGGGGCTTCGGCCTCAGTCAGCGCTGGCTGACGCCAGCCACCGTGGTACAACATGCGATAACTCTCCGAGGCATCGATTTTCGCGGCCTCCTCGAGCAACCTGAGTTCTGGCAAAGCGGTGAATGCGTTCTCGAGCCCTGCCTGTGGCAGTTCTTGTGGAATGTTGCGCGACTTTTCCACGATCGGCACCAGCAAGGTGTCGCCAGCGCCCACAGAGGTGCGGCGGGCGTGCTCGAATATGATCAGCTCAACATCGTAGTTGACGGCGTACGCTGATTGGGCCATCGCCAGTAACAAGCCGGACAGCAGCAGGTGCATCAATCTCATGGCGAATCAGGCGGCCTCTTTCAAGCTAAATTTGTCGAGTAGATTCCCGACGTAGTCGAGTCGTTGCTCGGGGTCTTCGAGATCAGCGCTGAACCTTAGCGTATTTTTGCCATCGAAACGAAATTCGTTCGGCGATTTCTGGATCAGGGTAATCAACGCGCCGGGATCGATGTCGGGTTCATCGTTGAATACGATTCGCCCGCCACTGGCGCTGGATTCCAGCCGGGTGATACCGAGAACCTCGCAGCGCAGCTTGCATGCCGTAGCGTCGAACAGGTGCTTGGCTGGATCGGGCAGTAAGCCGAAGCGATTGATCAGTTCTACGCGCAACTGATCGAGCTCTTCACCGGTTTTCGCGTTGGCAATGCGTTTGTAGAGGATGAGGCGGGTGTGTACGTCGTCGACATAGTCGGACGGCAAAATTGCCGGCGTGCCCAGCTCCACTTCGGTGGCTTTGGCCAGCGGTGCATCGATATCGGGCATGCGTCCGGATTTGAGCGCATCGACGGCGCGTTCCAGCAACTGCGTATAGAGCGTAAAGCCGATCTCCTGAATCTGGCCGCTCTGCTCATCACCCAGCAGTTCACCGGCGCCGCGAATTTCCAGGTCGTGGGTCGCAAGCGTGAAACCGACGCCAAGATCCTCGATCGATTCGATTGCCGACAAGCGTTTTTCGGCGTCGGCGGTGATCAGCTTTTGAGGCGGTGTGATCAGGTAGGCGTAGGCACGATGGTGCGAACGGCCGACGCGCCCGCGCAATTGGTGCAGCTGCGCAAGGCCAAAGCTTTCGGCACGTTCGATCATCATGATTGTCGCGTTGGGAACGTTGACACCCACCTCAATCACAGTCGTCGCAACCAGCACTGAGGTTTCACCGGACACAAACTTTGCCATCGCCGCGTCTTTTTCGGCTGGTGGCATCTGTCCATGAACAAGGCCAACGACCCCTTCTCCCAGTGCAGCCCGCAGATGTTTGAACCTCTCTTCAGC
>CAKZSB010000056.1 GCA_937920585.1 uncultured Granulosicoccaceae bacterium | reverse complement strand
GTCGCAGGGCGGTCAGTATCAGAACACGGCACCAATGGATAGCCCCGCGCCCGCGCAATCATCGGCACCGCGGCCTGCGGTGGCAGCATCGTCTGGCCCTGAAATCAACTTCGACGACGATATCCCGTTCTAGGCCTGATCAACGGCTAACCGGCTGTCGTTGGGCGAGCTCCCCCGCGGCTAGCCGCCGCGACAGTGTTTATGCCCCGCCTCCCGGCATCCCGGATCCCGGATCCCGGATTCCCTGATACGTCTGCGGCGTATCTGCTCTCCCGGTATGCTCGCCCGCAGGCAACAAATCGCTTAAAGAACGCTCGCCAGGGTGTCACCGTGGTCAGAGCGCTGATTTTGTCGACTGGCACGCGACTGGCAAAGAACATAACGATATAAAGATATCTTTATTTGTTTTGCGTGGCTATAATCAGCCCGATCAAAGCAACGGCCATCTGCTGCTGTCTTAGGGTGCAAAATAGTTGCTGCCTGGCCGTTGATTAGCAGACCCGGCAGACCCATTCTCGTGTGGCCTGTCGGCCTCACACGCAAACCCAACTTGCCTGCACAGGGCATTCGCCATCAGTTGCGGATGCGGAACAAGAAACACATCGAGACCGAACCTAATGAGTAAGGAATATATATTCACGTCAGAGTCCGTTGCTGAGGGACATCCGGACAAAATGAGTGATCAGGTGTCCGACGCGGTGCTGGACGCCATTCTGGCTGAAGACAAGCACGCTCGCGTCGCCTGTGAAACCGTGTTCAAGACAGGCCTGGCAATGATTGCCGGCGAGATCACAACGACGGCCAAGCCTGACTACGAAGCAGTCATTCGCAATACCATTCGCGAGATTGGGTATACCGATTCGGCGATGGGTTTCGATTGCGATACCTGCGCGGTGATGACTGCCATTGGTGTGCAATCGCCCGACATCAACCAGGGCGTCGATCGCTCGCGTCCGGAAGATCAGGGCGCTGGTGATCAGGGCCTTATGTTCGGCTACGCCACCAACGAAACCGACGTGCTGATGCCGGCGGCGATTACTTACGCACACAGACTGGTTGAGCAGCAGGCCGAGGTGCGTCGCGCCAAAATGCCGTGGCTGCGTCCCGATGCCAAGAGCCAGGTGAGCTTTCACTACAAGGACGGCAAGGTGGCCGGTATCGACGCGGTAGTGGTATCTACTCAGCATGCAGAGGATGTGAAGCTGTCCGATCTGCAGGAAGCGATTATGGAAGAGGTGATCAAGCCTGTGCTTGAACCCACTGGCTGGCTGCACGCAGGAACCAAATACCACATCAACCCGACTGGCGCGTTTGTTGTTGGCGGGCCTATGGGTGACGCGGGATTGACTGGTCGCAAGATTATCGTCGATACCTACGGCGGTGCCGCTCGCCACGGTGGTGGCGCGTTCTCTGGTAAAGATCCTTCCAAAGTTGATCGCTCTGCCGCCTACGCCGGCCGCTACGTCGCCAAGAATATCGTCGCTGCCGGCCTCGCTGATCAGTGTGAAATTCAGGTTTCCTACGCCATTGGTGTGGCCGAGCCAACCTCGATCATGATCGACACCTTCGGCACCGGCAAGATCGACGACGATCGAATCACCGCGCTGGTTCGCGAGCATTTCGATCTGCGCCCCTACGGCATCCTGACCATGCTCGATCTGCTAAACGCTGAGAAAATCAAATACCGCAAGACCGCCTGTTACGGACATTTTGGCCGCGAGAACGAAGGCTTTACATGGGAAGTATGTGACAAGGCAGACGAGCTGCGAGATGCGGCTGGCGTATAAGCCGCCGCTGAAAACAATTACTACAGATACAGGACAAGCTAAATGAACGCAGAGAAGTCGCCCGATTACAAAGTTGCCGACATCAGTCTGGCAGAGTGGGGGCATAAGGAAATTCGCATCGCGGAAAACGAAATGCCGGGGCTGATGGCCATTCGCCAGGAGTACAACGGGCAAAAGCCTCTTGCCGGTGCCCGAATTGTGGGCTGCCTGCACATGACCATTCAGACCGCGGTACTGATCGAGACGCTGATCGAGCTGGGCGCCACGGTTCGCTGGTCTTCCTGCAATATTTTCTCAACCCAGGATCACGCTGCCGCAGCGATTGCCGATCAGGACATTCCGGTGTTTGCCTGGAAGGGTGAGACAGACGAGGAGTTCTGGTGGTGTATCGAGCAGACGGTACGTGGGCCCGATGGCTGGACGCCGAATCTGATTCTCGATGATGGTGGCGATGTGACCCAGTTGCTGCACGAGAAGTATCCGGCCATGCTGGATGACATCAAAGGACTGTCCGAAGAGACCACCACGGGCGTGCATCGTCTATATGAAATGGCGCGCGAAGGCACTTTGAAAGTCCCCGCGATCAACGTCAACGACTCGGTTACCAAGTCAAAGTTCGACAACCTCTACGGCTGCCGCGAGTCGCTGCTCGATGGCATCAAGCGCGCCACTGACGTCATGATCGCCGGTAAAATCTGCGTTGTGCTGGGTTATGGCGATGTCGGCAAAGGTTGTGCGCAGGCGTTCCGCGGCATGGGTGCCACCGTTTGGGTTACCGAAATTGATCCGATCTGCGCACTGCAGGCGGCGATGGAAGGTTACCGGGTAGTGACTATGGACGATATTGCTGATCAGGGCGATATCTTCGTCACGACTACGGGCAACGTCGATGTGATTACCCACGATCACATGAAGGCGATGAAGAACGAGTCAATTGTATGCAACATTGGTCACTTCGACAGCGAGATCGACGTGGCGAGCCTGCGCCAGTACGAGTGGGATAATATCAAGCCACAGGTTGATCACATCAAATTCCCGGATGGCAAGCAGATCACGCTGCTGGCAGAAGGCCGGCTGGTGAATCTTGGCTGTGCCACTGGCCACCCGAGCTTTGTGATGTCTGCGTCTTTCGCCAATCAGGTGCTGGCACAGATTGAACTTTGGGAGCGTGCTGATCAGTACGATATCGGTGTTCATGTGCTGCCCAAGCATCTGGACGAGAAAGTCGCGCGGCTGCATCTGGCCAAAATTGGCGCCAAGCTGACGCCGATGACCGACAAACAGGCAAGCTACCTCGGGCTCGAGCAAAACGGTCCGTACAAGCCGAATCATTACCGCTACTAGGCGGTAGTGGTATAGTGGTAAGCGGAAAGGACATGCATTGCATGTCCTTTTCTTTTTTGTGCAAGTGTCAGCCAGCGGCCGGAAACGAGCAGGGCGGTGGCTGATTCAGGTTTGGAAGAACGCCTGAATCCTTGCTATGCTCGTTGAGCTTTGTTAAAGAACGGGTTGATGCGGCAAAAGGTTTTCATAAAAACGCACGGATGTCAGATGAACGAGTACGACTCGGCCAGAATGGTTGACGTGCTCGATGAGAAATTTGGCGCCGATGTGACAGACGATCCCGCCGAGGCAGACATATTGCTGGTCAATACCTGCTCTATCCGCGAGAAAGCTCAGGAAAAAGTGTTTTCGCAACTGGGGCGCTGGCGTCCGTTCAAGGAAAAGCGCGAAGGCGTCATCATTGCGGTGGCAGGCTGTGTTGCGAGCCAGGAGGGCGAGGCGTTGCAGCAACGAGCGCCTTACGTCGATCTTGTGGTCGGTCCGCAAACGATTCATCGCCTGCCCGATATGGTCGAACAAAGTCGGCGCGAGAAGCGTCCGCTGATCGACGTCAGTTTTCCCGAAATCGAGAAATTCGATCGGCTGCCCGAGCCCTCCGTTTCAGGCCCCACAGCGTTCGTCTCGATTATGGAAGGCTGCAGCAAGTATTGCAGTTTTTGCGTGGTGCCCTACACCCGTGGCGAAGAGATCAGCCGCCCGTTTGATGATGTTCTCGCGGAAGTGGCGGGGCTTGCAGAGCAGGGCGTGCGCGAGGTCAATCTGCTCGGGCAGAACGTCAATGGCTATCGTGGCCTGATGCACGATGGTGAAATTGCCGATCTGGCGCTCCTGATCAATGTGATTGCTGCGGTTGATGGCATCGAACGAATTCGCTTCACGACATCGCATCCGATCGAGTTCGGTGATCGGCTGGTAGAGGCCTATGCGGATGTACCGGAACTTGCCGGTTTTCTGCATTTGCCGGTGCAGAGCGGTTCGGATCGAATCCTCGCGGCAATGAAGCGCGGCCATACGGCGATTGAATACAAATCCAGAATACGCCAGCTGAAAAAGGCGCGTCCCGGTATTTCGCTATCTTCCGATTTCATCGTCGGCTTTCCTGGCGAAACCGATGAAGACTTCGAGCAGACGATGAAACTGATTACCGATCTGGAGTTCGATCAGTCGTTCAGTTTTATCTACAGCGCGCGCCCGGGTACACCGGCAGCCTCCCTCGAAGATCCCACACCCATGGCGACCAAAAAGGCTCGTCTGGCGCGTTTACAGGCCACGATAAACGAGCAGGCGATGCGAATCAGTGAAGCCATGGTCGGCAGCACCCAACGCATCCTGGTAGAGCGTTTATCGGCACGCGATGATCGGGAAATTGCCGGGCGAACCGAAAACAACCGGGTGGTGAATTTTGCCGGTGGTGAGGAATGGATTGGCAAGTTTGTCGATGTTCGGATCACCGCGGCAAGGCCCAACTCGCTGCGCGGTGAACTGCTGGGGCTTAACGACACCCATGAATGATCTCGCCTTGTCTGCAGCGCCACGCTGCGCCACCATGACCCAATCATTTGGCTAAACTTGAATTTCAGTTGTCCCCTGATGACAACAAGCGGCTGGCTAATCTGTGTGGCCCGCTGGACAAGAATCTGCGGCAAATAGAAAAGCGGCTGGGCGTAGAACTGCACAATCGTGGCGGCAGTTTTCAGGCAGTTGGCGATGAGCGTCAGGTGCGCAATGCGTGCAGTGTGCTTCAGGGTTTGTATGAGACAACCCTGAAAGAAACGCTGTCACCGGAAGGCATTCATCTGTATCTTCAGGAAGTCATGTTAGAAAACGACGAGGAATCATCCGGCAGTGACGAAGCCGCCGATGAGCACGAAAGTGCTGACATCGCCACGCGGCGTGTCAAGATTCGCTGTCGCGGTGAGAATCAGCGTGTCTACGTGGAAAACATTCGCGAATTCGACCTCACATTCGGTATCGGCCCGGCTGGCACCGGCAAGACTTACCTGGCGGTTGCCTGTGCTGTCGAGCTGCTGGAGCGAGAACAGGTGCGGCGGTTGGTGCTGGTGCGTCCTGCGGTGGAAGCCGGCGAACGACTCGGCTTTCTGCCCGGTGATCTGGCGCAAAAAGTCGATCCCTACCTGCGCCCGATCTACGATGCCCTCTACGAATTTCTGGGTTTCGACCGCGTTGCCCGCCTGATCGAAAAAAATGTTATCGAAGTCGCTCCGCTGGCCTACATGCGCGGGCGCACGCTCAACAATGCCTGCGTGATCATGGACGAGGCGCAGAACACCACCGTTGAGCAGATGAAAATGTTTCTGACTCGCATCGGTTTCGGATCGCGTGCGATCGTTACCGGTGACGTGACGCAAACAGATTTGCCCAAACACGTGCTCTCAGGGCTGCGCCATGTGCGCGGTGTACTCAAAGGCGTTGAAGGCGTGGGTTTTTGCGAATTTCAGGCTCGCGACGTGGTGCGCCACCCGCTGGTGCAGAGAATCGTGCGCGCCTATGAGTCCTCCGAGCAAAATGCCGACGCAGGGAAAAAAGTTGATCCCGGTTAATGCGGACGACGTTCCTGTAGCTGTGGAGACCACCGTAGAATTCGGTGCAGTCGACCGGGCTCGCTGCCCGCCCGATGAGACGCTCCTGAACTGGGCCAGGGCGGCATTGCGTGACGAGCCGGGTGGTGCCAGCATCAAGGTGGTTTGTGCCAGCGAAATGCAGCTTGCGAATAAGCGCTGGCGCGATGCGGACTACGCCACCAATGTGTTGTCATTTCCGGCCGATCTCCCCGCCGAACTGGGATTTCAGCACCTTGGGGATATTCTTGTTTGCGCCGAAGTCGTCGAGTCCGAGAGCATCGCGCAGGGCAAGACACTCGACGCGCACTGGGCGCATATGGTGGTTCACGGGATGTTGCATCTGCAGGGCTACGATCACGAGAACGATGAAGATTGCGAAGTAATGGAAGGCCTTGAAATCGAAATACTGGCCAGCCTCGGGTTTGCCGATCCCTATCGGGCCGAAGAGGTGACCGGCTGATGGCACAGGATTCCAGTGAGAACCCGCGCTCGATCGTAGATCGGATCATGCATGCGCTGGGTGGTGACGATGAGCCGCACGATCTGGCGAGTCTGAAGCTCGTACTGCGCGAGGCGGCCAACCGCGATATCGTCAGCGACGACACCATGACCATGCTCGATGGCGTGTTCGATGTCGCCAACATGCGAGTGCGTGACATCATGATTCCGCGCGCGCAAATGGTCGTCGTTGAAATCGATGAGCATCTGGATGAACTTCTCCCCACTATTATCGAATCCGGGCACTCCCGTTTTCCGGTGATCGGCGAGAGCCGGGACGAGGTCCTGGGCGTATTGCTGGCCAAGGATCTGTTGCGATTCTCGCAGCCGGACAAGCGCCCGGAATACGATCTGAAAACACTGATACGCGATCCGGTTTTCACGGTGGAAAGCAAGCGATTGAACGTGTTGCTCACCGAGTTCCGGGCCAACCACAACCACATGGCGATAGTGGTTGACGAGTACGGCGGCGTGGCGGGCCTGGTGACGATTGAAGATGTACTTGAGGAAATCGTCGGTGAGATCGACGATGAGCACGACGCTGAGGAAGACGCCAACATCCGCAAGCACGAAGGTGAGATCTTTACCGTCAAGGCGCTCACGCCGATTGAGGAGTTCAACGACGAGCTGGGCGCCGAATTGCCGGATGATGAATTCGATACGATCGGTGGTCTGGTGATGCGTGAAATTGGCCACATGCCCAACCCGGGTGAGCACGTCAATATCGACCGCTTTCATTTCAAAGTGCTGTCGTCCGAGTCGAGACGTATTCACCTGCTGCAGGTGACTACCGGCGAGGAAGGCGTTGACTGAGGCGCGCATCGGCAGGCGCAGCTACTTTATTGCAGCACTGCTGACAGCACTTTTGAGCGGTGCGGTCAGTGTCACAGCCTTCGCCCCGTTTGGCTGGTGGCCGGTACTGATTCTATCCCTCGGGGTATTTTTTGCGCTGATCTTTGAATGTGTATCACCACGCGCAGCCATGGCTGTGGGCTATGCGTTCGGGCTCGGCCTGTTCGGTCTGGGGGTGCACTGGGTCTACTATAGTCTGCACTTGTTTGGCGGTGCGATTGCCGCGGTTTCCGCTCTGGGTACGGCGATATTCGTGATGCTGCTGGCGATCCTGCCGGCGGTATTTGCACGCGTTGTCAGGGCAGGAAAAACTCATCCGGTGCGTTGGTTTTTGTTGCTTGTGCCGGCGTTCTGGCTGCTGATGGAGTGGACCAAAACCTGGTTGCTGACCGGTTTCCCGTGGCTGAACGTGGGGTACGCTACGCTGCAATCGCCACTGGCCGGTTACGCGCCCGTTGGCGGGATATTGCTTTCCTCACTGATGCTCACGATAGCAGCGGCGGGCGTTGGGCTCGTACTGGTGGTCCGGCGATCGGCGGTTGTGCTTGCCAGTTCGGCGCTGTTGATACTGATCTTTGCTGGCGGATTCGGCCTGTCGCAGATCGAATGGACGCAGCCGTCCGGCGCGCCGGTGTCGGTCACGATGGTGCAGGGCAATGTGGCGCAGGAGAACAAGTTTCGCGAAGAATTGCTCTCCGAGTCATTGGGGGTCTACACCGATCTCAGCCGCTCTGGTGCGGATCTGGTTATCTGGCCCGAAACCGCGGTGCCGACTTTTTTCTCCGAGGTCGATGGTTATCTGGATGATTTCGCCAGCGCCATTGCGCGCAATGGCAGCACCGTGCTGTCGGGCGGTTTTCTCGTCAATGATGCCGGCAACGAGTTTTACAACGCTATCAAGGTACTCGGTGGCAGTGATGCGCAGGTCTACACCAAGCGGCATTTGGTTCCGTTTGGTGAGTTCATCCCTTTTCGCGGCGTGTTAACCATGCTCGCTGACCTCATCACGATTCCGATGTCGGATTTATCCGCCGGCCGCGGACCGGTTGTGCCGATTGAAATCGACGGCAATCACTATGGCATGTCGATTTGCTATGAAGACGCCTTTGGTGCTGAAATGCGAGTGCAATTGCCGTTGGCGAATATACTGGTGAATGTCAGCAACGACGCCTGGTTCGGCGATTCCATGGCACCGCATCAGCACCTTGAAATGGCGGCCATGCGCTCGCTGGAATTTGGTCGGCCGATGCTGCGAACCACCAACACCGGTATCACCGCGCATATTTCAGCGCGTGGTGAAATACTCTCCAGTGCGGCGCAGTTTCAGCAGACCGCTATCGATGTCGAGGTCACGCCGCGCAGTGGGTCCACGCCTTACGTCGAGGTTGGAGACTGGCTGGCCGTTGGTGCGGCATTACTGATGATGTTGCTGTTTTTTGCGTTGGATCAATGGCGTAGAACACACGAGGTTGAGTGACGATGACGGCGCGAACACCACTGTATGAATGCCACCTTGAGGCGGGCGGCAAGATTGTCGATTTTTCCGGCTGGCAGTTGCCGATTCACTACGGTTCGCTGATCGACGAGCACCACGCAGTGCGGCAAAGTGCCGGTGTGTTTGATGTCTCGCATATGACTATCGTCGATATAGCCGGCCCGGACTCGCTGAAATTTCTGCGCCTTTTGCTGGCCAACGATCCGGCAACCCTCAAGCCTGGCTGTGCGCTCTACACCTGTATGCTGAATCAGCAGGGTGGCGTCATCGACGACCTGATTGTCTACTGGTGCGGCCCAGACAACTACCGGCTTATCGTGAACGCTGCCACCCGTGAAAATGATCTGCAATGGATGGCAGAGCACAGTGCAGGCTTCGATTTGACTCTGGCCGAACAGCCGCAACTGGCGATGATCGCGGTGCAGGGCCCGGATGCGATTGCCATCAGTCGTGCGCACATGCCAGCCGAAGTCGCTACTGCCGCCGGCGAATTGCAAAGATTTCAGGCTTGTCAGATCGGTGACTGGTTTGTTGCACGCACGGGCTACACCGGGGAAGATGGATACGAGATCGCACTGGGTGCCAAAGAGGCCGTCGGACTTTGGCGCGACCTCCTACAGGCAGGCGTTGCGGCCTGTGGACTCGGTGCTCGCGATACCCTGCGACTGGAGGCGGGAATGAACCTTTATGGCCACGACATGGACGAATCAGAGACACCGCTAACCAGCGGCCTTGGCTGGACGGTAGCCTGGCAGCCCGACGACCGTCAGTTTATCGGCCGCGATGCGCTGGAAGCGCAGCGTAGCGACGGGGTAGCAAAAGAATTGATTGGCCTGGTGCTGGAAGATAAGGGTGTGTTGAGAGAAGGTCAGGTGTTGTTTGACGCTGATCGTGAAGTGGGTGTCATTACCAGTGGTACCTTTTCGCCGACGCTGCAAAAATCCATCGCGTTTGCGCGTGTGGAAGCCGGTGCTGGTGCAGCCCTTCAAGTGCAGATTCGCACGCGGCGCCTGCCGGTGACTCGCACGTCGCGAGTGTTTGTCCGAAACGGCAAGTCGTTATTATCAAGCAGCTGACGTGTCAGCGTAACTGAGGATAGTTATCAGTGAATGTTCCAGGTGAATTGAGATACACGCTTTCGCATGAATGGGTCCGGATGAACGACGATGGTACGATTACCGTTGGTATCACTGATCATGCACAGGAGCAGCTGGGTGATCTGGTGTTTGTAGAAACACCCGAGATCGATGCGGTGGTGGAATCCGAGGCGGCGATTGCTGTGGTCGAATCCGTTAAGGCGGCTTCAGATATCTACGCGCCGATTGCGGGTACTATCATCGATGCCAATGCCGCGTTGGGTGAGGAGCCGGAACTGGTCAACTCTGCGCCTTATGAAGGCGGGTGGCTTTTCAGCATGCAGCCAAGCGACGGCAAGGATTTTGATCAACTGCTGGACGCCGAGTCCTATCAGGCGGTAGTAAGTTCCGAGGAATAGCCACGCAATTGTTGTACACGCATGGGGGAAATCGTGTCAGAGCTGAAATTTCAGGATCGCCATATCGGCACCAGAGCCGATGATGTAGACATAATGCTTCGGCAAATAGGTGTCGACACACTCGATGAGCTGATCGACCGCGTAGTGCCCGCTGGCATTCTGGATAGATCCAGGCTCGATTTACCGCAAGCTGTCAGTGAACGAGAGGCACTCGCAGAATTGCGTGAACTGGGCTCGCGCAATGTGGTGCTCAAGTCGTTGATCGGGCAGGGTTACTATGGAACCTTTACGCCGCCAGTCATTCAGCGCAACGTGCTGGAGAACCCGGCCTGGTACACCGCCTACACCCCCTACCAGCCTGAAATCTCGCAGGGTCGCCTGGAAGTGCTGTTCAATTTTCAAACCATGGTATCCGAACTTACCGGTTTGCCCATTGCCAACGCCTCGATGCTGGATGAGGCGACGGCTGCGGCAGAGGCGGCATCAATGTGCCATCGCGCGCTGCGCGGTAAGCGTCAGCGATTGCTGGTCTCGAAGCATTGCCATCCGCAGACCATTGATGTTCTTCACACGCGCGCCGAACCTCTTTCGATAGAGGTATCCCTGATAGACGAGGACGCTGCGGTGTCCTTTGATGGCAGCGAGTTCGCGCTGTTGTTGCAATGCCCTGACACAAAAGGCGTGGTGCGCGACAATAAGGCCCTTATCGAACAGGCGCATGCCGCGGGTGCCATGGTGATACTGGCGACCGATCTGCTGGCACTCACACTACTGAAATCCCCCGGCGAACTGGGTGCCGATGTCGCTGTTGGCAGCGCGCAGCGGTTTGGTGTGCCGATGGGCTTTGGCGGTCCGCATGCCGCGTTTTTTGCCTGTGCCGAAAAACACAAGCGCAGCATGCCGGGTCGGCTGGTTGGCCTGTCGATCGATAGTCATGGCAACCCGGCCTACAGGTTGGCTCTGCAGACGCGGGAGCAGCATATTCGTCGCGAAAAGGCGACATCCAATATCTGCACTGCGCAGGCTTTGCTGGCAATTATTGCCACATTTTACGCAAGCTATCACGGCCCGGCCGGATTGCGGGCCATAGCGCTGCGCGTGCGGGCGATGACACACCAGCTGGCAATCGGGCTGCAGTGCGCAGGTTATGAAATTGAAAACACCGGGTTCTTCGACACGCTGGTTGTAAAAGTACCCGGTGAAGCGCAAAGGTATCTCGCCGCAGCGGTTGCCGCAGGCTACAACCTTAGATCGATCGATGCAGATACCGTGTCTGTCTCGCTGGATGAATCCTGTGATCAGAGCGACTTGCAGGCACTGCTGGGTGTGTTCGGCGCAGACACCGCAGAACAGCACACCGAGTGCCCGGACTATCCGGCAGCCTTGCAGCGCGGCACCGATTACCTTTCCCAGGCGGCGTTCAATCAGTACGCTTCCGAAACTGAAATGATGCGTTACATGCAGACGCTCTCGGATCGGGATATCGCGCTCAACAGTGCGATGATTCCGCTGGGCTCCTGCACCATGAAACTGAATGCTGCCGCCGAAATGGCCGCGGTTACCTGGCCTGAATTTGCCGATATCCATCCGTTTGCACCCACAGAACAAACAACCGGTTACGCCCGATTGATTGCCGATGTGGAAGCCTGGCTGTGCGCCTGTACCGGCTACGATGCTGTCTCGTTACAGCCCAATGCCGGTAGCCAGGGCGAGTACGCCGGTTTACTGGCCATCAAGCGATATCACGAAAGCAGAGGTGACACTCAGCGCAATATCTGTCTTATCCCGCAATCGGCGCACGGCACTAATCCGGCCAGTGCACAGATGTGCGGAATGCAGGTGGTGGTCGTGGCCTGCGATGAAAACGGCAATGTTGATCTGGCTGATCTGGAAAAGAAAATTGCGGCCTGTGACGATCGGCTTGCAGCAATCATGATTACCTATCCCTCCACGCATGGCGTTTTTGAAGCGGCGGTGCAGCAGGTGTGTGAGCAGGTGCATGAAGCGGGCGGACAAGTCTACATCGACGGTGCCAATCTCAATGCGATGGTCGGCCTGGCTCAGCCGGGGAAATTTGGCGGCGATGTGTCGCACCTGAATCTGCACAAAACTTTTTGCATACCACACGGTGGCGGAGGGCCTGGCGTCGGGCCCATCGGGGTGGGGTCTCATCTGGCACCTTTTTTACCCGGACACCGGCAGACCGGGGTGTCACAGGGGGTGGTCAGTGCCGCTCCCTGGGGTAGTGCGCTTATTCTCACTATTACCTGGATGTACATTCGCATGATGGGTGCTGATGGATTGCGGGCTGCAACCGAGCATGCAATTCTCGGCGCCAACTATCTTGCCAGTCGTCTCAGCGATCACTACCGGATTCTCTACACCGGCGAAAACGATTGTGTTGCCCACGAGTGTATTCTCGATACCAGAACGCTCAAGGACGAAGCCGGTGTCACCGTTGAAGACATTGCCAAGCGATTGATCGATTATGGTTTTCACGCACCAACGATGTCCTTTCCGGTTGCCGGCACGCTAATGATTGAGCCTACGGAGTCCGAGCCGTTGCGAGAGCTCGATCGTTTTTGCGATGCGATGGCAGGGATCTATCGAGAGTTCGAAGAGATTGCAGCCGAGCGCGTACCCGCTGATGACAACCCGTTGCGCAACGCGCCGCATACTGCACAATCAGTGATCAGCGATCAATGGCAACACCCGTATTCGCGCGAACAGGCGGCCTTCCCCGCAGCGATAGCAGTGGATCGAAACAAATACTGGTCGCCGGTCGGTCGAGTCGACAACGTACACGGTGACAAGCATCTGGTGTGTACCTGTCCGCCCATGGAGGCGTATCAGCAGGAAGCCACGGAGCCAGGCTGAGTCTGTTGGCCGACAACAACCTTACATTGCGAGCCCTGACACCCATGTTGTGTACAGAGGATCTGTCCGCAACGATAGCCTTCTATACCCGCATACTCGGATTTAAATGCGAAACCCGCGACGATAAACGTGGCTGGGCGTCTGTGTGGCACGGTAAGGTCAATATCATGTTTTCGCTACCCAATGCTCATGAATCGTGGCGCGGACCGGCGTTCACCGGATCACTCTATCTATATACCGATGACGTCGACAAACAATGGGGCCAGATTCATGAGCAGGCCGAGGTATGTTATCCCCTGCAAACATTTGATTACGGTTTGCGGGAATTCGCCATCTACGACAACAATCGCTACCTGCTGAAATTTGGTCAGACGGTAGTGGATTCAGAACCAATTTAATATGAAACTCTATAACTCAGTGGGTCCAAACCCGCATATGGTCAGAATGTTCATGGCCGAAAAAGGCATTGAGCTCGAGATGCAGGAGGTAGACATTCGTGGTGGAGAGAGTCGACGCGAACCCTACCTGAGCCAGGTGAATTCACGCGGCCAGTCACCGGTGCTTGAGCTGGACGACGGCAGTCACATCACGGAAATTACGGTTATCTGCGAATATCTTGAGGAGCGGTTCCCGGATAAATCCCTGATCGGCACAACCGCAGAGCGGCGTGCCCAAACTCGCATGTGGGTCAGACGCAATGACCTTGCGATCTGCGAACCGCTGGCCAACGGGTTTCGCGCCAGTGAGGGCTATGAAATGTTCAAAGATCGATTTCGGGTGCTGCCTGAAGCGGCCGATGGACTAAAAGCTATCGCCCAGGATAACTTGCGCTGGCTGGACAACGATCTGGCTGGCCGCGAGACAATTGCCGGCGGGGATTTTTCGATTGCGGATATTCATTTGTTTGCCTTTTTGAAATTTGGTCGCGCCGTCGGACAGCCAATTTCACCCGAAATGAAAAATCTCACCGCCTGGTTCGAACGCACTGCTGCCAGGCCCTCTGCTTCAGCATAGTCGCGTTGGTAAGCGCAAGCGCGCGTCGTTTAGCTGTTCGTAGAACGGCTGGCATTGGTCGGCGATTGCCTGTTGGGCGGTGGTCAGATTCAGCACTTTTTCTTTGTAGGGACCGAAGCCTGTCGACTTTTGTACATTCTCGTACCAGTAGGGCGCCCACACGCCATCGGAGTCACGCGCGCCTGCCGGCCAGCTCAGCATTGATTCGGTAAAGTCGACACCGGCTTTGTCGCAGATGGCGCCCAGTGTGGTTCGCGGGTCTCGAAGTACGTCATCTGCCGCGATGACCAGCGGTTTGTCCCCGAGTTGCTCCACCATATACTGGTACAAACGGTGTTGTTGCTCAAAGCCCAGGTCTGCCGGTGTCAGGTCGGGTCTGGCGCGCGCATAGGATGACACCACGGCTTGCGGTGAGCGAATCAAAAAGACATTAACCAGCGTATCGATCCACGCCAGCGACATATGCGGCAGCAGATGCTGGGTCATGTGTTTCTGGTAGTGGATTTTGTGTCCGGTAGTGTCTGTAGTGGCTGCACATTCGGCTGCGACCACCTCCCAGTCCGTTGATTGCGACACAATGATGTTTGCGCGCCCCGGATGATCGATGCCTGTCGCCTGCAGGTAGTGCGCGTAGAAGGGCTCATCCGTTACCCGGGTGTCGGTGCGGTTCTCCCAGGCGC
Organism: uncultured Granulosicoccaceae bacterium; assembly: GCA_937920585.1. Taxonomy (GTDB): domain Bacteria; phylum Pseudomonadota; class Gammaproteobacteria; order Granulosicoccales; family Granulosicoccaceae; genus CAKZSB01. The sequence continues at coordinate 23,857 of CAKZSB010000056.1, read as the reverse complement.
GCATCATGGCGGTTGAAATATTTCGCGGGCCAGACCACATGGCAATGCGCACCAGTGACGGATTACGGCAGGCAGCTGTCATTGTTTCATCTCATTTTGCGGGTGACCCCGACTCGTCTGCCGATATTGTACTGGCAAGTTGTCAGCAGGCCGCGAAAGATGGGAAGCAGCCGCGCAAGCGCGCCACATTGCCCGACGTTAATATCAGCCCGGAGGCGTAGTTGTGATAATTGCTCGCGTCACTGAAGCAGAGCTGCGCGCGATCAGTATGTGCGGCGGCAACTGCGTTACCAAATCAACGGCATAGAGAACAATTGTGGAATATCGGAAATTCATGTGCATCGTGTGTGGCTGGATTTACGATGAAGAGGCGGGTGCACCGGAAGACGGTCTTGAACCTGGCACCCGCTGGGATGACGTACCGCTCAACTGGATGTGCCCCGATTGCGGTGCGACCAAGGAAGACTTTGACATGATCGAAATTTAATTGTCACTCGCGCCTTGCTTTTGGCGCTGCGTGAACTTTAATTAGTGATTGTATTGGCGGGTTGAGCCCGCCGTAAACTTTTCCCTCAGGCCGGTGAGACTATGGTTCAGCGAACATCTCTACTCAAGTTCATCATTGAGGAACAGCGTCATCACCCGCACGCCACCGGTGAATTTACCGGCTTGCTGACAGATGTTGTCACCGCCTGCAAAAAAATCAGCAGCCTCACCAGCTGTGGCGGGCTGGCAGAGCAGGCGATGGGAACAGCCGGCTCTGAGAATGTTCAGGGCGAGACGCAAAAAAAACTGGATATCCTCTCCAACGAGATATTCATCGAATCGACCGAGTGGAGCGGTAATCTCGCTGGCATGGCGTCGGAAGAGATGGATGACTGCTACCCCGTGCCATCACAGTATCCGCGTGGCAAGTACCTGATCACCTTCGATCCGCTCGATGGCTCTTCCAATATCGATATCAACGTATCGGTGGGAACTATCTTCTCGATTATGGTGGCCCCGGAGGGAACCGATACGGTCGTCAACGAGGATTTTCTGCAGCCGGGCGCCAGGCAGGTGTGCGCCGGTTACTGTCTCTACGGGACCTCGACCATGATGGTGCTGACCACTGGTCGCGGTGTGAACGGCTTCACACTCGATCGCAGCACGGGCGATTTTCTGCTGACGCACCCGATGATGGAAATACCGGCCGATACCAACGAGTATTCAATTAACCAATCGAACCATAGGCACTGGGAGCCTGCGGTGCAGCGTTACATCGACGAGTGCCTGCAAGGCGCTGACGGGCCGCTGGGCAAGAACTACAACATGCGCTGGATCGCATCGATGGTTGCCGATGTGCATCGGCTGCTGTGCCGCGGTGGTGTTTTCATGTATCCGATGGATGCCAAGCTGCAGGCCAAGGGCCAGAACGGCAAACTGCGACTCCTCTACGAAGCCAACCCCATGAGTTTTGTCGTCGAGCAGGCGCAGGGGCTGGCAAGCACAGGCAGGCAACGTATCATGGAAGTGCAGCCCGAAGAGCTGCATCAGCGCGTGCCGGTGATTATGGGCTCGCGCAATGAAGTCGAGCGAATTTTGGGGTATCACAGTTAGCACGCAGCCCGCACCATTCTGGGAGCGAAAAACGCTCGCGCAAATGAGTGAGGCTGAATGGGAATCACTGTGCGACGGATGCGGCCGTTGCTGTCTGCAAAAGCTGCGCAGTGAAGATGATGATTCAGTCATGTATACCCGAGTGGCGTGTCAATTGCTTGACCCGCAAACCTGTCGCTGCCGGGATTACGAAAACCGCCAGGAAAAGGTGGCGGAGTGTATCTCGCTTAATGCAGACAACACCGACGCCCTGCAGTGGCTGCCCGGGTCTTGTGCGTACGTTCGAATTCACAAAGGCGAGGGCCTGGCAGACTGGCATCCGCTGGTGAGTGGTGATGATCAGTCGGTTCACCGGGCAGGTATATCAATGAGCGGGCAGGTTGTCAGTGAGACCTGGATTCACCCGGACGAAATTGAAACTCTGGTGATCGATTTCGATCCCGATTAAAAAAAGGTCATCCTGCGGTGGCAGGATGATTTCGCGTTACACTGGTGAGGTCAGCGATTGTTCGACATCGGATGTTAATAGCGAGCATTGTTTGCTCGGCGTATGGCCATATTTTATTTAAACAGCATTAACTGAAACTGGAGCAACCGTGACAACAACGGCCCAAACACAAGAGCGCAGACGAGATCCCCAGGAAATCGTTGATGCGGTCGTTGAACAGCGTAAAAAAACATTCGAAGCCTATTGTGTACTCGGCGGTGTAGCGACCCCGGGTCAGGCCACTGAAGGGCTGAAGGCGGACATCACGCCATTGGCACTGAAGGATTTCCTGAACCTCATGGTTGATTACACAGCCACCGGGCAATTTACGCTCTATCAGCGAATCATCGAAGGTAAGGAGCGGCGCGGCGCGGTACGCGAGATTGCCGACAAGATTTATCCCTCTATCGGCGAGACGACCGACGCCCTCGTTGAATTCAATGATAAGTACGAAGGCTATGACGGTGCGAGCGACGACCAACAGGCTCTGCGCGAAGATTTGTCTCGCCTGGGTGAGGTGCTGGCAATTCGCGGCGAACTCGAAGACGAAATTCTGCAGGCAATGATAAGCCGGTAAGCCCGGAACTGCTAACGCAACGTCTGCGCTGGCAGGCGTTGCTGCATGATGTCTGGATACGATAGTGCTGCACGGTGTTGGCATCCAATTGCAGTGGCCAATTTGCCGGTGAGCCAGCCTGGCTGACACCGAGAGAACGCGTTGACTGAAAAACCCGGGCTGGTGCTGGGAAAGAATGAGGAGCGCCGGCTTGAAGCCGGGCATCTGTGGATTTTCAGCAATGAAGTTGACACCAAACGCACACCATTAACAGCGATTGAACCGGGCGCCCAGGTGCCGTTGTGGTCCAGCCGCGGTAAGTTTCTGGCGATGGCCGGTGTCAACCCGCACTCGCTTATCTGCGCCAGAGTGTACAGCTACACCCGTGGCGAGGCGCTCGATGGTGCGCTGCTGGGTCAGCGTTTGCAAAATGCACTGCAACTGCGCGAAGCCCAGTTCGACAAACCTTTCTATCGCCTGGTAAACGCCGAGGGCGACTGGTTGCCCGGTCTCGTCGTCGACCGTTTCGACGATCACCTGGTTGTCCAGATTTCAACGGCCAGCATGGAGGCATTACTCGACGACATTCTCGAGCAGTTGCAGCAGCTATTCAAACCCGTCGCAATTGTGCTGAGGAACTCGGTGTCGATTCGCGAGCTCGAGCAGCTACCCGCCTACGATAAAGTAGCGTTTGGAACCGTGGCCGACCCAGTCACCGTGATCGAGAACGGCCTGCGATATCAACTGTCGCTGGAGGGTGGCCAGAAAACTGGCTGGTATTACGATCATCGTGACAGCCGGCATTTGCTCGGATCGCTCGCCAAAGACTGTCGCGTGCTGGATGCCTGCTGCTTTCTCGGCGCCTGGGGGCTCAATGCGTTAGCCGGTGGTGCGCGTGAAGTAATGGCGATTGATACTTCGCAGTCTGCACTGGATGGTGCGGCAGCCAATGCCGAGCTCAACGGCTATGGCGATCGCTGGCAGGGCGAGAAAGGCGAGGTGGGGGCAAAGCTTCGAGCCTTGCGTGAAGCGGGCGAACGCTTTGACATCGTGGTGCTCGACCCGCCGGCATTTATCAAACGAAAGAAAGATCGCCGCAGTGGCGTGCAGAAATACCGCAGCATCAATTCACTGGCAGTGCAACTGCTGAAGCCGGGCGGCACGCTGGTGTCCTGTTCGTGTTCGCATCATCTGCCTGCGACAGACCTGCAGAATATCGTACTGCAGGCCGGGCGCGATGCGCATGCCAGTGTCCAGTTGTTCGCCCGCCGGGGGCAGGGCAGGGATCACCCGGTCCATGCGGCGATACCCGAAACCGACTATCTGAAGGCGGTTTTTGCACGGTTTCTGTAGTGCGCTGACAACACTACAAACCGGACTTTGATGTGCCGGCTACACTCGGTACTGCTATCACACCTGGAGTGTGGCTACTTTTTATATCGCCAGAGCACTCGCGCCCTCAAGGCTCTTTATGTTGTTTTGAGTCGATTGCCTCGGCTGCGGCGATAGCACTCATGTTCACGATGCCGCGAACAGTAATGGCTTCGGTGGCGATGTGAGCGGGTTGCTTCATACCCACGAGCATCGGGCCTACGGGTATTCCATCGCCGAACACTTTTACCATGTTGTAGGCGATGTTCGCTGCATCGAGGTCTGGCATTACCATCAGGTTTGCAGGGCCCTGATAACGCGCATCCGGAAATATACGATTTCGAACCGAATCGAGTACCGCGGTATCGGTATGCATTTCACCCTCAACAGGCAACTCCGGGTGCAGTTCGTGAAGCAGATCGCGTGCTTTGCGCATTTTCCGGCTACTGGCGTTGTCGCGGCTGCCAAAATTCGAGTGCGAAAGCAGCGCGATTTTAGGCTCGACCCCGAAGCGTTCAACCAGGCTTGCTGCAAGTGTCGCCGTCTCTGCGATATGTTCGGCGGTCGGGTCGACAGTGACGTGCGTGTCGGTAAGAAAGAAAGTGCCTTTTTGCAGAATCATCATGATGACGGCTGAGCAGTCAGTCAGATGATCCTGCACACCGATAACCGTTCTCAGATAACGCAAGTGACGTACGTAGGCGCCCTGAGTGCCGCAGACGATGGCGTCCGCCTCACCGTTTTTCACCATCAGGCAGCCAAGTGCTGTGCCTCTGGTGCGTACCACGCCCCGGGCATAGGCGGGTGTGACACCATTTCGACCTGCAATCTCGTGATAGGACTGCGCATACTCCGCCTCTTTTTCATTGTTCATCGGATCGACAATTAAAAAGTCGACACCCGGTGTCAGGCGCAGTTGATAGCGTTTGATTTGTTCCCTGATAACCGATTCCCGACCAATAAGAATCGGTTTGCAGATAGCGTCGTCAACCAGTACCTGCACGGCATTGATTACCCGTTGTGATTCGCCCTCGGCAAACACCACGCGCTGTGGATCGGCGCTGGCCTTTTCGAATACCGGCTTCATGACCAATCCCGAGGCGAATACAAACTCGGTCAGTTTTTCTTTGTAGCTATTGATGTTACTGATTGGCCGGGTGGCGACGCCGCTTTGCATGGCAGCCTGCGCCACTCGCAAGGGTACCGTTGTCATCAGGCGCGGGTCGAATGGTTTGGGAATCAGATAGTCGCGGCCAAAACCGAACGGTGCGCTGCCGTAGGCGGATGCAACGACATCAGAGGCTTCGCGGGTTGCAATTTCTGCAATGGCCTCGACTGCGGCAATTTTCATTTCCTGATTGATACAGGTGGCGCCTACGTCCAGCGCACCTCGAAACAGAAAAGGAAAACAAAGCACGTTGTTGACCTGGTTGGGGTAGTCCGTTCGGCCAGTGGCGACTATCGCATCGCTGCGCACTTCATTGACCAGCTCAGGCATGATTTCCGGAACTGGATTGGCGAGCGCAAAAATGAGCGGGTCGCGTGCCATCTTGCTGACGTTGTCGGGCTTCAAAACGCCGGCCGCGGAAAGTCCCAGAAAGACATCGGCGCCACCGATTACCTCGGGTAGAGTGCGCGCGTCGGTGTCTCTTGCGTAGCGCGCTTTGTATTTGTCCATTTGATCGTTGCGGCCGGTGTACACCACGCCCACGATATCCACTACCGTGACGTTTTCGCGCTGAAGGCCCATATCCACCAGCAAATCGAGGCAGGCCAGTGCCGCTGCACCGGCGCCGGAGCAAACCAGCTTCACCTCGGAAATGGATTTATCGGCCAGTTTCAAACCGTTGCTGATTGCCGCAGCCACACAGATAGCCGTACCGTGCTGATCATCGTGAAAGACCGGGATTTTCATGATTTCGCGCAAGCGCTCTTCAATTTCAAAGCACTCTGGTGCCTTGATGTCTTCGAGATTGATGCCTCCGAATGTGGGTTCCAGTGCAGCCACAGCGTTGACGAAGGTGTCTGCATCGGCGGCATTGAGTTCAAGATCGAACACATCGATACCCGCAAACTTCTTGAATAGAACTGCTTTGCCCTCCATCACCGGTTTTGACGCGAGCGGCCCTATTGAGCCCAACCCAAGTACGGCCGTGCCATTGGTGATTACCCCAACCAGATTGCCCCGTGCGGTCAATTCAGTGGCTTGTGCAGGATCTCGAACGATCTCCTCGCAGGCAGCGGCGACGCCCGGCGAGTAGGCCAGTGACAGATCGCGTTGATTGAGCATATTGGTGGTGGCACTGATTTCGAGCTTGCCGGGTTTGGGATGCCGGTGATAGTCGAGGGCCGCGTCGCGCAGATTATCTGTCATAGGGAATTATTGGTTACAAAAGTTGAGAGCGAAGGTTTTTACCGGTCTGCGGATGGTGTAGCCGCGCCTGACTGCTGCCAGGTCGCTATTCTGGGCATTGAGTCGGGTTCAGGCAAGTGTTCACGCCGGTAGCACTGGATTGCCTGTCGATCGCCATTCGCGATGGCGGCTGAGTATTGGCAGGTGGTTTGTGTGTCGACAGGCAGGTGAATACAATGGCCAGGCCGCACCGGTTTACCGCAATGACAATCCGATTGTCCCCATCACGAGAATTTGCACGAAATGAACCTTAAACTTCACCATATTAATTTTTCAACAACTAACGTTGCCGACATGGATCGCTTCTACCGGGACGTCATTGGTCTGGAGACAGAAGAAGCCGGACTGTTGCCACCATTAGAGAAGAACAAGGGCTATGCCGGTGATGTGGCGTTTGTAACCGATGGTGACATTCAGGTACATCTGGCGCAAAAAGATGTTCAGGCCGGATTCAAAACCGGACAGATCGTCAATCCGGTTGTGCGCGGGCACATCGCCTATCGCACCGACGATATCGATGCGTTTAAAAAACATCTCGACGAGCAGGGCGTGGCGTATTCCGACTGGGGCAACACTGCTGTTAAAGGCTGGCGGCAGCTCTTCTTCTACGACCCCGATGGCAATGTCATTGAGGTTCACCAGGTTGAAGAGGGCTAGTGTACTATTGCCGCTGCAGAAAGTCGGCGACTCTCGCCAGTCCCTGTTTTAGAATTTCAGGATTATTGGCGTAGCCTATCCTGACGTAACCCTCCATTTCCAGAACCGAACCGGGTGTGAACATCACGCCGGTCTGTTGCAACAACGCGATACAGAATTCGCGCGATGTCATCGGCAGGTCGAATTTCAATAGAGCTGTTGTACCGGACTTTGGCCGGATCCAGCTGATTCGTTCCTGCTGGTCAACCCAGGCGGCCAGTGTGGCCAGGTTGCCGCGCGTGATCTCGTGGCTGCGGGCCAGAAGCTTCGGGTGGTTTTCAATGGCGAGGGTGGCGAAATGGTCGTCAATCATGCCAACCGAAATGGTGTCATAGTCACGGTGAATGGCCACTGTTTCCATCAAACGGGCGGGTGCGGCAATCCAGCCCAGCCGCAGGCCGGCCAGCGCAAAAGCCTTGGAAGTACTTGCGGTGCTAATACCTTTTTCGTAAATATCGGCAATCGATGCCGTGATTCCCGAGCCCTCCTGATCCGTGCCGCGGTAGACCTCATCACAAAGAATCCAAGCGCCGGCCTCGCGGGCGATGGCGGCGATTTGTTCCAGCATCGCTGCATCCATCAATGCGCCGGTTGGATTGTTTGGATTATTGATCGCGATCAACCGGGTTCCATTGGTCGCCAGCGCGCGCAACGCATCCAGATCGGGCAAAAATCCGTTTTCTTCGGTGAGCCGCAGGTGCTGGACATCGGCGCCGATACTGGCGGGGATCGAATAGTGCTGCTGGTAGGTTGGTACTACGGAGATCACCCGGTCGCCTGCCGAAACCAGAGATTTGTGTACCAGCATGTTGGCGCCGATGGTGCCGTGAGTGATGACGATATTGTCGAGTGTCAGCGTGTTGTACATCGCTGCAATCGCCGTGCGTAGTCGCTCTGACCCCTCTATCGCGCCGTAGGTCATCTTCATGGGCAGCAATGCGGAGAGATCGTTGGCGGTGTGGCCGGTGATGTCGAGCAACGCGGCGATCGTCAGGCTCTCGACGCAAGTCTCGGCGAGATTGTACTCGCAGCGCGTCTCCCATTCGTTCATCCAGATTTCAACGCCGAACGGTTCGATATGCATGATTGTCAGCTGCCGGTGGTTTGTGCGTGGCGCGGGAACCGCGTTTATACACTATTCGGGAGCAGCTCGCTGGGTAGCCCGCGGAAGTTCAGGCAGGCCGCCGGACGAGGAGGTGTCCGGCGGCCTGCAGCAGGCTAGGGCTGGCCGCGCTCGGCCATCAGGCTCTCGAGATTGGGATGGGCCACCAGGTAGGGGCCGATGGCCAGATAATCGATATTGCCCAGCAGAAACGCTCGCACAGCGTCGTCTGGAGAGCAGACGATCGGCTCCTCGTGCATGTTGAAACTGGTGTTGATTACCGACGGGATCCCCGTGCGCTGGTGGTAAGCCTGGAGTATCTTATGGAACCCGGGGTTGGTCTTTTCACTGACGAACTGCGGGCGCGCGGTGCGATCGATGTGAACGGCAGCAGGGCAATTTTCTGCCATGAAATCTGTGCAGTCGAAAGTGACCGTCATGAATTCCGAGGTCTTTTCGCAGCCCGCTGTATTGTGGAACAATTTCTCCGCTTCGCTGGCCAGAACCGCGGGTGCGAAGGGCATGAACTCGGTGCGGCCGAGTTGATGGTTGAGCCACAAATTCACCTTCGCGTCCTGTGCGGGGTAGAGTACCGAGCGATTGCCCAGCGCTCGCGGGCCATATTCCATACGGCCGTTGAATCTGGCCACGATATGGTTTTTGGTCAGCAGTTCGCCAACACTCTCTTCAATGGATTCCGGCCGTTCGATCGGCAACTTTTCCTTGCCCAGGGCAGCTTCGATTTCGGCGTCGCTATAATCGGGGCCGAGATAGACATTATCGATGGCAGGGCCAAAAACCTTGCGATCGAATGCGAGCATCGCCGCGCCGCTGCCACAACCACCGTCGCCCATGTTTGGATAGGCAAATACGCTGTCGACTCCGTCGATTTCGTGAATTCGCTGGTTGAGTTTTACATTGGCGTTTACGCCCCCGGAGACGGCGACATTGCGCAAACCAGTTTTGCCAACCCAGTATTCGCATACCTCTTTGGTCACCTGCTCAAGCACTGTCTGATACGCTGCGGCGATATCACGTTTGGCAAAACGCTGCGCGAGGTCGCGCGAGAAAAAATAGTTCATGCTCGCGCGGATCTTGATATCGCCATTTTCGATCACAAAACGATCTCGCAGGATCGGGCCCAGTATGTCCGGGTTGCCATAGGCGGCCAGGCCGACAATCTTTCCCTCGTGGCGGCCAGGTTTGAAGCCCAGTGCACTGGTAACCATTTCATAAAACTGGCCCAGCGAATTCGGGAAGGAGAACTTTTGCAGGCATTCCAGGCCGTCGCTATTGCCTATGTAGACCCCGCCGCAGTTACCGGAGCCATAGCCGTCCAGCGTGACAAGCAATGCCTCGGAATAGCCGCTGGCGTAAAATGAGTTGGCTGCGTGCGTGTCGTGGTGGTTGAATCGGACGAGCTTGTCGAACAGGTCAAATTGCTCCAGTCCGTCTTTCAATTGTGTGGTTCGCAGCTGATGATCTGCGCTCGCCGTGCTCAGCCACTGCTTGAAGAAACGCTTGTGCAGGCGCCAGTCCCAGGCGGGGCTCGTGGCAGCATAGTTGTAGAGTCTACTTTTCAGAAAGCCTTTCGACGGCATGAACTCGTCTTGCACATTGTCGAGTCCTGGAATGGCGACGCTCAGATCAGGCTGGTAGTTTTCCGCGTTCAGTGCCTTGTACTTCTCCAGCGAGCTGCGGGTGCAGTCCGGGGCGTGATAGCGATCATCCTCGGCTGCAGCTTCGTTCATCAGGCGGGTTTCCTCGTCACCATCGTAGAACGCGTAGGCAACAGCATCGATGTCTGCGGGCTGCCAGCCCGTCCGCTCGAAACCCATTTTCATTGCGCGGTGTGGGAACCCGTCCTGAAGTTTCACCCGAGATAATCGCTCCTCACCGCAGGCAAAGACAATTCTCCCATCCTCCATAAAGGAGACGGTCGCGTCTTTATCCAGTGGGCTAATCCCGATGACTTTCATGTACGCTCTCCAGTGATTGCGCAATATCGCAAATGGTTGCTGGTTGGTATCCGGGATTTCCGGACAGGTGTGCCATTACTGTATCGGCTGTTTTCCAGATTCGTTCGACGTCATCTTTAGTTTGTGAGTAGGGGTTGCCCCCGAGATGAAGTGACGAACTGTGAACTGTCAGGCAAACACACGGTACCTCCAGCGCTTCGAGCACGGAGAGCAGCGCGAGCATGTCTTCGGCGTTGGTGTCTTCAAAGTTCAGCCAAACCCGTTTCACGACCCCGATGCGTTGTAATATCCCGATCAGGTGCAGGTGCCTAAAGGCAGGGTTTTCAAGGAAATTGAGCGTTTTTGCCCACAGATCAAGGTTTTTGCGGGTAAAACCCAGTGTTACGGGCAACTCCCACAGAGCCTGGCCTGATTCGCCAACAGGGTCCAGGCGGACGGGATACAGGTTGCGGTCGCGATAGTCGGGAGCGCCGTCGGAATCCCAGGCGGTATAGGGCACGACCGATGCGTCGGCAATGAAACCTTTCTGTCGGAGAAATCGCTGTATATCGGGGCCAGATGAATAGCGTCCGCCTCGAAACGAGACCGGCTGACAGCCATTCACCCTGAAAATTTCCCAGTTGGTTTCAAGCTTGGTTTCTATTAGCGCTGTGTCGAGGTTGGCAAGGTACGATTCACGGGAGCCATAGCTGGTGATGTTACCGTGCGGTGGCGTTAGCCAGGGGTGAATGTGCATGCCGAGCTCGGTACATTCGTCCTCACTGATAGCCAGAATCGTATCGCGGGCCTGAGCGTTCTCCATTACCGACCAATTCGTGAACCACGTCGACTTCGCGCCATGGCGTGCACACAGCGCATGAAAGGCCGGTGCAGTTTGAATGTTATCGAGGGAATGTTGTTGTACTGGCCATCCCGCCATCCAGTCCCATTCCTCCTCCGTGTCGATTGTAATTGCGTATTGAATCACCGGCGTATTATCTTGCTATGGTTGCTTGGGGAGGCTTGACTCACCAAAACGGAAATATTTCCGTCCAGGGTCGTATGCAAAGTATGTCAGCAGGCGAGGGATAAGTACGGTAGCTGTTAGCATTTTAAGGTTGTCAAGTAGTTGGCGGGCGCGTTTGTGTGTCGTGCTCTTTATTACAGAAAACTGACACTCGGGCCTCCTGCTTGGTTCGGGGAGTGCTGGATAACTGCACAATTTGAATATCAGGATGCGACCAGGCCCGGTTGGCGTCCCATACACTATTGGATCTGCCTGACAATGTTTAGCCGTCTTCACGCCGAATACAAGGCAATTGATTTGCCGGATCGGGCGAATTTTTCGCCGCAACAAATGCAAACTGCGAGCGATCAATTTCTCGACCAGATGAGGCGCAGGCATTCGGTGCGCGATTTCTCCAATCGAGCCGTGTCGCGCGAGGTCATCGAAAACTGTGTGCGCGTAGCCGGGACCGCGCCGTCGGGAGCCAATCATCAGCCGTGGCACTTTGTCGCAATTTCCGATCCCGATTTCAAACGCGAAATACGTCTGGCATCAGAACTGGAAGAACGACGTTTCTATAGCGGTGGGGCGGGCGATGAGTGGCTCAAAGCGCTGGAGCCGATAGGAACCAACGATCAGAAACCTCATCTGGAAATCGCGCCGTGGCTTATCGTGGTGTTTGCCCAGCGTTGGGGGCACTATGACGACGGGACGCGATTTAAAAACTACTACGTACCCGAGAGCGTCGGAATTGCCACCGGTTTTTTGCTCGCAGCACTTCATCATGCCGGTTTGGTGGCCTTGACTCACACGCCGAATCCGATGAAATTTCTCAATAAAATGCTGGACAGACCAGAATCGGAAAAACCGGCGATGATTATTGCCACCGGCCATCCTGCCGACGATGCCAAAGTCCCGGCAGTAGCCAAAATGAAAAAACCTCTGGACGAAATACTAACGGTCGCCAGTTGAATTAAAAACGGCAGCCTTTTCGGCTGCCGCTGTCGGTCAGGCTGCTCTGCGAAACCCGAACAGCCGTTCGCTCGAGATCGCAGTGGCAATGTCAGTGGGAAGGCTATCCTGCCAGTCTCCATCACCGGTCGGTATTTGTTCCAGAACCTGACGTGAATAAATCCTCAACAGGCTGCTGTCGCTGGTTTCGATACCCACGATAAAATGATTATCAAGCAGGTGGCGATAGAGAAATTTCAGTCGTTCGTCTATTTCCAGCGTGGACAGATCGCTTAGTTCACCGGATGGACGCAACTCGGGGTAGACGAATAATCGGGTGTTGTCGGGAAACAATTTACCGAAACCTTCCAGGATGCCGCCTTCAACACCGGTGTAGCGATCCTCATTGAATATGTCGCGCATATTGATCATACCCAGTACGATGCCTATTTGTCCGGTTGTGTATTGGCGAAAATAGGCGCGCAGTGAGAAATAACGCGTGTAATCAGAGACCATTACACTATAGCCTAGCGAATTGAGTAGCTTGATTCGTATGGCCAGATCCTCTTCAGGTACCTGTAGATCATGACCGAGTGGATCGTTCAGGGATATCTCGGTCAATACGATTGAATTGCTGTCTTCTACGGACGGCAATTTTCTAAACGCCGTATAACCCTGCTCGATCATATCAACGTTGAGCTTGGTGACCGGTTTGAATGATCCGCGAATGGTCAGTACGTTTTTCTTGTATAGCATCTCCGAGGGTACTGCGACTGATCCATCGGGTCTGAACATAATCGCATGCGTTTTTTTACTTCTAATCAAATGCAGGTTAATGATTCGATCGTCGATATCCTCGAAGTAGGGGCCGCGAAACATAACTGAGTCTATTTCGATTCTCCCGGGGGCGATGTTGTCGGTCAGCGAGTGGATTAGTTGCTTCGGGTTCTCGAAAAAATAGAACGCACCGTAGATCAGGTTAACGCCGATTACGCCTAACGCGTCCTGTTGAGCCTCGGCTGTGCTATCGAGCATTCGCACGTGAATGATAATGTCCGAGGGCTCGGCGCCCGGGTACATTTGTATTCTCAAACCACACCAGGCGTGGCACTCGTTTTTGCGGTTGAAGCTTTTCGCCGATACGGTTGCTGCATAGGAGAAAAATCGAGAGGTTGCAGGGCGCGAGTCGCTGACGCGTTCCACGACAAGACTGAATTCTTTTTCCAGCATTGCTTCGACGCGAGCCTTGCTCACGTAGCGCCGCCCCTCTTGTACTCCGTAGATAGCATCGGAGAACTGCATGTCGTACGCCGAGATGGTTTTAGCGATAGTGCCCGCCGCCGCGCCGGCGAGAAAGAACTGTCTCGCCACTTCCTGGCCGGCGCCGATTTCCGCAATGGTGCCATATTTTCGATCGTCAAGATTGACGCGCAAAGCTTTGTTCATCGTGCTGCGGGTGCTGACATTCTTATCCATGAGATTCTCTGCGCTGTGGCTTGTGCCTGTCGTGAGCCGGCGTCCGTGCCGGTGGGTGGCTGCGTCGTTGCTACCCATTGATGCGGCGGGGCGGCAGGAATCTTTTGGCTCAGCGGACGAGAAAGTCCGGTCCGGAATACCGAGAGTCGTGTATCGAGCGATCGAGGAGTCGAGGGTGATCTGTTGTCGGAGCCAGGCGCACTTTAGTCGGGAATAAGTTAAAGGACAAATATTACCTGACGTTAGTCTGGACAGGACTCTGCATGGCAGGCGCTCGGACTCGCCGCTTACTGTGCACCAGGCAGATTCTCAGGGAAAGGAGGGTGTATCAGTGGGATTATCGTCGCTCGGCGGTATTCTGGCACGTATGTCAATTGCCAGAAAAGTCGTATTACTTTTTGCAGTGAATGTTGCGGTTGCCATTGCAATCTCAACAGTGTGTCTGGTGTATCTGGATATGATTCGCGGAGAACTATCACAGGTTGCCCACGAGGATATCCCGCTCACTCAGAAAATCACATCGCTGAGCAATAAGCAACTTGAGCAGGCCGTCTATCTGGAGCGCGCAATTCGGCTTGGCAGCTCGATGCGCTCTGACAGCGGACCCAACCGCCGGCTGCAGGATACCATTGAATCTTTCAATCAATACGACAGCGACGTCAATGAGCTGCTGGAGCAAACCATTGGCATGCTCGAAGGTTTTCTCCGTATTGATCACAAGACTTTTGTGGTCGATGAATTTGAATCTGTATTGGCGTCTATCCTTGGGATAAAAAACGATCATTCGCAGTTTGGGGCGCTGGCGCGCGAAACCTTTGATCTGGTTCAGTCCGGTGATGCCAGCGTGGCGGCCGCGAAGATTGAAAGGCTTGTTCAAATTGAGGAGCGACTGGACAAGAAGGTGGTAGCGGTCCTCGAGCAATTTGCCGTGTTTACCGCAAGATCGCTGAATGTGGCGGAGCAACACGAAAAAGACGCCATAGTTGTTGTACTGATTGTATCGGTGCTGGCGCTGTGTGTTTCGTCGATTTTGTCGGTCTGGGTGATCATCACTGTTTCAAGACCACTGCGCGATATAAAGGCCGCGCTTCAATCGCTCGGTAACGGTATAGTGAAAGAACTGCCGACATTTCAGCCCGACAGCGAGATTGGCGGCATATTTGATTCGATTGCTCGTATAGGCGATAACCTTAACGCGATTAACCGCACGCAGGGGGCGCTCTATCTGGATCTGGATGGGCGTGTGGAGTTTTCAAACGATCAGATCAGTAGCATGCTCGGCCTTGAACCTTCTGATGTGCAGGGTATACATTTCCGGTCGTTCATCGACGATTCGCCGGACACCTGGGATCAAAAGTGGGAGTCGGCAAAACATGGCGCACCGTTCACTATAGAGGTAAAACTGAAGTCTGCAGCCAGTCAGCCGGTCTGGATTCAGGCAACCGTTAATCCTATTCTCGGGGCGGATAAAGCTACGACACGGTTAATTATTTATACCCTGGATATCAGTGAGGAAGTGTCCAGACGCCGGGAGATAGCGATGCTGTCACTGGTTGCCGCCGAGACTGACAATCTTGTCGTTATTACCGATGCACAGGAACGCATTGAATACGTCAATGACGGGTTCACGCGCCTGACCGGCTACTCCGTCGAGGAATGTCTGGGAAAAAAGCCGGGGCAATTGCTTCAGGGGAAGGATACAAGTCAGGAAACCAGGCAACAGATTCGACGTCAAATCGAGACCGGCCAACCCTTCTATGACGAGATTTTGAACTACACCAGGGATGGGAAACCGTATTGGGTCTCAATGGCGATTAATCCGGTATTCGATGAGTCGGGCGAGATTGTTCGATTTGTCTCTATCCAGGGGGATGTGACGGCGAATAAGATCCGCAATCTTGAAAACGAGCGGGGCATGTCGGAGTCGGTTGCCGTGTTGAAGGCACTTGCCCAGGGTGATCTTACGCAGCCGATGACTGGCGACTACGATGGCGCATTTAAGGCGATTGGTTCAGCTATCAACGATACTATTGCCAGACTTATCGGCGTGGTAAACAGTATCAGAACGGTGGCGGGCACTGTCGATATAGCGGCGCGGGAGATTGCTGCAGGCAACCTGGATTTAAGCAAACGTACCGAATTATCAGCCACTAGTCTGGATGAGATCACCGGTAGCATGAAACAAATTACTGCGGTCGTCTCCGACAGCACCAGGCACTCGAATCAGGCCAATGAATTTGCCGGCGCTGCGCAGAGTGAGGCTGAGCGAGGAGGCAGAATTGTTGGCGATGCGATGAGTGCAATGGCTGAGATTCATCAATCGAGTAAAAAGATTGCAGATATCACCGGTGTTATTGACGACATTGCTTTTCAAACCAATCTGCTCGCACTTAACGCATCGGTAGAGGCGGCCAGGGCCGGTGAACAGGGACGAGGTTTTGCTGTGGTTGCCAGTGAAGTGAGAAATCTGGCCAGTCGCAGCGCCAGCGCGGCAAAGGAGATTGAGGATCTCATCAAACGCAGCGTACAACAGGTAGAAAACGGTGTTGAGCTGGTCAGGCAATCGGAGCAGACGCTCGAGAGTATTGTCCAGCGTGTTGAGAAAGTTACCGATATCGTGTCTGAAATGAATTCTGCCAGTCAGCAGCAGGCCAAGACGACCCAAAGTGTACATCGTGCGATCATTGACCTGGATGAATCCACCCAGCAGAACGCTGCATTGGTGCAGCAGGCTGCGGTTGCCAGCCAATCGACCACTCAGGAAGCCGACAATTTGATCAACCTGATCGACTTCTTCGATGTGCCGCCCGTCGGCACGGCGAACGTCACTGCGTTGCGCAAAGCCGGTTAGGAGCGGCAGGTGTTCTGATCAGCAGCCCCAATGAGTGAAAAACAAAGTGACAGGAGTCGTGACACCGGTTGAATGACCGTCAGTGTGGTGCAAGTATAAATGCACTGGAATCTGCGCTGGAGCGGTGGTCATGTTAAGCGATACGCTATTTTTTTCCCGAATGGCAAAGTATCTGGCGGTATTCAGCTTGCTTGTGCTGGCTACCGGCTGCACGGTCTCGCCGACACTGGCTGTTGCCGTGGATGCGATAAGTACGGAACGCGCCGCCGACGGCGCCCGCTATCAGCTCAAGCCGGTTGTTGACGGTGTGGACGATGCCGACTTGCATTACCTTGAATACGCCGAGCATATTCATACGGCGTTGCAATCTGTGGGGTTGCGTCGAGCAGAATCGGCCGCAGAAGCCGCTATCGAGATCGAAGTAAACTACGGCGCCGGGTCCGATCAGCGTCTGGTAGTCGTTCCCGGGTTGCGCAGCAGCCCCTTTCGAACTCATCGTTACTGCGGCCATCGCGATCCAGGTGGTCGTTGCCGCTTATGGCAGACGCGTCGATTGCACGATCCCTGGGATGTGTTTGATCGTCGGCACCGCGATCATGTTCGCGTCGTGCCTTACTACCGCTTGTTCCTGACGCTCGAGGCCTTTCCTAGTGGTTCGGATTCGGGGCGCAGCGCGATTTGGATCGCCCGCGCCAAAATGGCAAGCGGCAGGTCGGATCTTAGAGCTGCGATGCCGGCGCTGGTGGCAGCAGTAAGCGATTACATCGGCAAAGATACCGAGCGCGAGGTATTGGTTGTGTTGCCACGCTCGCAGTAGCTTTCTGCACCGCTGGTGCAACACGACATTTCATCCGGCGCTCTGATTTCTCCGAACGGGTGTAGATTGGGGTGGAACTGCAGGAGACTGCCGTCGCTGCTACCCACATTTCATTCAGTGCGATGTGGCTACCTCACAGCTGCCGCGAGGCAACGCACTGGCCGCAGTGCTCATCGATATTCTGTAAAGCCACTGATCAAATTGCCGAACAGATAGAGGCGATCCGCTGCACGAAGCATTTCACAGTTAGCGCAGTGATGGAAAAATCAGTGAAGCCTGTGTCGCTAGATTCACCAGTTATGTCAACGACGTTCTAAACACATCGCGTGTTATCGCACTGGTGTGGGAAATCGTGAAAGATGCGAGCCTCTCATCAGCCCATAAGCGGGCCACAGTGGAAGTGTTCGATGGTGTTCCGGGTTTGGGTTCGCGCAATAGCTGCTGGATGCTCGCCAGAGCAAGGACCGGGCTGCCGCTGAAAAGGCATGCGATGCGCTGGCAGAGCGGGGTACCAGGTGGTGGATACCAGCGACGGCTTTAAGCTTAGAACGCTCTGGCAAACAGCGGTTTTAAACCTTGCCCGCCAGCGCCCGGGTCTACAGCCGGGCGGCCGGCTTGCGTCGTGTTTGTCGCCCGTTTTAACAATCAGTTATAGATGTGTGAGCTTGGATGTTAGTCGGCTAAAGGGCGTTAAGTTTTTGCTCGTGAAGGTATTCCGGTAGCCCGCCACATGCAGTCAGTGATCAACCGCCCGGGGTTTCCACAATTGTCGATCTGGACCTAATCGTGAAGAGTCGCGCCCGGAGGATAGCACTTGTATGAATGTTAAATAGCTGCAACCATAGTGAGGTTTGCATTGATCTGGAGACGTTACCTAATGAGTAGTTGGCATTCCCTGAATATGGGGCGGCTGGCGAGCAGATTTGCCCTTGTTGCAGTGCTGTTATTGAGCGTTGGGTGTACAACTGCGCCCAGATTCAGCGCGACGGTCGATGCCATCGCAGTCGAAGGTGATGTTAATCACAGCTATGTGTTAAAGCCTGTGGTAGACGGTGTAGACAGTGCCGATCTGCATTTTCGTGAATACGCCGGGTATATCCATTCCGCGCTTGAGTCACAGGGGCTGGTCCGGGCTCAGTCTGCGCAGGATGCCTCTATCGAGATTGAGGTTAACTACGGGGCAAAACGCGATCACCGGATTGTTAGCAGCCCGTCGCTTTACACTGACCTGCAACGAACGCAGCGTGTTTGCCAGCGTCGCGATCGCAACGGTCGCTGCAGATTGTGGCAAACGCGTAGTGTTCCTCGTGAGCCGCCGGAACTCGATAACCGACTCCGCGATGACTTTCGGGTATTGTCGTACTATCGATTGTTTATTGCGCTGGAAGCGATCGACATTAAGAACAGCGCCGAACGCGAAGTGCTGTGGAGCACGCGTGCGCGTACAAACAGAACTAACCCGGACTTAAGAACAGCGATGCCGTTGCTGGTGGCAGCGGCGTCGCAATACGTTGGCAGGGATACCGGGCGTGAAGTTCCGGTAGTGTTACAGCTCGATGATCACGGGCAGCCGAAACCGGCTGAGTAAGTGCGGTTCAACTCATCGCGGTAACTGGTACCTGAATGTAAATTGATTGCAATCTGCCGGAGATTCCATTGGCCATCACAAGACGATTCATACAGTGCGATGTATTCACCGCGCAGCCAACGCGCGGTAACGCACTGGCCGTAGTACTGGATGCAGAGGGTCTTGACGACCAGCAAATGCAGTCGTTCGCAGCCTGGACCAATCTTGCAGAAACTACGTTCGTGCTCGCGCCAGAGCATGAATCCGCAGACTACAAAGTACGAATTTTCACGCCCTCACGAGAAATGCCGTTTGCCGGACATCCCACACTGGGTAGCTGCGCTGCCTGGCTGCATGCCGGTGGCATCGCCAGGCAGGACGGGGTGGTCAGGCAGGAGTGTGCGGTTGGTATTGTCGAAATCGATCAGCGTGGACCCGCCCCGGCATTTGTCGCCCCGCCTACCCGAATCGCGGAGCTCACACCGCAGCGAGCGCAACCGTTGATAGACAGGCTCGAATTGAAACCGCAGCGCATAGTTGCCTCGGCCCTGCTCAACAATGGCCCGGAGTGGCAGGTATTTGAGCTTGCTGGTGCCGATGATGTGCTGGCCGTGGACTCTTCTCGTGTCAAGTGGCCCGACTACAAGCCAATAGGTCTGATTGGCGCGCACGCGAACCACGCGGAGTGTGAGTACGAGGCTCGCATGCTCGCGCCCTCCAGTGGTATGAGCGAGGATCCGATTACCGGTTCACTCAATTCGGCGCTTGCGCACTGGATGATTTCCAGAGGCAGGTTTAACCAGCCTCTGGTAGTCGCACAGGGCACCTGTATTGGCAGAACAGGGCGAGTTTACGTAACCCCGCAAGCGAGCGGCGAGCCCGGACGGGTGCTGATCGGGGGCCAGACCCACATCCTGATCGATGGAACGGTGTCGCTGTAGCAGCTTGCTGCGGTGGCACAGTGTGTGCCGCAAGCATCGATTGGGGTCGTCGAAGCCGGAATGCGTATAATGCCTGCTAACCTGCCGATCCCGCCGCACCGCCTGACAGACTTCAATCCCACTCTGAACCGATGATTTTGAAACTCTTCGATACCTACACCCGTGAAACGCGAGAATTTGTACCTATCAATGCTGGCGAAGTCGGTCTGTACTGTTGTGGGCCAACGGTATACAACTACGCCCACATCGGCAACTTGCGAACCTATATTTTCGAGGATGTTCTGCGCCGCGTGCTCGAATTCAACGGCTACAAGGTCAATCATGTCGTCAACATCACCGATGTTGGACATCTGGTTTCAGATGGTGATGACGGCGAAGACAAAATGGCAGCGGGCGCTGCGCGGACCGGCAAAACTGCCTGGGAAATTGCTGAAATATATACCGATGCCTTTCTCGAAGATCTTGAATTGCTGAACATCAAAACACCATCAATACTCTGTAAGGCCACGGATCACATCGCCGAACAGATAGAGGCAATTCGCCAGATCGATGCCAAAGGCATGTGTTATGTCTGCTCAGACGGCGTGTACTTTGATACAAGCCAGGATCCGGCATACGGGTACCTTGCCAGGCTCGACGTAGAGGGATTACAGCAAGGGGCCAGGGTCGATAAAGGCGAGAAGCGCAATGCCACAGATTTTGCCTTGTGGAAGTTCAGTCCCGCCGATGAAAAGCGACAAATGGAGTGGGATAGCCCATGGGGAAAGGGCTTTCCCGGTTGGCACATAGAGTGTTCGGCGATGGCGGCCAAATACCTAGGACCTCTGTTCGATATTCATTGTGGTGGCAAGGACCATATACCGGTACATCACAGCAATGAAATAGCGCAGGCGCATGCCTGCTATGGCACCAATCTTTCCAATTACTGGATGCACGGTTACTTTTTACAAACCGACAAACAGAAAATGTCGAAATCAGCGGGTGAATTTCTGCGCACGGCAACACTCATTGAAAAGAACTATGACCCGATTGCGTATCGCTTTCTCTGCCTGCTGGCGCACTACCGCAGCGATATAGCCTTTAGCTGGGAGGGGCTTGACAGCGCCTCTACCGCATTAAATCGGCTGCGCGAAGCATTTCACAGTTGGGACAGTGATGGAAAAATCAGTGAAGCCTACATTGCGAAATTCACCAGTTACGTCAACGACGATCTAAACACATCGCGTGTTATCGCGCTGGTTTGGGAAATCGTGAAAGATGCGAGCCTCTCATCAGCTGATAAGCGGGCCACAGTGGAAGTGTTCGATAGTGTACTGGGTTTGGGTTTGTCGCAGTGGCAACCGCCTGCTGATGTTGAAATCCCCGATGAGATCGTTGCGTTCGCGCAAAAGCGGCAGGATGCCCGCCAGAGCAAGGACTGGGCTGCCGCTGACGAGGCACGCGATGCGCTGGCAGAGCGGGGCTATCAGGTGGTGGATACCAGCGACGGCTTTGAGATTAAAAAGCTCTAGCAAACAGCGGTGTTAGACCAGGCCCGCGAGCTCCCGGGTTTGCAGCCAGACGGCCTCATCGATAGAAACTGAATCGGGGAAATCCCGGTTTGAGCCGGGCAGGCGAGCGTTTTCCTGTTGATCAACTGCTTGTGTCAAGCGGTTGATTCGAGCCCAGAAGACATCGCCGGCGAAGGTGCATGGGTCGACCAGAAAATAAAATTGTCCCAGGTCGTGCGGCGGGCCATCGGGTGACTTGATCGCCTTTACATCCAGTGAGTTCACGCTGCCCGTTAAGGCGGCGGCCAATACTTCTGCCATCAATCCGAAACCATAGCCCTTGTATCCACCGGTTGATACCAGCGAGCCGGCCAGCGCCGCTTTCGGGTCTTCGGTTGGTTGGCCATTTTCATCCACAGCCCAGCCGGCCGGAATAGTCTCGCCTGCTGCGGCAGCCATTGTACTTTGGCCCAGTGCGACGGCGCTTGTCGATTGATCGAATTGAAATGCAATGCCGCCGCTTTCTGCGGGAATGGACATAGCGATCGGGTTGGTGCCGAGCACTGCCTGATTGCCGCCCGGAGGCGATACCACTGCCGATGCATTGGTAAAACCGATACCTATCATTCCCGCCCGCGCGATTTGCGCGGTAAAGTAACCCAGTGATGTGCAAGTATGCGAGTGGCAGATCGCCAGTGCACAGGTGCCTGCCTCACTGGCTACCGCAAGTGCTTCCGGCAGGCCGCGCGCAAATGCCGGCTGGGCAAATCCGGCTTGTGCGTCGACTTTTACACTGGCAGATTTTGGCCGCGTGACAAGCGGTTCCGCGGTGCCGGATACACGCCCGCTTTGCAATTGGCGGCAATAGCTCTCCAGGTAGTACAAGCCACAGATGACATTGCCGGTAGCCTCTGCCTCGCGCACGGCGCGAGCGACTTCATCGGCAATCCATCCGGTGGCACCATGCCTGACCAGTGCGGCCAGAGTTGTCGATTCGATTTCGTCGAGCGTAACGGTTGTTTTTGTCATCGAAGGGTTCCTGGAGTTAGTACTGCTGGTTGTGCTTAATGTGCGGTTTACAGCAAGTCCTGCTCTTCCAGTACCTTGCGTGCGGTGCGAAAGCATTCGAGTGACTGAGGCACGCCGCAGTAAATTCCCACTACATGTATGATCGCGCGAATTTCTTCAACTGTGACCCCGTTAGTGATGGCGCCGCGACAGTGAATCTCCCATTCGTTCATTTTGCCCAGTGCGCCGATCATTGCCAGGTTCATCATTGAACGCGTTTTGGCATCGATGGTGTCGTCGCCCCAGCCAAATCCCCAGCACCATGCTGTCATGGCTTCCTGAAACGGGCGTGTGAAATCGTCTGCTGCGGCGAGGTTTTTTTCGACGTACTCTGCGCCGAGCGTGCCCTTTCGAGCCGCCAGTCCTTTTTCAAAGAGTTCGTTGTCTGTCATGGAGTTTCAACCTGTGGTCACTATGGGTAGGCCACTAAACGTGGCATATGCTGCGTTGACCAGGTGCGGACGGGTCGTGCAGCGCGGTTGAGTCTACACCGAAATCCTTGTGCTGCACGACTTGCCTGCAGGCTATCCGGGTGCGGGAGTGCCTGGCGCGTGGGTGCAGTCTTTTTGGCCATCTGTAACCGCTAGTAGTGATTCAATGGCGTCTTTCAGACAGCGGTGTTGGAAGTTGCGCGAGCTTGCGAGCGTCCCGGCAGCCGGGCTCACGATGGGCAAGTCTTTGGCCCGTTACGCTGATTCAGACTGATCAAAAGGTGGAGTGCTGGCTGAATTGAGGCGCAGCTCAGGCGTCTGAAGCTGCCTTGATTCGATCGGTTCGGATTTGCTTGAAATTGAAGGTGTGTTTTGCCTTGCGCCCTGGCTGTGGCGCGCACAGGTGAGTGGCGCCGGGAATTGTGCAGGGAGCAAGAAAAGTGGGCGGGCGGCGGATAACGCGAGCCTGCAACCTGCAGACTCGCGCCAGGTAAATGCTACTGCGTGGTCACCGTGCAATTATCGAACAGACTAAGATCTTCACTATAGGCGACGACTGCGCCGTAGCGAGCGGAGGTCGGTGCAGTCAGCGTGGAGACGTGATCACTCCAGGCGCTGGAGTCAACCGGAATCTCCTGTCTGTCGAGTGACTGGTAGTTGCTGTCCATCAGTGCCAGGGTGATGCTGGCGTACAGCGCACCGGTATTGCGGCCGCGGCAGAGCATTGAATAGCTGTTGCCCTCAACAATGTTGAATTCCTGATAGCGGCAGCCACCCTGGTTGATTCCGAGTGCTGTGGTTCCGGTATCAGCATCGCTGCTGATCGATGTCAGATCGGCACCTGCGCAGCTGAACCAGTTGTCGAGGCCCGATTCGAAATCTCCATTGACCAGCAGGTTGTCTGTTGTTGGTGGCTCGGGTTCCGGCTCAGGCTCAGGTGATACAGGCGTGTCGCCTGTGCTGAGACTGCAGCTGTCGATCAGGGTGTTATCTTCGCTGTAGAACAGGGCCATGACGTAGCGCGTGTCGGCAGGCGCGGCGGATGAGATGTTCAATTCACTGTATTGAGCCGCTGTG